>JANQEJ010000097.1 GCA_028278425.1 Planctomycetota bacterium | reverse complement strand
CCTGCGACTGCTCGACTCACATCAGATTCTCAATCTCGAGAATCCCTGGCGAGGATCCGCGACTCCGGCCACTCGGAAAAGGGCCAAACTCGAGACTAGCTCCAAGCTCTCTCGATAGACGCGCGCGGCCTCCTCGTAGCGGCCAGCGTCCTGGTGAAGCGAGCCCAGGCCGTCCATCGGGCCAAGCAGGTACGGGTCGTCCTCGCCCAGCGCTCGGCGGCCGGTCTCCAGGCACTCTTGATAGAGCAGCCTCGCTTCCTCGACTCGGCCTTGCTGAACGTAGATGGCTCCCAGGTTGCGCATCGTCCAGAGAGTTTCCGGGTCCTCTTCGCCGAGCACCTCGCGCCGGAGTTTCAAGCATTCCGCCATGAGCCGTTCGGCTTCGTCCAGGCGCGCTTGATGGAAGTAGACGACGGAGAGGGCGTGCATCGTACTCAGGGTGTCGAGGTTCTTCGCTCCGAGCCGCTCGCTTTGCAGCTCGTATGCGCGAAGCAGCAACGGTTCCGCTTTGTGGTAGGCGCCGATCGACGAGAAAGCTTGCCCGATCGCCTGCATGAGACGGGCCTGGACGAGCGGGCGGCTTTCGAGGTCTTTCCACACTCGCTCCTCGCCGCGTGCCAGGAGCTCCAGGGGGGAAAGCAGCTCTCCCTTCGCGATGCTTGGGTTCTGCGCGTCGAAGAGCTCGACGAGGAAGGTCGCCACCAGGTCTGCCGCTTCGCGCTGGCGTTGGGCTTCCTCGGCCTCCGATTTGGCTTCGAGCGCACTGCTCACCGCCCGCGACTTGGCCTCAACCATCCGCACCGACAGCGCGGAACTCGACGGCAATCCCACGACCGCCAGCCCGATCGCCGCGCTCCATCCCGGGCGGCGGGCAACCCACTTGCCGACTCGCCGCAACGAGCTCGGCGGCCGCGCCGCGATGGGCTCGTTCGCGGACCAGCGCCGCAGGTCCTCGGCGAGATCGCGCGCGCTCTGGTACCGGCGATCCGGGTTCTTCTCGAGCGCCTTCAGGCAGATGACCGCCAGCTCGGCCGGAAGCTTGGAGCGGAGCTTGCGCGGATCGGGTGGCTCGTCGACGAGGATCTTGCGGAGCACCTGCTGGCTCGTGTCGCCGGCGAAAGGCCGCGAGAGCGTGAGGCACTCGTAGAGCGTCGCGCCCAGCGAGAACACGTCCGTCCGGCGATCGATGCCCATCCGCTTCGAGGCGGCCTGCTCCGGGCTCATGTAGAAGGGCGTGCCGGTCAGGTCGCCGCTGCGCGAGAGGGAGAGCTCGTCGTGCAGCTTGGCCAGGCCGAAGTCGCCGATCTTCGGCGCGTCGTTCTCGTCCAGGAGGATGTTCGACGGTTTGAGATCGCGGTGGATGATGCCCGCGTCGTGCGCGACCTGTAGAGCCGACGCCACCGCGCGGATGAGCTCGACCGTCTCCCGGTAGTAGCTCGCCGGAAGCTCGGCGGACTCGCGCGCCTCCGCGATCCGATCCGCGAGCGTCTGGCCTTCCGAGACGAGCTCCTGGGCGATGTAGTGATGACCCTCGGCCTCGCCGATCGCGAAGATGGAAACGATGCCCGGATGCTGCACGCGGCCGCCGGCCTCGCCCTCCCGCTGAAAGCGCTGGAGCGAGGTGGGGGCGAGCGAGTAGTGCGGGTGGAGGAACTTGAGCGCGACCGGTCGTTTGAGCGAAAGCTGCTCCGCCTCCCAGACGATTCCCACGGCGCCCTTGCCGAGCTCCCGGATCAGCTTGAAGTCGCCGATGACCGCGCCTTCCGTCAGGCCTCGCGGCTCTTCGTTGAGCACCTCGCGAAGCTCCTCGAAGTCGCTCAGGAGCGCCGCGAGCTCGTCCCGCGCGAAGCGGGGACACGACTCGATCAACCCGTCGGTGTCGACCGCCTGCCCCTGGCGGACGGCGCTCAGGAACTCCTGGAAGATGCGCTGGGCTTCCCCTCGAGCGGACGCGGGCTCTTCTCCCATCTCGACCCTTCCTCTATCCCCGACCCTCCATCGTCAGCGAGCCGGCGACGACGACCGCTCCCGATGGGCGATCAAGCTCCTGGCGCGAGCCATCGCCCTTCGCAGCGCCTTCCGCGCCGCTTCATACGAAAGGCCGGTCTCGGCCATGATACCCCCGATGGACTCCCCCCGAAGGTGCAGCCGCACGAGCAGGCGGTCGCGTTCGGGCAGCCTGAGCAGGGCCAGGATGAGCCGCTGTCGCTCCTCGGTCAGCTCCGCCAGCGTCGCCGCGCCCGGGCTCTCGCTCGGCGGCGGAGCGCTCTCGGAGAGCGGCTCCCGAAGATCCTCGCGGCGCGTTGCTCCGCGCTTGGCTCGCGCGTGACCCGCGGCCTTCCACGACAGGCGCTTGGCGAGGAGCGCCAGGAAGCTCGCCTGACCTTCGAAGCGGAGCTCGCCGAGCTCCGTCCACACGTCGCCGACCACGGACTGCACCAGGTCCGCCGTGTCGAGGAAGCGGCGGAGCCCGTCCGAGATGCGCGGGGTCCGGTTCCCGACGAGGATGGCAAGGAAGAACGCGAGGAACTCTCCCGCGATCTCGCGGTCGTCTCGAGCGGCGCGGTGGATCTCGGTCAGCACGGCGTCCTCGAGCGTCGCCCCGGTGCGGAGGTGTGAGAGGACCAGCGCTTGCGATCCCGCGTCCGTCAGGTGGCGCTCGCTCGCCGGGCCGAGTTGATCCGAAGCGAACACCAGGGCGTCGCGAGCGATTTCCCTCGGGTCTCTCGAGGTGGATTCCATGGGTGCTCGGGTCGGTTCCGACCCGTGACTTCCACGCCTCCGAGTGTCGTGGAAGCAGCTCTCGGGACAGGGTAATCGACGAAAAACCGGGTGAACGGCCGCGCGTGAGAAAAACACGGATCGGGCGTCCCGGGAAGCCGGGAGCGAGCACTCAGCGGCGCGTGGACTCGACCGCCGGGCATGCGGCTCAGCGGCGAACAGGGTCCGAGTTGGAGAGAACACCTGATGAACGAGAATCCAAACGCGCGTGAGTTGCGTTCCAACGTCGTCTTGAGTCCTGCTCGGCTGCTTCTGGGAAGCGCGGCCGCCGCCGCGTTCCTCTGCTCGAGCGCCGCGTCGCAGAACTGGGACCTGGAAACCTACGGTCCAACCCGCACCTCCTTCGGGATGGCCTACGACTCGGCGCGGGACCGCGTCGTGATGTACGGCGGAATCGGCTTCAACGACGACGACACGTACGAGTTCGACGGCTCGTCCTGGTCGCTGATCACCTCGTCGGGCCCCGACGCCCGGGCCGGAGCGGCGATGGCGTACCAGGCGAACATCGGAAACTGCGTCATGTTCGGAGGTCAGTTGGTAGCGAGCCCGTTCACGCACCTGAACGAGACCTGGGTCTGGACCGGATCGACGTGGGTCTTTCTGGTGCAACCGTTCGGTCCGTCGGGGCGGGTGAATCACGACATGGTCTACAACGCCGCGATGGGACAAACCGTGCTCTTCGGCGGACGGATGGGTTCGTCCACCGAGCTCGGCGACACGTGGTTCTGGAACGGGATCGGCTGGGGTCAGTTCTCCGGACCCGGGCCGAGCCCCAGAGAGGCACACGCCATGGCCTACGACAGCGCCCGGCAGCGGGTCGTCTTGTTCGGAGGGGACACCGTCGACTTCTTCGGCAACTACTCCTACCTGGGCGATACCTGGGAGTTCAACGGAACGAGCTGGAGCCTGGTTGCCACGGGCGGACCGAGCCCCCGCTCCGGACATTCGATGACCTACGACGCGTCCACCGGCAAGGTCGTGCTGTTCGGCGGCGGCAACGGCACGGGGCCGCCGTACAACTACTTCAACGACACGTGGGAATGGGACGGCGTGTCCTGGGTTCAGGTTTCGCCCGCCTCCTCACCGGGCGCGAAGTCCGGGCACTCGATGGTGTACGACACGAACCGCTCGCGCGTCGTGATGCACGGCGGGTTCCCCCTCGGCGGGAACCAGACGTGGGAGTACACCACCCCTGCGCCGTGCGTCGGCGCGTCGATCACCGGCCAACCGTCCAGCCAGACGAAGGACGTGGGGCAGAGCGTGACCTTCAACGCCTCGTGGGCGGGCACGCCGCCTTACTCCTACACCTGGTTCCGGAACGGCGTCCCCTTGGCCGGCGGAGGGACCATGCTGACCTCGGTTCCGTACACCATCCCATCGGTGTCGCCGTCGCATGCCGGCAACTACTACTGCCAGGTCACCAACTCCTGCGGCTCAGCGACCACCGTGTCCGCACAACTCAACGTGGCCGCGGTCGCCGACGAGTGCACCGACGCGCTGCCCCTGTCCCAGGGGTTGACCTCCGGTTCCAACCTGGCGGCCACCATGAGCTTCCCCACGGGGAACTGCGGAGCGATGGGCAGCGACGTCTGGTACACCTTCCAGGCGGGTACCACGAGCACGGCGATGATCAGCTTCTGCGCCCCCGGCGCGACGGCGAACTTCGACACGGTCCTGGCGGCCTTCTCGGGGAGTTGCGGCTCGTTGACCGAGATCGCGTGCAACGACCAGACCTGCGGCACCCTGTCGGAGATCGTCTTCCCGACGACGGCCGGTGCGACCTACTACGTCGCGGTCGGCGGCTACCAGGGCGATCAGGGGGACTTCACCCTGTCGTTCTCGGAGTCGGGGCTCGCCGACGAGTGCAACCAGGCTTTGCCGATCTTCCCCGGGCTCACCTCGGGCTCGAACGTCGGGGCGACGACCAGCTCTTCGCCGGCGAGTTGCGGCGGCCTGGGAAGCGACGTTTGGTATTCCTTCCAGGCGACGGTTACCGGCAAGGGGACCGCGACGTTCTGCCCGGGCCCCGCCTCGGCGAACTTCGACACGGTCCTCGCCGTCTTCGACGGGAGCTGTGGCTCGCTGATCGAGCTCGGCTGCAACGACGATCATTGCGGCCTATTGTCCGAGGTCGACTTCCCGATCGTCGCCGGACGGACCTACTACATCGCGGTCGGCGGCTACCAGGGCGACCAGGGGGACTTCACGGTGTTGCTCAGGCAGATACCATCCAGTTCCGGCCCCGCGTTGCAGCACCAAAGGGCGCCGGCGACGAGCCCCGTCGTTCAGCACCCCTAGGCGGGGCGAGACCGCGGCCAGGTCGCGTTCGAATCTGACCGAGAAGACACGCCCGGGCGACGATGCACGCGTCGTCCGGGCGCTCGTTTTTTTGCACTCCCCTTCCCGCGCGGGAGCCTCCACAATCAGTCCCAGGAGGTCCCTGATGAAGACGTACCTGCTCCCCGTCCTGCTCGTCGCGCTGCCCGCCACGGCGCACGCGCAGTGCGTTCTCGACCCGATCAACGACCTGCAGCTCACCGCCACGCCGACGCTCGCGGCGCCGGGCCAGCCGATCACGGTCGAGCTCAAGAACAACTCGGCCGCCTGCGTCTACGAGCTGCCGACGCCCTGCCTGATCCTCGCGGTGCGCAATCAGGAGTGCGACGGCGACGAGGTGCTGCTTCCGATCTGCCTGCCTTCGACGGTTCCGATTCCCCCGGGGACGTCGGTCACGGAGGTTTGGGATCAGCTCGACGACGGCGGCGGGCAGGTCGCGGACGGGTTGTACGCCTTCGAGGTCCAGGTCCTGTCACCCTCGGGCACGCTCTTCGAGCTCTGCACCTCGGCGCAGATCGGCACGGGTTGCACGAGCCCGTTCGCCTACGGCCAGGGCACCTCCGGCTCGGGCGGATTCGGTCCGAACCTCTCGGGGATCGGCGGTCCGCCGCAGATCGGGAGCGCGAGCTTCGGCGTCGCGGTCACCAACGGGCTCGGAGGATCGACCGCCACCGTCTTCGCGTCGCTCGGCACCGGTTCGCTCGACCTCGGCTTCGGGACGATCCTGATCGATCCCGGCCAGCTCGTGCTCAGCCTGCCGGTGGCGCTGTCGGCCGGTGGCCCGGGGCAGGGCATCGGGTTGCTCACGACGCCCGTTCCCCCCAGCCCGGTCTTGATCGGGCTCGAGGTGTTCTTCCAGGCCGCGGTCTCCGACCCCGGCGGTCCGGGCGGTGTCGCGCTGACGCACGGGCTGCGGGCCGCGATCTGCCCGTAGCGACCCGGCGGATCCCGGGCGGGAGAGCTAGGATGCCCGGCCGTGAGCCACTCTGCGAAAGAGCGACCCCGGGTGTCCGTGCTCGTCGCCGTGCGCGACTCGCAGGAGTCCCTGGACGCGGCGCTCGCCACGGTCGCGCGGCAGACGATGCGCGAGTGGGAGTGCGTCGTCGTCGACGACGGTTCGCGGCGCGCGGTGCGGGTCCCCGAAGAGGAGCGCTTTCGCCTGCTCCGTAGCGAGCCCTTCGGCGTCGCGGAGGCACGCAACCGCGGGCTGGAGCTCTGCCGCGGCGAGTACGTCGCGGTGCTCGACGCCGACGACCTGATGCACCGCGACCGCCTGCGCCGCCAGACGGCGGCGCTCGACGCGCACCCCGAGTGGGTCGGCGTCGGCTCGCACGTGCGGTACTTTCCGCGCGCCGAGCTCGGTGACGGGATGCGCGAGTACGAGCGCTGGCTCAACTCGATGCGCACCGCGGCGTGCGTGCGGCGCGACGCCTGGATCGAGATGCCGGTGGGGCATCCGACGCTGATGCTCCGCGCCGACGCGCTGCGGCGCGCGGGCGGATGGCGCGACCGCGGTTGGCCCGAGGACTGGGATCTCTTCCTGCGGCTCGTCGTCGAGGCGGGCGGCGACGTCGGCGTGGTCCCGCGGAAGCTGCTCGCGTGGCGCCTGCGCGGCGGGAGCCTGTCGCGCTCCGGCGGAGCCTTCTCGATCGAGGCCTTCCAGCGCTGCCGGGCCGCGTTCCTGGCGAGCTCGTTCCTGGCGGCGCACGAGGACTACGTGCTCTGGGGCTACGGCCGCACCGGCCGCAAGCTCGCCGGGGAGCTGCGCCGGCACGGGAAGCGCTTCTCGCACGTCGTCGAGGTGCACCCGCGCCGCCTGGGCAAGCGCATCCACGGCGCTCCCGTCGTCCCGCCGGAGGAGCTCCGCGTCCTGCGACCGCGCCGCCTGGTCGTGTCGGTGGCGGGCGCCGAGGCGCGGGCGCAGATCCGCGCGGCGCTCGCCGAGCTGAAGCTCGACGAGGGGCGCGACTTCGTGTGCGCGGCTTGAGCCAGGCCGGCCGCTAGAAACTGCCGATCGTGACGTCCAGCGCGTTGGTGAGACGGATGGTGCCGAGGGCGTCCACGGAGGCGCCCTGCGTGCAAACGCCGACGCCCACGAAGATGCAGTCGGGAGGAACCGGCACGGCGAAGGGAGTTCCGGCCGCGACCGTTTCGATCGTGACGATCAGCGCGGGATCGCAGAGCAGGGTCCCGAGCGGCGACAGGTCGAGGTTGACCGCGGTGGCCGTGATGCCCAGGAAGTCAAAGGTGGCGCCGGGAAGGAACGTCGAGTGGTCGACGACCGGATCCCAGGTGGAGCCGATGACCGGCCCGCTCGTCAGGCCCGGCAGCAAGGCGGAGGGATTGGGCGGGGATCCGAGGCGAGCGACCTCGGCGGACGCTCCGGCGGAAGAGCAGAGCAGGAGTCGCTGGCCGAAGGCCTCGAACTCGTTGTTGCCCAGACCGCCTACGTCGTCGTCGCCGTACCAGACGACCAGGAGCTCGTCGTCGGTGGGGTTGTAGGCGACGTCCGGACAGAATCCGCCGAAGAAGGTCACGCCCGCCGGCCCCATGTCGCTCAGCGCGAAGTCGTTGGGTCCGAGCTCTGCTCCCGTCGGCCCGTCCAGCACCTGCGCGAAGATCTCGAACTCGCCGTTGACGAGGGGCGCCGTGTCGTCGTCTCCGCTCCAGACGACGAGGTAAGCGCCGGCCGCGGAGCTGTAGGCGACCCCGGGATCCTTGGCGATGAAGCCCGTGTCGCCGTCGGGCCCCATGTCGCTGATCAGAAAGTCGTTCGCACCGACCTCGGATCCGGTCGAGGCGTCGATGCGCTGACCGTAGATCTCGTGCTCGGCGAAGACGTGCGGCGGCGTGTCGTCCTCCGCCCACCAGACGACGAGGTACTCGCCGTCGGTGGGGTTGTAGGCCGCGACCGGGTCGAAGGCGTCGAAGCCGGGAACGCCGTCGGGCCCCATGTCGCTGATCCGGAAGTCGTTGGTCCCGACGTCGGCTGCCGTCGCGCCGTCGAGCCGTTGGCCGAAGATCTCGATCTCCCCGCCGACCAGCGGGCCGACGTCGTCGCTTCCGCGCCAGACGACGAAGTACTCGTCATCGAGAGCGTTGTAGGTGACGTGCGGCTCGTTGGCGTCGAAGAACCCTCCGCCGGTGTCCGGCCCCATGTCGCTGATGCGAAAGTCGTTGGTCCCGACTTCGGCTCCCGTCGCGCCGTCGATGCGCTGTCCGAAGATCTCGAACTCCTCGTCCGCGAGCGGCGCCGTGTTGTCATCTCCCGACCAGACGACGACGTACTCGTTGGCGGCCGGGTTGTGCGCGACGGCGGGATGGAACGCGTCGAAGAAGATGCTCCCCTCCGGTCCCATGTCGCTGATGCGGAAGTCGTTGGCTCCGAGCTCCGCGCCCGTCGCGCCGTCGATGCGCTGGCCGTAGATCTCGGATTCGCTGACGCCCTGGTCTTCGCCGCTCCAGACCACGAGGAACTCGTTGTCCGTCGCGTTGTAGGCGACGGCGACCTCGCGGGCGGCGAAGTCGTCGTCGCCGTCGGGCCCCATGTCGCTGATGCGGAAGTCGTTGGTTCCGACCTCCCCGCCCGTCGCGTCGAGAAGCTGGCCGTAGACCTCTCGCTCTCCGGAGCCCGAGTCTTCCCCCTGCCAGACCACGAGATAGAGCCCGTCGGTGCCGTTGTAGGCGACCGCTGGATCTTCCGCTCTTCCGAA
Source organism: Planctomycetota bacterium (assembly GCA_028278425.1). Classification (GTDB taxonomy): domain Bacteria; phylum Planctomycetota; class UBA1135; order UBA1135; genus JANQEJ01. The sequence continues at coordinate 13,924 of JANQEJ010000097.1, read as the reverse complement.
GGGCCCCCCGGAGCCCATGTCGCTGATGCGGAAGTCGTTGGGGCCGATCTCCGGGCCAAAGAGAAGGGGAGCGAGCAGAGCGAGCTGAGCGAGTTTCATTCTTCCGCCTCCAAGGCGTGAACAAGTGGCTTCAAAGTCCCAGCGTGAGCCGCGCCGCGTCGGTCAAACCGATGCCGGCGCCGCTTCCTCCGCCGAAGGTCGGGTCGACGATGACTCCCTGCACGAAGACGTCGACGCCCAGACCGGAGCAGTTCTCGGGGACGTCGAGCGCGATCGGCGTCGGAGCTCCGGGCCACGGAGGTCCGGCGACGACCAGGAACGGCGGCGGCGCCAGCGAGAGCAACACCTCGCCCGGCGCTCCGAGTCCGGCCATGCCGAACCCCGGGAGGAGCGTGCCGCACGGGAAGGCGGCGTCCGGCGTCGTCGCCAGCGCGAGCGCCGTCGCCGAGCCGGGCGCCTGCGTGCCGAGCGGGTTGTGCACCGCCAGCGTGACGGTGCCGCCCAGCGTCGGCGATCCGCCGGCGAGGGTCAGGCTGCCCGGCGGGTTCGTGCCGCAGCCGTAGAACGCGATCGCGGCGGGGACAAAGGCGACGCCATCGTAGAGCTGTCCGAAGACCTCGAACTCGCCGCCGGCAAGGGGCGGCGTGTCGTCCCTCCCGAACCAGACCACCAGGAGCTCGCCGTTCGCGGTGTTGACGGCCACGTCGGGGAAGGTGCCGAAGAAGAACGAGTCGTCTTCGGGACCCATGTCGCTCACCCGGCAGTCGTCGACGCCGACCTCCGCGCCGGTCGCGCCGTCGATCCACTGCGCGAAGATCTCGAGCTTGTTGAGAGACGAGGTCCCGTCCCACACCACGACGTACTCGTTGCTCGCCGCGCGGTACGCGACCTCGGGCAGGAGCGCGTCGAACGTCGCGTCTCCATCGGCGCCCATCGCGCTGATGCGGAAGTCATCGGCTCCGATCTCCGCGCCGGTCGCGTCGAGGCGCTGCCCGTAGATCTCGAACTCCTGATCCACGAGGCTCCCGTCGTCGTCGTCGCCGCTCCAGACGACCAGGTACTCGTCGTCCGTCGGGTTGTAGGCCACGGCCGGGGCTTCCCCTTCGAAGGCGGGGTTTCCGGCCGGTCCCATGGCGCTGATCGGGAAGTCGCTCGTGCCGACCCCCGCACCCGTCGCCCCGTCGACGCGCTGGCCGTAGATCTCCACCGCGCCGTTGAAAAAAGACGTCCCGCCCTGATAGACGACGAGGTACTCGTCGCCCGTCGGGTTGTATGCGACGTCGACGGACAGGGCGTCGAAGTCCGCGTCCCCGTCCGTCATGAAGTGCGTGATCCGGAAGTCGTTGGTTCCGATCTCGGCGCCGGTCGCCCCGTCGATCCGCTGCCCGAAGATCTCGTGCTCCCCGTTGACCAGAGGCGGGATGTCGTCCTCGCCCTCCCACACGACCAGATACTCGTTGTGCGTCGGGTTGTAGGCGACGGCCGGGTGGTTGGCCTCCCAGGCGCCGGTCCCGTCGGGCCCGGCGTCGCTGATCCGAAAGTCGTCGACGCCGATCTCGGCGCCCGTGGAGCCGTTCAGGCGTTGCCCGTAGATCTCGAACTCAGCGGAGAGCCCGCCGGTGAGCAGGTCGAGCCCCTCCCAGACGACGAGGAACTCGTTGTCGGTGGAGTTGTAAGCCACGGCCGGCTCGCGGGCGTGCGAGCTCGAAGACCCGTCCGTGCCGATGCTGCTGATGCGGAAGTCGTTGACTCCGATCTCCGCGCCGGTCGCGCCGTCGATGAGCTGTCCCCAGATCTCGTCTTCGTTGACGGCCAGAAGACCGGCGTCGTCGCTTCCGTGCCAGACGACGAGGTAGACGTCGTCCGTGTCGTTGTAGGCGGCGACCGGGTTGCGCCCGATGTAGGAACCGTCTCCATCCGGCCCCATATCGCTGATGCGGAAGTCGTTGGCTCCGATCTCAGGATCCACGATCACGGGGTAGCGGGCGCTCGCGAGGGCCTCTCCTTCGATCACGATCCTTGTCGCGTCGGACGTGACCGACATCGCCGCCGGGAGAGCGGCGCCGTCCGCGTCGAAGACGTAGACGTCGCCGAGGGTGACGAAGCCGCGGGCGTCGCGCCAACGCCACCCGTCGTTCGTCCGCTCGAGCGTTCCATCGCACTCGACGGCGCCGTCGATCACGAGATCGCGCCCCTCGAGCTCCAGCGGCTCGTGGATGACGAAGCGCTGCTCGAAGGTGTCCACGCCGACGACGTACTCCTCCGCGAGGCCGCCGCGCGCGTAGCGCACGACGCCCGGGCGAGCGATTTCCGACCGTACGCCCGTCGTGCGGGTCTCGTCGAGCGCGCGCTCGCCCGACTTCACCGCGGCGAGGCGCCAGGTCCAGGTGGGGCCCGACCTGGGCTGCACCCGCAATCCCTCGAGTCCGAACTCCGCGTCGTACAGGCGGCACGAGAGCCGGACTCCCCCCGGCGTGGCGCGCAGGTCGTTGCAGGCCAACACCCGCGCCAGCTCCGGTGGAACCTCTGCTCGCTGGGCTTGCGGCCGCTCCGCCGCGACGAGCAGGACGAACAACGCGAGCGCGAACGAACTCTTCATGGCTCTCTTCCTCCCGTTCGGGTTCCGGCAAGAACCCGTGAGCCCCGTGCAACCGGCTCCGCAGACTATGCCGAGATCGGTTTCTCGCCAACCCCTGCGCGAGCGGGAAGCCCGCCAGCCGCCCGTGCTCGCGCTCCTAACGGCTTGGGCAGATCAAGAGCCCGTCGAACGAGGAGCGAAAGTCGGCGACGGTTTCCATCCGCAGACCCCGTTCCGCGTCGTCCGCTTCGAACAAGGGATCCGCGACCGTGACGAGGCCGTTCTCGCAGGCGAGGAGGACGACCCAGTGGTCCAGGAAGGCGGAGTGTTCGACGATGGCGAGCGCCGGAAGCGGGACTTCGTCCAGCGACTCCGCTTCCACGCGGCGGAGCTCCACTTCTCGGTTCGTCCCCGCGAGCTTCTCGCCGAGCCCCTTCAGGACTCCGAGCTCGCCGGTGCCGGTCAGGACGTTGGTGGCGCAGCGCGACGCCATCTCCGCCTCGGTCGCGTGAATGCCGAGCTGGGCCAGCCACGTCGAGGAAGCGGCGGCGCCGCAACTGAAGCCGGAGGTCTGTCGGCAGAGTCCTCGCTCGGCGTCGGGAACTCCGGTCAGGCCGCCCGCGCTCATCGCGGCGCTTCTCCACGCTCCCCAAAGGGAGAGCGCGAAGAGGAAGGCGGCCATGCCCCACACCGCCCGGCGCGTGCGCAGTTGCTCGACCTGCGGGATCGCGGAGCCGAAGAAGGCCAGTGCAAACGCGATGCTGATCCAGGGATCGAGCGACGCGAACAGCGAGACGGGAAGGAGGCGCGCCGCAAGCACCGGTTGGTAGCGGAACGCGACGCAGAGCGTTAGAGCCGCGAGCAAGACTGCCGACCAGCGCGCCGCGCGACCGCGCCGTCCCGCGCGGGATCCGCCCGCGAACGCGCACGCCGCCGCGACGCCGAACACGCAGCACCCGAGCCATCCCATGGCGGTACCACTATCGACGCTTGTCGCCGGCGTTCCTTAGGCTTCGAACCAGGCTCGCTCGACGCCGTCTTTCGCCAGCGCGCGGTCGTCCAGCCGCCGCGGGAAGGGGATCCGGCGCTCGCGGAGGAGGCGCTCGCGAAGCTCGTCGGCGTACCGATGCGCGAAGGACTCGCGCTCGTCGCGCGGCCTGCTCCAGAAGCGGTCCTCGAGCTCCGGGCGCGAGGCGCCCGCGGCGGCCGGAGCGAGCACCTTCCGCCGGTAATCGACGTAGTGCCCGATCTCGTGCGGGATCGTCCGGAAGAGCACGGTGGACCGGATCGAAGCGAGCGTTGGGTGGAGCACGTGTCGGCGCCGGTCGCTCTCGACCGCGTGCCCGTCGGCGCGCAGGCGTTCGAGCTCCTTCGCGTCGTCCCGATCCAGCCGCTTCGGCCAGCGCAGCCTCCGTCCGGGGACCTGCGCTTCGAGGAAGATCGCCGGGCCGGAGTCGTCGCCGAGCGCGGAGGCGTAGCGCAGCCGTCCCCACGCCGGGGACAGCGCGTCCTGCCTGCGGGTGGGCTGGCGCAGGACGAAGACGCGCAGTCCCACGAGATCCTCACCGGGCACCATCCGGAGCAGATGGACGACGTCGTCGATCGTGCAGGCGTGAACGAAGTCGCGCAGCGTCGGCTCGACGAAGAAGCGAGTGGGCTCCCCCGGCGTCTCGCGCGTCACGAGGACCGGATCGACGAGGCGCTCGGCGAAGTGCCGGTCGTCGGGCCAGGGAACGCCGTGTCGGTTGTCCTTGCCGCGTCCCTGCTTGGGCGTACCGATGTTCCGGTTGCGGCGGGTGGCGTCGAATCCGGGACGTCCTCGCATGGAGAGCTCCCGGGACCGTGCGGCGTTCTCCCGGGATCGCTCGAACCCTAACATCCACGCCCGTGACGCAGCGCGCGCCCGAAGCCGTTCCCTGGTACCGCCTCGAGGGCGAGGAGGCCCTGGCCGAGCTCGCCGTGGAGCGCGGCGGCGTCACCGGCGCCGAGGCGCGCCGCAGGCTGGGCGTGCACGGCCGCAACGAGCTGCCCGAGGGCGGGCGGCGGAGCCTCCTGGCCGTGCTGGCCGGGCAGCTCGTCAACCTGATGATCCTGGTCCTGCTCGGCGCCGCCGCGCTGAGCATCTTCGTCGGCGAGCCGCAGGACGCGGCCGTGATCCTCTTCATCGTCGCGTTGAACGCCGCCATCGGCGCCGTGCAGGAGCTGCGCTCGGAGCGCGCCGTGCAGGCGCTGCGCGCGCTCGCGGCACCGCTGGCGCGCGTGCGTCGCGACGGCGTGTGGTGCCAGGTCCCGGCGACCGAGGTCGTGCCCGGAGACCTTCTCCGCGCGGAGGCGGGGGACGTGGTCACCGCCGACGTGCGCCTGCTCGCTTCGACCGACCTCAGCGTGGACGAGGCGCCGCTGACCGGCGAATCGGTGCCGGTCGAGAAGGACCCGCGTGCCGTCGACGAACCGGACCCGCCGGTGGGCGACCGGAGCTGCATGCTGCACCGCGGGACCCTCGTGACGCGCGGGCACGGCGAAGGCGTCGTCGTCGCCACCGGGCTCGCGACCGAGCTCGGACGGATCGCGCGCCTGCTCCGGGGGGAGCGCCGCGTGCTCACGCCGCTGCAAAGACGTCTGGACCGGTTCAGCAAGCAGGTGGCGGTGATCGTCTTCGCGATCTGCGTCGTCGTGTTCGTCGCGGGCCGCGTCCGCGGCGAGCCGACCGGCCTGATGTTGCTCACCGCGGTGAGCCTCGGCGTTGCCGCCATCCCCGAGGCGCTCCCGGCGGTGGTCAGCGTGTCGCTGGCCCTCGGCGCGCGGCGCATGATCAAGCGCCAGGCGTTGGTGCGTCGCCTTCCGGCCGTCGAGACCCTGGGCTCGGTCACCTTCGCCTGCGCCGACAAGACGGGCACGCTGACCGAAGGGCGCATGCACGTGGAGGCTTTGGTGTTGGGGAGCGAGCGGCGCGACGCTTTGCCCGCGCGGGGTTCGGCCGACGGACCCTGGGAAGAGCTCGGTCGCGCCATGGCGCTCGTCAACGACGCCGAAGGCGACGTGGGGGATCCGACCGAGGTGGCGCTGCTCCACGCGGCGCGCGACGGCGGCTACGAGCGCGGCGCGCTCGAAGCCGAGCTGCCGCGGCTGGGCGAGGCGCCCTTCGACGCGGACCGCCGCCGGATGAGCACGCTGCACCGCACGGCGTCCGGCGCGGTCGCCTACGTGAAGGGTGCGCCCGAGGCGGTGCTCGAGCATTGCACGTCCGAGAACGCGGCGGAGGTCCTTGCCGCGGCGAACGCGCTGGCCGGCGAGGGGCTGCGCGTCCTCGCCTTCGCGCGACGGCGCTTCGACGCGCCGCCCGCCGAGGCCGGCGAGGAGACGCTGGAGCGGGACCTCGAGCTCCTGGGCCTCGCCGCGCTGCTCGATCCGCCGCGCGAGGGCGCCGGCGAATCCGTCGCGCGGTGTCGCTCCGCCGGCATCACCCCGGTGATGATCACCGGCGACCATCCGGCGACCGCCGCCGCGATCGCGCGGCGGATCGGCGTCATGGAGGAGGGCGACGGCGTCGTGACGGGCGTCGAGCTCGCGCGCCTCTCGGACGACGAGCTGACCGCCAGCGCGGAGCGCATTCGCGTCTACGCCCGCGTCTCGCCGGAGCAGAAGATCCGCATCGTGCGCGCGCTCCAAGGCTGCGGCGAGTTCGTCGCGATGACCGGCGACGGCGTCAACGACGCTCCGGCGCTGAAGCGCGCCGAGATCGGCATCGCGATGGGCCGCTCCGGAACCGACGTGGCGCGCGAGGCCGCCGACATGGTGCTCCTCGACGACGACTTCACGACGATCGTGGAGGCGGTTCGCGAGGGACGCCGCGTGTTCGACAACGTGCGCAAGTTCGTCAAGTACACGATGACGAGCAACACGGGCGAGATCCTGACGCTGCTCGTCGCGCCGTTCCTGGGGCTGCCGCTGCCGCTGCTCCCCATCCAGATCCTCTGGATCAACCTGGTCACCGACGGCCTGCCGGGGCTCGCCCTGGGCGTGGAGTTGGAGGAGCGCGGCATCATGCGCCGGCCGCCGCGCCGTCCCGAGGAGAGCCTCTTCGCCGCGGGGCTCGGCGCCCACGTCGTCTTGCACGGTCTCCTGATCGGCTTCCTCTCGATCGGCGCGCAGGCCTGGTCGTACCACGGCGGATCGGACGCCTGGCAGAGCGTCGTCTTCACCACGCTGACGCTCTGCCAGCTCGCGCACGTGATCACGATCCGCTCGGAGCGGGACTCGCTCGTCACGCGGGGGATCGTCTCCAACCGTCCGCTCCTGGGCGCGGTGCTGCTCACGGTCGGGTTGCAGATGGCGGTGCTCTACGTTCCGTTCCTCCAGGGGCTCCTGCACACCCAGCCGCTGTCGGGGAGCGAGCTCGGCGTCTGCTTCGCCGTGCCGCTGGTCGTGATCGCCGCGGTCGAGCTCGAGAAGCTGCTGGTGCGGAAGGGCAGGCTCTATCGTCGGGCGTGACCAGGCCAACGCCGCAGAACCTGGGCTAGAAGCTCGGATTTGTGTCCACCCCGCTCGCCCTTCGGTCAATACGGCTGCGTCTACATTCCACCTCGCGGCCGAAAGCCCGCCGAGGTCGGTCGAGGGGGCCGACGCGCACGGCGTCATCGGTCGCCGCGGCCGCGTATTGCTCAACCCTAAGAGAGGATCGGCCATCGAAATGAAGAGCATTCGCAGTTTGAAGCGAGCAAGCGCCGTTTGCCTGGGCGCCTTGCTCCTCGGCGGCACGGCCGCCGCGCAGGCCTTTACGACGTATCAGAACACCCTCCTGCACAACCTGGATCACGACCATTACTCGGTTCTCGACGCCGCCGACGGCAACGGGCACGTCTTCGCCGGCACCCTTTTCGACCCGAACAACAACGACGCGACGGACATCCACGTGGCGCTGTTGAGCGAGCTCGGCAAGCCCTTTTGGGAGCGCGTCTTCGACTCCGGAGGCAACGAGCGATGCTTCAACATCGCGCACGCTCCGGGAGGGTACGTTCTCACCGGCTTCGTCGAGGTCGGCGGGTTGAACAAGCTCTATCTGCTCCGCCTGGACCTCGGCGGGAACGTCGTGTTCCAGAACCGGTACGACGACCTCGCGCTGGGACAGCACTCGCACGGCCTCAGCGTCGTCCACACGCCGGTGGACAACGGGTTCATCATCGCGGGCTTCATCTCCAGCGGCTTCGGAAGCTCCGACGCCAAGCAGGCGATGGTCGTGAAGACGGACGCGCTCGGCATCCCGATCTGGGAGCGCTACTTCGATTCCCCCAACCTGGGCAGCGACTACAACATGGCGGAGAACGTCGAGGTCATCCCGCCCGTGCCCGGCGCGGGCTTCCCGGGCGGGTACTTCGTCACCGGCTCGACGAACGCTCCGGTTCTCGACTTCAACTTCGTCCAGATCGGGACCGCGCAGGGCGTGCTCGCGCTCATGCTGGACGGCGCCGGGACGCCGCTCTGGGATTCCTCCTTCTTCAGCCAGAACCCCGTCTTCGCGAACGACCTCGAGGTTGGAGCGGACTCCCGCTTCGATCCGTTGACGAACGAGATCTTCCTGCTCAGCAACAACACGGAGCTGCACAACTGCGCGCTGACGGCGCTCGACCTGGGCGGCGGCATCACGAAGGCGTGGGGCTTCGGCCCGACGGACAACTACGTCGGGCTCTCCATCGTCGACTTCCCCGACCCGAACCGCCTGGTCATCTCGGGGATGGTGCGCTCGGTGAACTTCACGGTGCCCGACGGGCAGGGAGTGCCGACGGCCTACTTCAACAACACCGTTCCCTTCCTGACCGCGGTGAGCAAGGACAGCGCCTTCCCGAGCTGGAGCGTCTTCTACCCGATTCCCTCGAGCGGCTACGTGGGACACGGCGGGTTCTTCAGCGCCTTCAACGGTCAACAGCCGAACATCCTGACGCCGAAGGCGGGCGCCTGGACGGACGACGAGCGCATCGTCCTGCCCGGCTACCGCACGAACCTGTCGTCGAACATCGACCTGGAGGCGCTCAAGGTGATCGGCAAGGTCGGGATCTCCGACTGCAACGACATGCCGCTCCCGTTCTTCAAGTTCAAGGGCAACCGCAACAAGGTCCCGAAGTCCGTCCCGACGAGCCCCGGCATCCTGGTCTCCCCCGGGCCGTTCGTTTCGCTGCCCCTCAAGGCGGCGCTGGCGCGCTGCGGGCAGCCCCTGTAGCGATGCGAGCGCAGCGCGCGGCCCTCGCTCCCCGGCCGCGCGCTGCCGGTGAACGTCGCGGCCCGCGCGGCTATTCTATCGCCCGTAGCTAGCCCGACGGTCTTGCACCGCCGGCGGGGAGTCGATCGCTTGAAAGACAAGAAGGCACGGGTAACGGAAATCCTCCGGTCGCGCGGCACCGAGGTCTGGGAGGAGCTCCTCCCGCTGGTCCACGAAGAGCTCCACGCGATCGCGCGCGGTTTCATGCAACACGAGCGGGGAAGCCACACCCTGCAGGCGACGGCCCTCGTCAACGAGACCTACCTCCGGCTGCTCGGAACCACGGAGATGGACTGGGAGAGCCGCCGCCACTTCTTCGGAGCCGTGGCCGAGTCGATGCGGAGGGTCTTGATCGACCACGCGCGCCGCGTGGGGAGCAAGAAGCGCGGCGGTGACTTCGACCGCGTCTCGTTCGAGCTGGACGAGCTCGAGGTAGAGGGCGATCTGACGCAGGTCCTCGCCCTCGACGAGGCGCTGGTCAAGCTCGCCGAAGAGGACGAGCGCGCGGCGGAGGTCGCGCGCCTGCGCTACTACGCCGGCCTGGAGGTCGACGCCGTGGCCGAGCTGCTCAACGTCTCGACGCGGACGGTCCTGCGCGACTGGGCGTACGCGCGAGCGCGTCTTTCGGGGCTGCTCGGGTCTGGGGCGGAGTAAACCGCTAGGCCGAGCGCGCCTGCGCCGGCCGCCGCTGCTTCAAGTACTCGGCGATCTCGGTGTGGCCGGCGCGCGTGGCGTCGTCGTACGGCGTGCCGCCCCAGCGGTCGACGGGAGTCAGCGCGGCGCCGATGTCGGCGAGGAAGCGAACAACGGGCAAGTGGCCCTCGGCAGCGGCGAGGTGAATCGCCGTGCGCCCGTCGTAGTCCGCGCCGTCCGGCGGGACGCCGCGGGCGACCATCCGGCGAATCGCCGTGACGTCGCCCTCGCTCGCCGCCCAGCAGAACGTGACGACGTCGTCGCTGCGGGCGGCGACGGCGGACCTGCGCGGGTCCTTCTTCGCGTGCATTCCGCCGACCAGGTTGTCGTAGTTGTGGAAGTTGAACGTGCGCACGAGCTCGCGGCAGAAGGCGACGCCCCGCACGCTGTTGCCGAGCGGGTCCAGTCGGGGCGACCAGACGCAAAGACCCAGCACGTTGGGGACCACGACGACGACCGCGCCGGACACACCGCTCTTGGCCGGAAGTCCCACGGTGAAGGCCCACTCCCCGGACAGGTCGTACATGCCGCACGAATACATCATCGAGAGGCACTTCTGGACCGTGTCGGGTTGAAAGACCCGTTCGCCGGTCGTCGGGCACACGCCGCCGTTGGCGAGCGTCGCCGCCGAGATCGCCATCAGCTCCGCGGTGACGTCCAGCGAACAGCACTGAAAGTAGAACTCGAGCGCGTCGAGCAGATCCGTCCCCTCGGGGAACGCTCCGCTCTCGCGCATCGAATACCCGAGCGCGAAGTTGCGATCCGCCGTCTGGCGCTCCGACAGGTAGACCGAGTTGTTGAAGCCGGGCTTGTCGCCCCCGCTCATGCGCCGCCAGGCGTCGACGACGTACTCGAACCGCTCCGCGCCCGACAGGCCCGCTCGGATCATTGAAGAGCTCATGATCGCGCCGGAGTTGATCATCGGGTTGTGGGGGAGCCCCTTGTCGTTCAGCGCCAGCTCGTTGAACGAGCGGCCGCTCGGCTCGCAGCCGACGTGACGGTGGACGGCCTCCGCGCCGTGCTCCTCGAGGGCGAGGCAGTAGTTGGTCGGCTTGCAGCAGGACTGAACGGAGAAGTGGTGCGTCGCATCGCCGAGCGCGAGTCGCTGCCCGTCGATCGTGCAGAGCGAAACGCCGAAGAGGTCCGGGTCGACCTGAGCGAGCTGCGGTATGTAGCTCGCCACGCGACCGTCCCCGTTCCCGCGCGTCTCGTCGAAGATGCGCCCGACGTCGCGCCCGAATTCCGCGAACTCGGGGAGAACCGCGCGGCCGGTCAACGCCTTCTCGATGACCATCAGGTTCGGTTGCACCGCGGCGGCGAACGCTTCGAGCGAGAGCGGCTTCGCCGGATCGATGCCGCGCAGGCGCTCCACGCTCTCCGCGAGCCGGGGATCGTCCGCCGGGAAGCCCTGCGCCGCGAGCGCGGCGAGCAGCGCAGCCGGCGTGACGTTGCGGCCGTCGCGGCGGAGAGCGAGGTGGAGCTGCGCCAGCTCCCTGCCCCTGCGCGCCGTCGCGTCGTCGGAACGGCGAGGGCCGCGGCCCCCGCCCGGAGTCGTTTCCACTCTCTTCATCGTCTCAGCCTCGGATCACGAACGCTGTTTGACGTCCATGACGTACGCCGCCTCGGCGTGCTCGACGGCGTCGATGCCGCCCAGCTCGGCGATCGCGGACGTCCGCAGCCCGACCGTCGCCCGGAGCACGAGCAGGATCGCCGCCGTGCCGCCGGCCGCGAGCACCGAAGCCGCGACGACGCCGATGAACTGCGCGCTGATCAGCTCGTACCCCCCGTAGAGGATTCCGTCCGCGCCCGCCGGGTTGACGGCCGTCGAAGCGAAAACGCCCGTGAGCAGCGCCCCCGTCATGCCGCCGAGCCCGTGGCACGCGAAAACGTCGAGCGAGTCGTCGATGGACGCGCGGCCGAGCCAGGCCATCGCGGCGCGGCTGACCGCCGCGGCGATCGCGCCGATGGCGATCGCGGCGAGCGGGGTCACGAAACCCGCGGCGGGCGTGACCGCGACCAAGCCGACCACGGCGCCGATCGCCGCGCCCGTCGCGCCGGCCCGGCCGGTGAGGGCCATGTCCAGCCCGAACCAAGTCGTCAGCGCGGCGGCGGCCGCCAGCATCGTCGTCACCAGCGCCGTCACCGCGATGCCGTCCGCGGCCAGCGCGGATCCGGCGTTGAATCCGAACCAGCCGAACCAAAGGAGGGAGGCACCGAGAACGACGAAAGGCACGTTGTGCGGCTTCGTTTCCGTGTGCGTCTTCGTGCGGCGGCGCGGCCCGAGGATGATCGCCGCGATCAACGCCGAGACGCCGGCGCTGATGTGGACCACGGTCCCGCCGGCGAAGTCCAGCGCGCCCAGCTCGGCCAACCACCCGCCGTCGCCCCAGACCCAGTGGGCCAGTGGGACGTACACGACGAGCGACCAGAGCACGATGAACGCGACGTACGCGGGGAACCGCATGCGCTCGACCACCGCGCCCGAGATCAGGGCCGGAGTGATGATGGCGAACATCATCTGGAAGGCCATGAACGCGAGGTGCGGCACCGTCGTCGCGTACGTGTCGCTCGGTTCGGTGCCCACGCCCAGGAGCCCGGCCCAGCCGAGGCCGCCGAGGAGCTCCCCGCCCGGCGAGAAGGCGAGCGAGTACCCGACCAACGCCCACTCGATGGCGATGACGCCCATGGCGATGAAGCTCATCTTGATCGTGTTGATCGCGCTGCGCTCCCGAACGAGGCCGCTGTAGAAGAAGGCCAGGCCCGGCGTCATCAGAAGCACCATCGCCGAGCACACGAGAATCCAGGTGGTGTCGCCGGAGTTCATCTCTAGGTTCCTTTGCTTACCTTGGCTTCAAACCGGACCGAGGCTCAGCTCGCCGCGGCGAGACGCGGCGGCTCCTCCGAGCAGACCGTGCGAAGGATCCGCTCGCACACGACGTAGGGGTCGCAGTTCGCCCCGGGACGCCGGTCCTCCAGATATCCGTGGCCCTGCCGCGCGACCGAGCGCGGGATGCGGATCGAGGACCCGCGGTCGGCCACGCCGCTCGCGAAGCGATCGATCGAGCACGTCTCGTGCAGCCCGGTGAGCCGCTGGTGCAGGTCCGCGCCGTAGCTCGCGATGTGCTCGTCGTGCACGCGCTCGAGCCTTTCGATCGCGTCCTCGATCGCGGCCATGCCGCGCGCGGGATCGCGCATCGCAAGCGTGGAGAAGTTCGTGTGCGCGCCCGCGCCGTTCCAGTCGCCGTAGACCGGCTTCGGCTCGAACGACGCCGAGACGCCGTTCGCCTCGCAGATGCGGTGCAGGAGCCAGCGGGCGATCCACAGATGATCCGCCACGGACAGGGGGTCGGCGGTCTCGCCTTCCGTGCCGCGGTGGCCGATCTGGAACTCCCACTGACCCGGCATGACCTCGGCGTTGGTGCCGTAGATCATCAAGCCGGCGTCCAGGCAGGCCTGCGCGTGCTGCTCGACGAGCTCGCGCCCGAACACCTGCCCCGAGCCGACGCCGCAGTAGTACGGACCTTGAGGAGCGGGGAACCCCGACTCGGGGAAGCCGAGCGGACGGCCCGCGCTCAGGAGCGTGTACTCCTGCTCGAAGCCGAACCAGGGATCCTGCGCGGCGGCGCCGGCGTCCAGCGTGGCCCGCAGACGCGCGCGCTGGTTGGTCGCGTGCGGCTTCCCTTCCGCGTCGAGGACCTCGCACATGACGAGGAGGCCGCTCGCGCGGAGCGGATCGCGGACGACGCGCACGGGCTCGAGCAGGAGGTCCGAGTCGCCGCCGTCGGATTGGGAGGTGGAGGAGCCATCGAAGCTCCACTCGGGTAGCTCGTCGGCCGTGATCGCGTCGCCGCCGCGAACGCTGACGATCCGCGTCTTCGAGCGAAGCTGCTGGGTCGGCTTGGCGCCGTCGAGCCAGATGTATTCGGCGAAGTACTGCATGGTCTTGGTGCTCCGTCTTTGGGGGCGCTGGCGCCCGTGGTCGTGCCGGAGAGGCCGCTCTCCGGCTTCACGGGGCTTGGCGGCGGTTCGGCGGAGGAGATGACATCGCCGGGCGGATTTGTCTTCCGCTCGCCGAGAGCGCGCTTCCGGCAGGGACTTTCCCTGCGTCGCGTCGCCTTTCGCCGCGGGCCGACGCCTCGTCGAACGGAGGAGAGGCGTGCGCCTCGCCCCGATCGCGGGCCCTGCGGCCCACAGGCATCACGGAGCTCCCGGGAAGCGAAAGGACGATCTCCCATGTCTCGCAAGGAAACGAAACGGACGGGCGTCGCCGCGGGCGTCGCCCTCGCGCTGTTCGGGCCGGCGGCGGCTCAGGAAACGCCGGTGAATTCCGGGTTCGCGAACGACCCGGCGCTCGTGCTGGTGGAGCCCGGCGCGGACTTCTGCGCCACCGGCGCCACGAC
>JANQEJ010000087.1 GCA_028278425.1 Planctomycetota bacterium | reverse complement strand
AGGGCGCCGGCGAAGTCGCCGAGATCCTTCATCGCGCCGGCGATGTTGGCGCGCGTCATCTGAAGGTCGAGGTCGTCGTCCGGCAGCGTGCCCGACTGGATCGCCAGGAGCTCCTCCCAGAGCGCGAGCGCTTCCTGCACCCGCCCGAGGTCGCGCAGGGCAACGCCGAGGTTCAAGAGGGAGGTCTGGAGATAGAAGTCCGCCGGACCCCGCTCGCGCGACGCCTCGAGAACCGCCGCGTAGAGCTCGCGCGCGCCCTCGTGATCGCGCAGGGTGTTGAGCGCCGTCCCCAGGTTGGAGCGGGCCATCAAGATGCGCTCGTCGTCCGGCTCCAGCGTCGCGTCGAATGCGGCCACGACCTGGCGCAGGAGCTCGGCCGAACGCTGCACGTCCGTGGTGAGGTTGGCGACGTTGACGCGCGAGCTCTGCAGCGCGGGGTGGTGCGCCGGAAGGACGCGCGCGTCGTGGCGCAGCCGGTGCTCCCAGCTCCGCAGCCCGGTCGGAAGATCGCCCAGCATGGCCGACTCGTAGCCGACGCGGCCGAGCGAGTGGGCCATCAGGTGGCTTCGCTCGGCGCCTTCGATGGCGAGGAACTCGTCCACCGTCCTCGCCGCCAGGTCGCGCGCGGCGTCGCGGTCGCCGGCCGTTGCGAGCCGGCGGATCTCCTGGATCACCGCCGTGGTGCCCGCGGCGGCGGCGCGCGTCGCTTCGGTCTCCGGCGCTTCGTGCAGGTGGAGCGCCAGGGTCCCCGCGTCGTCGGGGGTCGAGCCGCCGGCGACCACGGTGAGCGGCGCGCCGGCTTTCACCTCGAGGAAGAGGAGATCGGTCGAGTCGAGCAACCCGTCGTCCTCCTCCGCCAGGAGCACGCCGTCCTCGCCCTCGATCCGCAGGTAGGGGTCGAACGCGTCGCAGAGCACGAAGGCGAAGACCCGCCCGTCGAAGTCCGGCGTGTAGGCGAAGCGGCGGGAGGGACCCCACCCCGCGAGGACCGGATCGTCTGCGGTGATCTCGACGGCCAGCGGCACGCCGGGCTGGAGCTCGGCTTCCTCCTGCGACAGCGGGAGGAGCGCGGTGAGAAGGACGAACGGGAACAAGGCCGCCTCAGCTTTGGATGCGGAAGCTCTCCAGGGTCGAGACCAGGAACTCGCCCGTGAGGCCTCCGGTGTCGTCCTCGCCGGACTGGAGCAGGACGTCGACGCCGACGAGCGTCGCCGAGAACGGGACCGCGAAGGCCTGAACGAAGCCGCCGGAGCCGTCGAGGAAGCCGCCGGCGAAGGGGAAGAAGGGCGGGGCCATGTCGATCGCGAACAGAGGCGTCACCGTCTCGCCGGAGTTGTAACCCCAGAGGGAGACGAAGTGGGCGTTCGCATTGCCGCGCACGGTCACCGTCACCGTGTCGCCGAGGCTCGGCGCGACGTCGTCGACCTTGATCAGGTGCATCAGCCGCTTCGCCGCGTCGAGCACCCGAATGCTCCCGGCGCCGAAGAGCTCGTCCTTGCCGGACGCGCCGAGGTCGTTCGCGGTGACCTGGAGCGCCTGCGCGAGGTGGCGCGGCTCGGCGGCGGGGTTCACCGAGACGAGCAGCGCGAGCGCCCCGCCGTTGTGCGGGGTCGCCGCCGACGTCCCGCCGAAGTTGACGTAGCCTCCGCCGACGGTGGTCGTCTGCACCTCGGTCGGCGCGACGACGTCGGGCTTGACGAGCCCCTGCTGCGCTCCGCCGAAGCCGCCGTACGGGTAGTCCCAGAACGGCGGGTCCTGCGGCCAGGGGTACGAGCCGTTGTAGATCGCGATGTCCTCCCAGGCGGAGGGTCCGTGGCTCGAGAAGAAGTACGGCAGGTCGCCCTGCAGCACGGCGCCGCAGCCCATGACGCCCGACACGCCGCCGTCGATCTGCGCCTGCGCGGGATGCCTCCAGGGCGCGGGCGAGAGCCCGGGCGCCGAGATCTGGAACGGCACCGGATGGCCGAACGAATCGCCGCCCTGGTTGCCGATCGAGTTCGTGTGGATGATCCCCGCGGCGAGCACCATGTCCTGCACGATGCGGTGCATGTGGTAGTTGGGCTTCGGCGAGAAGCTCCACTTGTACGAGTGCGACGACGACGAGCAGTCGACCGCCACCGAGATCCCGTACTGGTTCGCGAACCAGTGGTCGGTCTCCCCGTTGATGCGCGCGATCACGAGCTCGGCCTCGGGCGCCATGCCGGTCCGCTTCCAACCGCCGCTGCCGTCGCCGACCATGATGCCCGCGGTGTTCGTGCCGTGCGTGTCCGTGCCGAAGAACCCCGTGCCGGGGAACGGGTCGTTGTCGCCGTCGACGAAGTCCCAGCCCTTCTCGTCGTCGACCAGGCCGTTGCCGTCGTTGTCGACGCCGTCCACCGGGTCGAGCGGGTTGGACCAGATCCGCTGGGCCAGGTCCGGGTGGGTGTAGTCCACGCCGTCGTCGATGTTGAGCAGCACGGAGCCCTGGCCCTTGAAGCCGAGACCCCAGAGCGCCTCCGCCTGCACCTCGACGATGTTCGGCTCCGTCGACGCCGGCGCCGGCGCGGCGGGCGCGGGACACGCGGCGTCGTAGTAGGCGGACACGTCGCGCACCGGATCCCAGGCGACGTACTCCACCTCGGAGAGCGCCGCCGCCGCGGCGACCGCCGTCCCGTTGCCGCGGAAGACCACGGCGTTCGCGATCCAGAGCTGGTCCACGCGGGAGACGTCGCCCGACGCCCGCAGGTCGCCGAGCAACGCGAGCAGCGCACCCTGACGCTCGTCGGCGTACGCGCGCAGTCGCTCGGCGACGTGGAGCTGCCGCTCGCCGCGCGGGAGCCGCCCGACGTTCTCCTCGAGGAAGTCCCCGAAGGTCAGCCGCTCGCCGAGAACCGCGTAGGCACGGAAATGCGTTCCGGGCTCGGCCTCTTCGACGGCCTCGCGCAACGCGGGCTGGATCTTGTCCGCGGACTGCGGGAGGGCGGCGGCTGCCAGCAGCAGCGCGGAGTGGAACATTCCGGGGATCGGGTGCTTCGGGCGCGGGCCCTGGTCGGGGGTCGGACAGTGCATTCTATCCCGCGGGGTCGGAGCGAGCCTTCGCGCCCGGCCCCGCGGAGCCTTTCGCGCGCACGCCTCGGCTCGCCTCACGAACCGGCGCGCCACCCCACCGGTGCGCCCGACGCCGGAAAGGGCCGCGGGCGAATCTTCCGGGCCGCTCGGGTTGCCTGCGCGGCCAGAGCGGCTAAAGAAAGATGGGCGGCGAACCCATCGCCGCCCAACCCTCGTCGCGGTGCCGCGGGTGCCGGCTTTGCCTTCGATCCCGCGGGCGGCGGCCCGGAACATCTTTCGGGTTGCGCTCCTCGCCGGTTCGGGTGAACCTAGGAGTTCTCAATCCGCGACGACGGAAAGCAGGGGATCGTCTACGGGGGTTGAGCAGATCCCCTACCATGGAGCCGCGCCGGATCCTGAGCTGGCGCGGCTCCTCTTCTTTTCGCGGCGGGGGGAAGCGCCGGCGTTCCGCGCCCGCGACCCGGGGAGAGGTTAGGCTTTTGCCCTCTATGCTGCCCCGGCTGCACACACTCCCCTCCCGGGCCGCGATCGCAGGGCTCCTGGCCCTGGCCGCAGGCTGCGGGGAAGGCGGTGCGGGCGACCGCTCGTTCAACGCCGTCGTCCACCTCGACCCGCGGCTCGAGGACGGCCGCTCCCCGGCGGTCGTGCTCGCCACGACCGAGCACAAGCTGGGCGAATTCCGTTTCGACGGGCGGCTGCGCGAGCCGGAGGGACACGCCAACTGGACCCTCGTCGACGCCAGCGTCAAGCGCGCCCCCCAGCGCGGGGGCGTGCGCATCGTGCGCGACACCGGGAAGGGCCTCGCCAAGCGCCACGCGACGCTGCGCTATTCGAAGCCGTTCGACGCGCGCAACGTGGACGCGATCGAGCTCGACATGCACGCCGAGGAGCCCGCGGCCGCGCGCCTCCTCTGGAAGCGGGGCGAGCAGCCGCACACCGAGCTCGCCGCCCGCGTCGAGGCCGGGCCCCAGTCCGTCCGCTTCCACGTCGGCCGGCACGGGAACTGGCAGGGGCGCATCGCCGAGCTCCTGATCCAGCCGGTCTGGTCGGAGAACCAGCCCGTCGAGGTCTCGGCCGTGCGCTTCCTGTCCCTCGGCTTCGAGCCGGGTCACGAGCCGCTGGAGGCCGTCCCCGGCGACGAGGGGCTGCCCGGCGACGGCGGCCTCGTCACGCTGCACGGCCTCGCGATCCGCGCCTGGCCCACCGACCTCGGGATGCCGCTCTTCGCGCGGCTCGACCCGGTGCCGGAGAACGCCTACTTCACGACGTGGGTCGGCGGCCAGCCGGAGGGCAAGGGCACCGGCGGCGACGTCCTCCGGTTCGCGGTGGACGTTCGCTCGTCCGACTCCGACGCGTGGGAGCCCCTGGCGTCGCGCGAGACGAACCGCGCCGAGGGCTGGCGGAAGCTGGCGGCCGACGTCTCGGACTTCGCCGGGCGAGCGCTCGAGCTCCGCATGACGCTCACCGAGCCCGACGCCGACCCCGCGAAGGCGGACGAGCGCCGCCGCGCGCGCGCCTACTTCGGCGCGCCCCGCGTGCTCGTGAGCGAGCAGCGGGCGGCGCGGCCGAACGTCGTCCTCTTCACGCTCGACACGATCCGCGCCGATCACCTGCTCGATCCCGACGAGACGCCGAAGATCACGGGGCTCGCCGACACCGGGCTCGCCTTCGACCAGGCCTGGAGCGTGTGCAACGCGACGACGCCGGCGCACGCCTCGATCCTGTCGGGGCTCTTCATCGTCGAGCACGGCGCGAGCAGCAACCGGAAGTCGATCCCGCCCGAGGTCACCACCCTGGCGGAGCTCTTCCGCGAGGAGGGCTACGAGACCGCCGCGGCGGTCAGCGCGGCGCACATCGAGGCCGGCGCCGGGTTCGGGCAGGGCTTCGACCGCTTCCAGCAAGCGGGCATGAACGCCTACCTGGACGGCCGGCACACGATCGAGCCCGTCCGCCGGTGGATCGAGGGCTGGGCGGAGGAGGGCGAGCGCCCGTTCTTCCTCTGGATCCACCTCTTCGACCCGCACACCCCCTACCGGCCGCCGAAGGACTTCCTCGAGACCTACGCCGCGCAGACGAAGCACGAGAAGCCCCCGTACGGCGCCGAACCCGCCACCGTCCCGACCCTCGTCGACGGAAAGGTGCCCGAGGACCTGCGCTGGCTGGGCCCGATCACGAACCACGAGTACGTCAAGTACCTCTACCGCGCCGGCGTCGCGTACACCGACCGCCTGGTCGGCTGGGTGCTCGACGACCTGGACGAGCGGGGGCTCGGCGAGAACACCGCGGTCGTGCTGACCGGCGACCACGGCGAGGCGCTCGGGGAGCACGACGTCTACTACGGCCACGCGGGCTGCTACCCGGAGACGCTCCACGTGCCGCTCATCGTCAACGTGCCCGGCGGCCCGAGCGGCGTGCGCATCGCCGAGCCGGTCTCGACCATCGACATCGCGCCGACCCTGGTGAAGCTCGCCGGCCTGCGCGAGCAGCCCGCCCAGTCCGGCGTGGACCTGCTCGAGCTCGGCCGCCGCGGCGAGGGCGACCCCGGCCGGCGCCTCTGGTTCCACTACACGCGCGTCGCCCAAGTCGGCCTGCGCGATCCCGACTGCCACTTCGTCACGACCCTGGCGAAGCAGATCCACTACGGCTTCGAACAAGCGGTCGACGCGGACGGCAACGCGACCTGGTCGAACCGCCGCGTGCAGAACGGCGACTCCTTCCTCTGGGATCCGGTGGCGGACCCGGATTTCGAGCGCAACCTCGCCGAGGAGGACCCCGAGCGGGTGGCGCGCATCCTCGAGGAGATGAAGGCCTGGCGCCGGAGCCTGACCGAGCGCAAGACGCTCGAACGGGCCATCAGCGCCGAGGAGGAAGCGCGCCTCGACGCCCTCGGTTACGGAGGTGGATGAGGCGCCCCGCTTCGGCTAACGTCTCCCGCCCGCCATGAAGATCTTCTGCACGCTGCTCGGCCACACCTGGGTCCCCGAGACCCTGTCGCCAGCCATGCGCTGGAACACCACGAAGGCGGGCCACACGCTCGTCCAGGACGACGTCCGCGCCGAGGAGATCCGCCACATCGACCGCTGCGTCCGCTGCGGAGCGGAGCGCGACGCCGGGCCACGGCGTCACGACAAGGATCAGGCGGACGTGAAGGCGGCGGAGTGACGGTGCCGGCGGACGGGTGACGGGTCTTCGGTGACGGTCTTGCCGAGCCGTTGCGGAAGCGATCGGTGATGGTCTCGCCGAACCGCTGCGGTGCCTTCGGTGACGGTCTCGCGGCGGTCGTGCAGGTGGAAGGGGCGGCGCTCGGCTCCGTTCGGGACGGAGGTGCGGGGGAGCTTGCCGGCTTCGTCGCTTCCCTCAGCGCCGCCCCGCGAGCGCGCAGGCGCGAGCCCGCGGAAAAGTGGCCCGTCCTCGGGCCGCTTTGACGCGTAAGGACCGCGAGCGAAGCGAGCATGTCCGTCAGCCGCCGTAGGCGGCGGTCATCGGCTCTTCCGTGGTGACGTCCCGCGGAGCGAGCGTAGCGAGCCGAGTGGGACATCCTCGGTGTGCGAGCCTCACGAGGTGGTGGCAGACCGTTC
>JANQEJ010000079.1 GCA_028278425.1 Planctomycetota bacterium | reverse complement strand
GGAGCCCGCCATGTACCGACGTGCCGCCCTCCTTTTCCTGTTCGCCGCAGCCTCCCCCCTCTTCTCGGCCCAGGGAGGCTCCGACCATCGAACCCTGCTGGTATCGCACTCCCTGGCCCGAACGACGCAGGAGCTCATGGGGCTCCTCGACGCGTGGCGAGACGCCTCCGGGTCCGCCAAGACCGCGCTGGAAGCGCAGATCTTCGACGCCGCGGTCGAGCGGCGCGGGTATCTCGCCGAGGCGATGGCCGTCGACCCGACGGGGGCCTATCGCTCGCTCCTGACGGCGGCCGACCGCGACGACGTCGACGGCATCGTCGCCGGCCAGACGGCCCAACCCGTCGCGCTCACCGGCGACCTGGTCGTCGAGGCCGCGGATGCCGTCGACGCCCAGGGCGAGATCAGCGACGCCGCGACGTTCCTCCGCCTGTCTCCGGCGGACGTCACCCTCCGGCCGGCGGGTCTTCTGCCCGAGGAGCTTTCGTCCGGCATGGTCGTCGACGTCGCGGGCTACCGGCTCGGCGACGACGTCGTCTTCGACGCGGAAGGCGGCGCCCTGCAGATGGTCGCGCCGAGCCCGCCGCCGCCGAGCGTTCACAACCTCTTGATCGTGCGCGACCTGCCGACGCCGAACTGGGTCACGCAGGGCTTCATCGAAAACAAGTACGTCGGCGCGAACAGCGTGGCGACCTTCTACGACGAGGTCGCCTACGGGAACGTGAGCCTGGCGGTCCAGGACCTGGGCTACGAGGTCGACCTGGGAATCAGCACGGTCTGCACCGCCGTCGCGGCCGGGCAGGTGGGCGTCGCGAAGCTCCTCACCCTCGGCATCGACATCGAGCTCTACACCGGCTTCGTGTTCTTGACGAGCTGGGAAGGAGCCGGCTGCAAGTACAACGGCGTGGCGACGATCGGGCCGATCGCCGTTCCCGGATCGAGCAACAAGAAGACGGTGCTCGTCATGGGCGCGAGCTACAACAACACCGTCCTCCACACGCACGAGTTCGGCCACAACCTGGGCGCGAACCACGCGGGGTTCTGGGACTGCGACGGGACCATGAACATCAACTCGCCGCAGTGCGAGTGGGTCGACTACGGCGACCCGATCTCGGTGATGGGCGGCGGCCGGGGCCACTTCAACTCGGCCCACAAGGACAAGCTCGGCTGGTTCACGGGCTCGCAGGTCGAGACCGTGACCGGACCGGGGATCTATCGCCTGCATCCGCTCGCGCTGGGCAATGCGAACCGCAAGGCGATCCGCATCCCGCGGACGCAGGGGGACTACCTCTTCGTCGAATACCGCGCGAAGGTCGGCTACGACTTGAACCCGAGCTTCGGGCCGGTCAACAACCACCTCGGGGCGAGCATCTACTTCCATCCGAAGAGCATCTGGCGGGCGACCGCGATGGTCGACGCGAGTCTCGAGGACGACCCGACGACCGCCGCCCTGGTCGGGACGGAGACGTTCACCGATCCGACGAGCACGGTCACACTCTCGCTCGAAGGGCAGAGCGAGGCCTGGATCGACGTCGAGGTCGAGCTGGGGGACTGCCCCGACATCGACTTTCCGACCGTCGAGATGACGGATCCCGCGCCCTTCTCCACCGTCTCGGGACTGGTCGCCATCCGCGCGGATGCGGACGACCAGACCGCCGGCGTCCAGCGCGTCGAGTTCATCCTCGGCGAGACCCTCGTGCACACCGACACGACGGAGCCCTACGAGTTCCTCTGGGACTCCTCTTCCTACGGCGGGCTCGTCACCTTCCAGGCGATCGCCTACGACGACGTCACGGACCCCGAGTGCGTGCAGCACACGGCGTCCGACGCCGTCACCTTCGCCGTGGACCCCAACCCGCCGGGGACACCGCCCTCCTCCGAGCTGCTCGATCCCGGAAGCGGCTCCGCCACCGTGCCCTTCACCGCCAGCTCGAGCGCCTCCGACCCGGCCGGCATCGCGCGCGTGGAGTTCTGGTTCGACACGGCCCACGTCGACTCCTGCGGCGTCGGCGAGCTCTACGACGGAGAACACGGACCGAACTGCGACTACCGGCCCTGGTTCCCGCCGTTCTCGCGTTACTTCGACGCGACCGGCCGGAGCGCGTTCCTGATCGGCGTGGACGACACGGCGCCCTATTCGTGGGAGGTCGATTCCATTCCCCCGGGCGACTGGGAGGTCTGGACGCGCGCCTACGACAACCACGGCGAGCTCGCCGACTCGAGCACGACGAGCATCTCGGTGACGGCGACGACGGCGATCAGCGTGGACATCCCGGTGCCCGACGGCGCCAGCGCCCCCGCCGGCGACACGATCACCATCCCGGCGAACGTGACGGCCGACGTCAACGAGGTGAGCTACGTCGACTTCTTCGTCGGGGATTCGCTCCTCGGACGCGACGAGGACGCGCCGTGGTCGATGGACTGGAACGTTCCGCCGACGAGCGGAGCCACCTACGTGCTCAAGGCGAAGGCCTACGGGCTCGGCGGCCGGACGGCCAACGACACCGTGACGGTGCGAGCCAACTGAGGCGCGAACGAACTGGCCTCCGGCGATTCCCCCCCGCTCTTGGGGCCACCCCACCCGCTGGAAACGGCGGGGCGGAGGGCAACCCGCCGGAGGCCGTCGTTCTAGGGGCGTCTCGTCGCCTCCCACGACGATGGTCGGAAGAAAGAGAAAAAGTTCGGCGCGCCACACCGTCGCTCCGTTCCGGTTGAGGAGACGTGGGACGGAACTAGAATCCCGCCCGGAACTCGGGGGGAGCTCCCCCGCGACGATGACCTCCGAGCACGCCGCCTGCAGAGCCGACCTCGAGCTCGTCCGCCGCGTCCTCCGCGGGGATCAGGCCGCGCTGCCGGATCTCTCCGCGCGCCTGGCCTGCGTGCCGCGGATCCTCCGGGTGCGCAACGCCCGGAGCGGCGGCACTCTCGACGAGCACGAGCTCGCCGACCTCTGCCAGGACGTCCTCCTGATCCTGTGGCGCAAGCTCCGCCAGTACGACGGCGAAGCCGTGCTGCCGGCCTGGGTCTACCGCATCGCCGCGCTCGAGTACCAGAACGCGCGCCGCAAGAAACTCCGCCACGCGAGCGTGTCCCAGCTCTTCGGCGGTGGCGACGACGAAGAGGGTCCCGAGCCGAGCGTGCCGCTCGACCGGGAGCCCTGGGAGTTCGAGGACGTGTACCTCGGTCTCGCCCGCATCGGCCGGGACGAGGCGCGCGTCATCCGGCTCAGGCACTTCGACGGGCGCACGTTCGCGGAAATCGCAGAGCTCCTCGGGATCGCGGAGAGCACGGCGAAAGACCGCTACTATCGCGGCATCGCCGAGCTCCGTCCGCTCCTTGCCGACCGGAGAAGTCGATCATGACCACGCCGCACGACCCGTCCCACGAGGAGCGCGTCCGCTCGGTGTTCCTCGGCGAATTGTCCGCCGACGACCCGGCGGTCGCGGAGCTCGCGGATTGCCCGCGCTGCCGCGCGGAGCTCGCGGGCCTGGAAGCCGTCGTGGGCAAGCTGGACGCCACCGCCGCGGCGGAGCGGGAAGAGCTTCGCGCGGCGGAAGACGTCGAAGGCCCCGACGTCCACGAAACGCTCCGCCGGATCGCCGCCGCGGAACCGCACGCGGAGGACGGAGCTCCAACGCCGCGGCGCTGGCTCTTGGTCGCGGTCGTGGCCGCCGTCGCCGCCGCCGTGCTCGCCTTCGTCGTCGGTCCCAGGCTCGTCCGCGACGACGGAGAAGGACCGCCGCTCTACATCGGCGACGGCCAAGGGCCGGTGTTGACGTCGCCCAAGGGAGAGGTCGAAGCGTACGGGACCTTCGAGTGGCTGTACGATCGCGACCACGAGTACGGGTTCCGCATTCGAATCTACGACGCGGACGTGCCCGCCGGCGCCCTGCCGGTCTTCGAGGAGCCCTACCGGATGGAGACGACATGGACGCCCACGGACGAGCAGAGCGCCGCGTTCCCCGACCGCATCCAGTGGGAGGTCGACGCGCTGGACGCCTCCGGCGAGCCGTTCGAGACGTCGGAGCCGCTGGATGCCTGGCGGCGCTCGGACTGAGCGCGCCGCTCGCGTCAGCCCAGGAAGCGCAGGACGAACCGCCGCTCCGCGTGCTCGCGCTCGTCACCCAACTCGGAACGAGCGACGCCGACGGCGCGCGGCAGGAGCTCGAAGGCGTCGTCGAGGAGTTCCTGCGGAACCTGGACGGGGGAAGCAACACGGCCGAGGACCGCGTGGCGTTTCTTTGGGCGGGGCTGGCGCTGGCGGGAGACGATCCCGACCTCCTTTCCGAGGTCGAGTGGGTCGCGGAAGAGGTCTTCGGCGAGATCGGTGCTTTCCACACCGTGAACGGCCTCTGCGACCTCGCGGAGACCGCGCTCCTCGCCGGTCAACTCGAGCTGGCGGACCGCGCCACGCTCTACTGCGAAGAGCTCCCCAAGCTGGACGACGCCTGGACGGTCGTACCGCGGATCTGGTACCTGAACGCCGAAGCCGCCCGCAAGGCGGGTCGCTGGGACGACTGCGAAGCCGGGCTCGAGCGCCTCGGGAAGAGCGTCCTTCCCGACGAGGTCTTCACGGGCGACTACGAGCCCTTCCTGCCCGCCAATCAGGACTTCCGCGCGCGCTACCACGTGGGACGGGCGCGGCTCAAGCTCGCCTACGGTCTGCTCGAGCAAGCCAAGGTCGACGAGCGCGCCGCTCGAGCGGCCGCGGAATCCTGCGGCTGGCCGGGCACGCTGGCCCTCGTGCGGCATCTCTCGATCGACGTCGCGATGTTCTCGCAGATGTACACGCGGGGGATCCAGCTCTCCGAAGGAGTCGTCGACGAGCCGTGGTTCGCGGAGCTGCCCGACCAGCACCGGATCCTGTTTCGCGTCGCCGAGGGGATCTGCCGGAGCGAACAGGAGCGGCACGAGCTCCTCGGCCTCGCGCGGCCGACCTCCTCGCTCGAGCTCGAGGACTCCCGCGCGCGTCAGCTCCTGCGCGAGGTGCTCGAGTCGGGACACCTCGTGGGCGCGGAAGTGGTTCGCATCCACGTCCAGTTGGCCGACGGCGCGCTCGCGCGCGGGGAGCACGCGGCCGCCCTCGAGCACCTGCGCGCCATCGGCGAGCTCAGGGGGAAGGTCTCCCCGTCCGCGCCGCGCGACCTCACGCTCGCCGCCCCGGTGCGCTGGCGCGCCCTGTGGGAGCTTCGATCGGCGTCTCCCGAAGACGGACCCGGCGACGAAGAGCTCGACGCGGCCCGCACCGGCCTCGTCGACGCCTTCGAGGCTCAGCTTCGCCACTGGCGTACCATCGCTCCCCGCTCCGGCGGCATCGGCTTCCATCACTTCGAGTGGCGCACGCAGGTGCTCGAGACGCTGATCGACGCGACGCGCGCGCACCGATCAGGCGAGGACGGCGTCGAGCGCGCTTTCGAGAGGGTCCTGCAGGTCCAGGGGATGGGCTCCATCGCGCGGGGGCGAAACCTCGCGACCCCGTCGCTCGACGAGGTGCGCGAGACGCTCCTGGCCGACGGACGCGCCCTCGTCGTCCTCGTTCCCGGCCGCACGCGCTCGCACCTCTTCGTCCTCCACGGCGAGGCGATCGAGTGCTACGAGCGGCCCCCGTTCGACAAGCTCAAGGCGCTCGCGGCGCCGGTGATGACGGCGCTGCGCCCGAAGGGCCGGCCGATGAACCGCGCCGCGATCGAGGAGCTGCGCGACGCGCTCTTTCCGCCGTCCGTCGCGGAACGGCTCGCCGGATGGAACCAGGTCTACGCGATCGGCTTCGATCGCATCGTCGGTCTCGCGGTTCACTGCCTGCCCGTGGCGGGGGACCGGCTCCTCGCCGAGGCGACGGCGCTCTCGGTGCTCCCGTCCCTTCCGCTCGCCGTCGACCGGCAGCGCGCGGGGTCGCAGCGAGGGAAGCGCAAGGGCGACGTGGACGCGGTCTTCGCGATCGCTCCGGACCCGCACGGAGTCGGTTCCCTCGACGAGCTCCCCTTCGGCAGGGACGAGCGCGCGGCGTTGCTCGACGCGTTCGACGCCGGGCGCGTGCGGCTTCTGTCCGAGGAGAAGGCGACCGCGGCCGCGCTTCGTCGCCCCGGCGCGCTCGACGACGTTCCGCTGCTCTTCGTCCTGGCCCACACGACGCCCGACGACGAGAACGCGTCGCTCGCGATGCTCGTTCTCGGCAAGGAGGGCGCGAGCGGCCCGGACTTCCTCCGCCTGGAGGACGTCCGGGCGCTGGAGTACGACGGCGTCGTCATCCTGGCGAGCTGCCGCGCCGCGAGCGGGCCGGCGCGGCTCGGCGACGACGCCCTGGCGCACCTCGGCGGAGCCTTCCTGGAGGGCGGAGCGCTCGCCGTCGTGCTCGCGCGGGAGCAGGTGGAGTACAAGGCGACGCTCGCGCTCTTCGAGCACGCTCTCGAGCGCCTGGCCGCGGGCGACTCCACGGCGGAGGCGATGCGCGCGGCCTACGCCGCGACGCTGGGCGACGAGCCTTGGAAGGAGCTCCGCCGCACCGGGTATCAGGTCCTCGGGCTCGGCTTCGAAGCGCCGCTCGAGCGGAGGGAGTAGCGCCGCTAGAAGGGCGTGGGCTGCGACGCTGCGCCCGGCGTCAGGGACGCCGGCGTCGGGAGGCCGTTCGGGTTCAGCGGCCCCTGCCGCACGGAGGGGACGAAGATCCCCACGTCGACGCCGCCGTCGGGAAGGACGCCGTTCAGCTTGCTCGTGTCCTCGACGATGATCCGCTCGTCGTACAGGACGCCGCGCATGTCGTCGAGGAAGTCGTCGTCGATGCCTTCCTGGAACTCGAGCAATGGATCCTGGCGGAGCGTGAAGGCCGCGAAGAACATGCCCGACGAACCCGTGACGTGTTCCCCGTCGTAGTCGACGAAGCGGAACTCCAGGAAGTAGTGGTGCTGGTCCGGGCTCCAGTGGGTCCCGTCCTCCATGTCGAGCACCTCGATGAACTGGTCCACCTCGGGATCCTGGAGCAGGTGCACCTTCTTGTGCCACGAGTTCTGGATGTACACGGCCGTGGGATCCGTCATGTGCCAGAGCGTGATCTCGATGTACGGGTAGTTGCCGTACTGGTTCGGCACGTGGAACGCCATGTGGAGCTGGCGCTTGCCCGTGGTCGCCGACACTCCCCACTCGGACTTGTCGAGCAGGATGTTCGCCGCCGTGATCTGCTGGCCCGGCATCGCGAACACGAACGACATCCCCGTAGACACGTTGTAGCCCCCGTTCGCGTCGACCATTCCGAGATCGTCGGGACCGTCGTCGAGCTGCCCGACGGCGAGAGCTCCGTAGGGGTTGTCGAGGCTCGCCACGTCGTAGTCGGTCACGTTGGCGGTCGAGTAGTAGGGAAAGTTGGGCTTGCCCTTCAACACGACCACGGTGTTGCTGCCGTCCTCCAGCGCCAAAGCGATGTCGTCGCCGTGGACCTCGTCGTAGTTGCACGCCTCCAGCTCGAAGGGAAGGGCGTTCGTGATCGGCGGACCGCTGCAGAGGTCGAAGTCGAGCGCGATCGGACCCGCGCTGAAGCCCTGGTCCGCTTTGAGGACGAAGTTCGCCTGCGACGAGGAAGTCACCCGCCGCACCCAGGCCACTGCCTGGGTTGCGTCCGGCAGCGTCACGGTGGTGATCGCGCCCGCGTCGGTCGGAAGCTCGTAGAGCTTCAAGAGCTGGCCCGATGACTCGATGACCGCGAGCCCTCCCGCGGCCAGGACCGCGAGCTCCTCGTCGCCGTCCCCCTGCCAGTCGATGGCGGAGACGTCGCGGATGGTTCCCAGCGGAATCGGGATCGGAAGCTCCGGCGTGTACCCAGTGGAATCGTGGTCCACGACCAGGATCCGGTCTTTGGCGGCGTTGATGCCCACGACGTCGTCCCGAAGAAGGTCACCGTCCAGGTCGACGGCGCTGAGACGGGTCGCGTTGATCCAATTCGAGGTCTCGATCGCGCTCGCGTTGAAACCGGTGTCGTAAGACCACCGATACAAGCCGACGTCGTTGGCGCTGAAGAACCCGTCGCCGGTGTCGGTCGAGTCGGCGGGCAGAAGCGCCAGTCCGGTGACGTTCTGGAGCTGGTTCGGGCCGTAGCTCGCCGACTGCACCGGGATGATGCAGTCGTAGCACGCGGGCTTGATGGCCATGACCGCCGCGCCCTTGTAGGTGTAGACCGCGTCCCCGATCAGGTCCTTGACGAAGTCGCCGATGATGGAGAGGTCCGCTCCGGGGCCGGTGGGCGTTGGAATCCCCGCGGGCCACGCGAGCACATCGGGCTCTTCCTCGGTGCAGGGAGGGTTCTTTGGCGTGCCGCCGAGCTGAGCGTAGGAAAAGGGGGCGAAGGCCGCGAGGGCCACGAGGGAAAGCGCGCTTTTCATGAGGGAGATGAGAGGAAGCGCGGGCGGGTGGCTGCGGAAGTCTAGCACGGCTGCGCGTTCCGGTAACGCGAAACGGCCGGTGTCCGCTCCCCCGGACACCGGCCGCAAAGCGAAGCTCGGCTAGTAACCGACGTGGTGGGGATAGCTCGTCCCCTGCTTCTCGCAGATGCTCACCGCATCGTGCTGGCTCACCAGCATCGCGTCCATCGAGTAGCTCTGGTTTCCGGTGCCGCCGATGGTCGAGCGCAGCACCACACCGCCGGCGAACTGCCACAGCGAGACGGCGGGATCCAGCGATCCGGGGACGCTGTCGCAGATCGCGCGGACGAAGACGCCGTCGCGGTTGCGCGTGAGCCGCAGGTCGATCGGCCCGCAGCTCATCGTGGGCACCTGCTGGTTGACCCGGACGATCCGGCGGTCGTCGAGCACCGGCGGAGACTGGGCGAGATCGATGAATTGCACGTAGCCGCTCGTCGGGATCGTGTTCAGGTCGGTCCCGATCGTCACGGCGTACTGGCGGATGACCGAAGTCGGGTTCGTCTCCACGATGACCTCCTCGATGAAGGCGTCGCCGATCACCGCCGAGTCGGAGGTGAAGAAGCCGCCGCCGGAACCGGGGGCCGGGTTGATCAGCGGGTTGCTCGCCACGCCGATGACCGTCGGCATCGGCGTGCCCTCGATGTCCTGGATCGTGAGGATCTCCGACTCGGCGCGGATGACCGCCGCGCGCGGCCCGGTGCCTCCGGCGATGTTCGTCAGCGGCGGACCCACGATCACGTCGTGCGCCCGGTTCGTCTCCGCGCCGGGGATCCCGGCGTATTCCGCGATCAACCGCGGATCGCCGACGTCGTCGTAGAGGTCCCAGAGCTGCGCGTTCCAGGTGGCGGTTCCCGAGCTCGCGTCGTTCCCGATCACGACGGCCGCCTCGTCGCTCAACGACACGGAATCCACGGTCTCGCCCCAGAGGCGTCCGTGGTCCGGCTGATAGACCTCGGCGCGCAGGCTGCGGCCGGGCACGTCGAAGAACCCCAGGCCGTTGTTGGCGGTCACCACGGCGGTCCGGCGGTCGGGCGTCATCCGAAGGTCGTGCGGCGACAGCTCGCAAACCGTCGTCGCGAGAAGATGGTGGCGCAGGCTGATCGTTCCCGAGGGAATCTCGATCATGTAGACCCACGTCTCCGTGACGCCCGGAGCGGGATTGCTCCCCGTGATCAGCACCGCGACGTCGTCCGTCGCCACGACGGAGTCCACGCAGCCGCTCGGATCGCGCGCGTCGATCGGATTCGCTTCGAGCGCGATCGGCGGCACCTGAAGCAGCCCCGTCTGCACGTCGAAGAGCAACGCCGTGTTCTTCTGGTTCACGATCGCGTAGCGCCGGTTCGGCGTGTAGGCGACGTCGTTGACGTGCCCGGCCTCGCGGTTCGTGTTCGCGAAGTTGTAGGTGTGTTGCTGCATCAGCACCGGCGTCGCCCCGGACAGGTCGATGACGTCGACGAAGGTCTGGTCCTCGATCCCGAGCGGTCCCGCCGAAGAGCTGGAGCCCACGCAGACCGCGCGGCTGTTGACGACCCGCACGAGGTCCGAGGGCAGGTTGAAGTCGAAGGTCCGGTTGACGCCGCCGGCGCTTTGCACCGACAGAGCGGGGACCGCGGACGGATTCGCCAGGTCCCAGACCGTGATCTCCGTGCCGCGCTCTCGTTGTTCCGGACGACCGCCCAGTTGCCGTTCCTGGTCTGCCCGACGTCCATCGCGGAACCGGGGGCGACGTACTCCTGGACGAAGCTCGCCGAGAGTTGTTGGGCCCGGCCGGCTCCCGCGAGGGTCAGCAGGGCGACGCATACGCTGCGGGTGGTGCGCCCGCTCGTTCGTTGAAGTGTCATTCGATGTCTCCGTGTTTCCAGTGGGGACCCGACTCGGCGGAGCTCCTTTGCTCCGCGAGCCGGTGGCCACACGGGACTCGTCGATTCCGCGCCCGAGAGTCGGCAATCTGCGCGCAAAGCGCCGCGCGCGCGTCGTCGGCGAGGCGTCGGAAAGTCGGCGAAACGCTCAGGAGCCGACGAAGGGGGCTCGGCTCAGAGAGCTTCCGTCTCCCGCTTCACGTGCTCGAGCACGCGCGTGTGGATGCGGTGGATCAGAAGATCCGACCAAAGCCGCCAGTAGCCCGCCGGGTAGATCCGGAGGTCGTACCAGGTGCTCCCCTCGAGCCGCGTGCGGTTCCCCGGCAGCGCGATCAACCGGAACTCGCCACGTCGGCTCTGGATGTAGCCGTCGAGGTGCGGCGGCTGAAGGTCCTTGTACGGGCTCCACTCGTGCATCGGCGGCGGCTGCTCGAGCACGTCGAAGGAGAGCGTCGCCGGTTCGTCCCAGCGCGTGATCGGCTCGACGAACGAGCCGGTAGAGAACTCGCAATGGCGGACGGCGCCGACGCCGCTGCCCTCGATGCGGGCGCGCTTCGGGTAGGCGATGCCGGTGCGGAAGAGGAGGCGGCTCGGCTCGGGGAGCTCGGTGAAGCTCACGACGTTGGGCCAGACGGCTTCGGGGGGCGCGTCGATCTCGATCGCGGTGATGACCTCGTAGCTCGCGGTCTCGTTCAGCTTGGCTTCGAGGGCGGTCATGGCCGGCATGACGAGAAAGGCCGCCGCGAAGGCCGGGTAGGCCGGCTGGTGGCCGAAGAGCGCGACCGCGCGCCCGAAGAAGCCGCCGAGGAGCGCGACCGGCGTCACGATCGGCGCGGCCATCGCGAGGCAGATCACCCCCTCGAACGCGAAGAGGATCAGCACGCCGCCGGCGATGAGAACCGACAGGAGGACCACACCCATCGTCCCGGTGAGGCTGCGCGGCGCGGCACGGTTGTAGAGGAATCCGCCGACGGCGCCGAGCAGGAACGGGGTGCCGGCGAAGAGGGCCATGCCGTAGCTGCTGGCCACGTAGACGCTGAAGAGGAGCAGCAACGCGCTCACCGCGATGCTGACCGGCACCGCGAGCATCGCGTTGGCGAGGCTTTCGCTCACCACCGGCTTCGGCTCCCGGTCGGGCGCGAGCCTCTGCTCGCGCGTGGGCTCGATGCAGAGCCAGATCATCGCGACGTAGTTGACGATCGGCACGAAGAAGAGGAGCCCCCACCAGCCGCTGTGACCGGCGTCGTAGGCGCGCCGCATCGTCATGCTCACGCCGATCCAGAGGAAGGGCAGCGTCCACGCGGCGAGGAAGAGCTGGAAGGCCGGCGACGCGTCTCCGAGCCTCTCCTGGCGCAGCATGAAGAGAGGGCTCAGGTAGTCGAACGGCGTCCAGAACACGTCGGTCGCGAAGTAGATGCACGTCGCGTCCACGCCGTACTTCAGGAACATGAGGGTGAACCCGACGATCGCGTAGGTCTGGCGGTCGACGCGGCCTCGCAGGCTGAACAAACGGGCAAGGAAGCTCATCGCTGCGGATCACGAAGCTACCTCTTGACGAGACGCGCGGGTAGCATTCGTCGCTCAGGAATCGGTTGCCTTCGTCGTCGCCGTAGACGTCGCGCGTTCAGCGCGACTGAAGGTTGCGAAAATGACGCGGGCCAAGAAGGAGGAACTAGATGAACTGTGTCTCACTGCGCCTTGGCGCGCTCGTGCTCGCGTCGTCGGCGGTATCCGCTCAGCTCTCGTCCACGGTCGGCCCTCCGGTCGCTCCGACCGGATGCGCGGTCACGATCACCATCTCGAACGACACCGCGGGGACGGCGATCACGAACCTGTGCCCCTACAAGGTGTTCGACCAGGGCGGCGGCCTCGTCCTCGATCCCTTCTGTTTCCCGGTCGACCTGCAGATGCCTGCCGGCGGAACGTTCACGGCGGAGTGGCTCCAGGAGGACGGGGTCGGAGCGCAGGTGCCCCCCGGTCTCTACACGATCGAGGTCACGCTTCCCGACAGCAGCGTGGAGTCGCACGTGGTGGAAGTCTCCGCGACCGCGCAGGCCGGGCTCTCGATGCTCGGCGCCGCGAAGACGGGGACGACGCGCGAGTTCCAGCTCTGCTCGCCGGGCGATCCGGGCGGCTTCTACTTCATGGCGGCCTCGCTGTCGTCGGTGCCCGGAACTCCGAGCTGCGCCGGCATCGTTCCGCTCACGATCGACCCGGCGTTCAACCTCTCGGTGAACCCGACGAGCCCGATCTTCCTGAACTTCACGGGCAACCTCGACGCGGACGGCTTGAGCCTGGACCCGGCCCTGGCCGTGCCCGATTCCGCGAGCTTCGTCGGGCTGTCGCTCGTCTTCGGCTACACGGTCCTGGACTTCTTCCAGCCGTGTTTCGTGATCACCATCTCCGAGCCGCTGACGGTGACCATCACCTGACCGCGGCCGGGCCTCGGTTCGGCGGCGCGAGGGCTATCGCGCGGCGGGGGGCGCCGGTAGCATTCCCCGCCCGATGGAGATCGCCGCCCTCGCCGCCGCCGTTCTCGCGCTCTTGATCGCGCTGGCCGCGCGGTCGAAGGTCGCCGGCATGACGCGGCGCGTCGAGGAGGCCGAAGACGACGCCCGGCGCCGCACGGAGAACGCCGCGGAGGAGCTCCGGCGCGAGGTCGAGACGACGCGCCGGCTGCTCGCGCGGCTGGTGGAGGGCGATCCGCTCACCGCCGAGATGGTGCTCGAGGGTCAGCTCTGGCGCGACGTCTCCCCCGCCGACGGCAAGCGCATGGTCGACGACGACGACCCGCGCGTGATCGACGTGCGCACGCCGCGCGAAGTCGCTCAGGGCATCCTGCCCGGCGCGACGCTCCTCCCCATCGAGGAGCTCGAGGAGCGCTGGCGCGAAATCCCGAAGGACGGGCGCGCCACCCTGATCTACTGCGCGAGCGGCGGCCGGTCCGCCGCGGCCTGCGAGTTCCTGAGCCTCCAGGGCTACACCAACCTCCACAACCTCGACGGCGGGATCATGGCCTGGCCCGGGACCGTCGAACGCCCCACGAGCTGAAGCGACCCATGACGACGCTGACCGACGCCGAGATCGAGCGCGACCTCGCCTTCGCCATCGAGACCGCCCGCGACGCGGGGAGACGCATCCTGAAGCTGCGCGAGAGCGGGCGCTGGGAGGACCCCAAGCTGATGGGCGACGTCGGCGACCAGGCGGCCGACGGTTTCCTGCAGGGCTTCGTCCGCGGACGCTATCCCGACGACGGTCTCCTGAGCGAGGAGACCGTCGATTCGCCCGAGCGCCTCGACCGCGCCCGCACCTGGATCGTCGACCCGCTGGACGGAACGAAGGAGTTCGGCCAGGGCCGCGTGGACTGGGCCGTGCACGTCGCCCTGACGCTGGACGGCCGTTGCGCGCTGGGCGCGGTGGCGCTCCCGTCGCTCGACCAGGTGCTCTGGGGCGTGAGCCTCGAGGGCAAGGAGCGCGCCGGCGTCGACGGCGACGTCGACCCCGCCCGGGGCGACGGCGACGGGCCCGACACTCCGCGCGTCGCGGTCAGCCGCAGCCACACGCCGCCGTGGGTCGAGTCGTTCGCGGGGGCGCTCGGCGCGGAGCTCCGCCCCTGGGGGAGCGCCGGGTTCAAGGTCTCGCGCCTCCTGGTCGGGGAAGCCGACCTCTACGTGCACAAGGTCGGGCTGAAGGAGTGGGACACCTGCGCGCCGGAGACCGTCGCGCGGGCGCTCGGCTGGCACGTCTGCAAGCTCCGCGGCGAGGAGCACGCCTACAACCAGCGCGACCCGAAGAACCACGAGCTCGTGATCTGCCGCCCCGCTTGGCGCGAGCGCGTTCTGGCTGCGATCGCGGACTCGGGCGCGCTGGAAGACTAGCCACGGGTTAGCCTGCATCCCTGACCAGGCTTTGCCGAGATCGTCGTAGACGCCGCCAGGTTGCGGCTTCGCGACTGAGAAGCGCGGAGTCGACCTTGACGGGTCGTCGAGCACTTCGAGGGAGCGAAGTCGCGAGATGGCGAGTGGCTACGGCGATCTCGGTGAAGCCTGGT
>JANQEJ010000064.1 GCA_028278425.1 Planctomycetota bacterium | reverse complement strand
CCCGCGCCAGCTCGACCAGCGACTTCTACGTGGCGGGCAAGGGTGTCCCGCCGGTCGCCAACGGCATGGCGACCGCGCCCGACTGGATGTCGGCCGCGTCGTTCCTGTCGATGGCGGGATTGATCTCCTTCTCGGGATACGACGGGTCGGTCTACCTGATGGGCTGGACCGGCGGCTACGTGCTCCTCGCGCTGTTGCTCGCCCCGTACCTGCGCAAGTTCGGGAAGTTCACGGTGCCGGACTTCGTTGGAGACCGCTATTACTCGCAGCTTGCCCGGGTCGTCGCGGTGTTCTGCGCGATCTTCGTGTCGTTCACCTACGTCGCCGGACAGATGCGCGGCGTGGGCATCGTCTTCAGCCAGTTCCTGAAGGTCGACGTCACCTACGGCGTGATGATCGGCTGCGGGGTCGTCTTCTTCTACGCGGTGCTCGGCGGCATGAAGGGCATCACCTACACGCAGGTGGCCCAGTACTGCGTCCTGATCTTCGCGTACATGGTGCCGGCGGTCTTCATCTCGATCCTGGTGGCGGACAGCGTCGTTCCGCAGCTCGGGTTCGGGGGGACCTATCAGGAGTCCGGAGAGTTCCTCCTGGACCGGCTCGATCGCCTGCACGAGGAACTCGGTTTCGCCGCCTACACCGACGGCTCGCGCTCGACCATCGACGTGTTCTTCATCACGGCCGCGCTGATGGTGGGGACGGCGGGGTTGCCGCACGTGATCATCCGCTTCTACACGGTGAAGCGAGTGCGCGACGCGCGCGTCTCGGTCGGATGGGCGTTGGTCTTCATCGCCATCCTCTACACCGCGGCACCGGCGGTGGCCGTCTTCGCGCGGACCAACCTGCTCTCCACCGTCGCCGGCGAGCGCTACTCCGAGCTTCCCGCGTGGGTGGCGAGCTGGGAGGAGATCGACCTGATCGAGTTCGACGACAAGAACGGGAACGGCGTCGTCGACTATGCCGGCGACCCCGAGAAGAACGAGCTGCACGTCGACAAGGACATCATGGTCCTCGCCAACCCGCAGATCGCCGCGCTGCCCAACTGGGTCGTCGCCCTGGTGGCGGCGGGAGGGCTCGCCGCCGCGCTCTCCACGGCGGCGGGACTGCTGCTCGTCGTGTCGACGGCGATCAGTCACGACCTGTTGAAGCGAGCGCTCAGACCTAAGATCTCCGAGGGCGGCGAGCTGCTCGCCGCGCGAGCGAGCGCCGCGGTGGCCGTCGGGGTCGCGGGCTATCTCGGCATCAACCCGCCCGCGTACGTGGGCGAGGTCGTCGCCTTCGCGTTCGGGCTCGCCGCGTCCTCCTTTTTCCCGGCCATCCTGCTCGGGATCTTCTCCCGCCGGATGAACCGCGAGGGCGCCGTCGCGGGGATGCTCGCGGGGATCCTCTTCACCGCCGGTTACATCGTCTACTTCAGCTTCGTCAACCCGGAGGCGAACACCCCGGAGAACTGGTTCCTCGGCATCTCGCCGGTCGGCATCGGCACGCTGGGCATGTTGATCAACTTCGCGGTGGCGCTCCTGGTCTCGCGCTTCACGCCGGCGCCGCCCCAGCGAATCCAGGAGCTGATCGACCACGTCCGAATGCCCGGTTAGCCTAGCTCCGCCCCGGCCGTGCGGCCGATGTACAGCCCGCGTCATGCCCCGCTTCGTCCTTCTCCCCGCGATCCTCGCCGTCGGTCTTCCGGCGGCGTGCTTCGGCGACGGCCCCGATCCGCCCGTGTCGGAGGACCAGTGGTTCCGGCGCTCGCCCTGGCGGCCGGCCGAGTCCGGGATCGAGCCTGAGCTCGAAGAAGAGAAGGCGGGCGAGGAGAAGGATGCACCGAGTCGAACACCGTTGGCCGCCGGCGGCGAACCGGGTCCGATCCCGCCGAAGAAGTGGAAGGTCCTTCCGTGGAAGCCGGGGAGCTCGTCGGACACCGTCTCGCTCATGCGCGGCGACGGGAACTACACCCTGCGCGACACGATCGTGCAGGCGTCGGCGCGCACCGCGTTCATGGCCTACCAGGGCGGCGGACCGTACACGGGAACGACGCTGGAGAACTGCATCCTGCGCGTCGAGCCGAACACCGTGCCGGACCGCCGCTCGTACTGGGCGATGCGCGGCTACGACATGGTCGACACCACGCTCTCGCGCGTGGAGATCACCGGCTTCGGCCAGCACACGCCCAAGCACGACGAGGGCCACGCGATCTACTTTAACGTCGCCGGCGCGCTGACCCTGACGGACTGCTACATCCACCACAACGGCGGCCAGGGCCTGCAGCTCGTCAACCGTCCCTACGAGACGAACCTCGGCCGCGGCCCGGCCAAGGGCGCGATCGTGGTGCGCAACACGTGGTTCCACGAGAACTCGTTCAACCCCGACCGCGCCGCCTTCCAGGTGTCGATCTTCGGCACCGGGCAGGACGTCGTCCTCGAGGACGTCGAGATCCTCGCCGGTCTCGACGGGACGCCGGGGAGGGCGACCTTCGGCGGCCTCTTGATCGAGGCCGAGGGACAGCACCCCGACCGCGACACGAGCTGGTGGGAGCCGCGCGAGAAGAAGAAGGGCTTCGAACCGCCGTTCACCCAGGGCCGCGTCGAGCTCACCCGCGTCAAGGTCCACCACGAATCGCCGAACCGGCCGATCGTGCAGATCAAGGGCTGCGAGGAGCTCATCGTGACCGACTGCGAGTTCCGCGGCGGACGGATCAACCTGGACGACCCGGGCAAGCCGGGTCGCGACTGCGGTCGCATCGTGTGGAAAGGGAACCGCGGCGACGCCGTCGTCACGCACCGCGGTCAGCGCATCGGCGTCGCGAGCGACGACTTCGAGCTCGAAGCCGATTGACCTTGGAGCTCGAGCCCGAAACCGAGGACCGGCGGCCGCGCGTAAGCGTGTGGAGCAAGGTCCTGCTCGCCTGCTCCGTCGGCGTCGGGTTCCTGCTGCTCGCCGAGGGCGCCACGAGCGCGATCCTGGCCTGGCGCGACGCGGGGGACGAGACCGGGATCCGCGAGGAGCTGCACTGCGCCTACGACGCCGACCTCGGCTGGAGCCACCGGAAGTCGGTGCGCGTGTCCGACCTCTACGGCGAGCACCGCCACCTGACCACCAACGCGCGGGGCTTCCGCGCGCTGGAGGAGTACACCGCCGAGGTGTCCGAGGGGCGCTACCGCATCGTCTGCGTCGGCGACTCGTTCACGCTCGGGTACGGCGTCGACGACGAGGAGACCTACGGTGCGAAGCTGGAGGCGCTCGACCCGCGCATCCAGGCGGTCAACATGGGGCAGGGCGGCTACGGCGTCGACCAGGCGTGGCTGTGGTACCGCCGCGACGGCGTCGCTCTCGATTGCGATCTCCTGCTCTTCGCTTTCATCGCCCCGGACTTCGACCGCATGCTCGAGCCCAAGTTCAACGGCGAGTACTCGAAGCCCTACCTGCGCGCGGTCGACGGCGAGCTCCGCGTCGAGAACCAGCCCGTCCCCGACGACTGGAGCAAGGGCGGCGGACGGCGGTTCGGGCGCTTCCGGGAGCGGCTCGCGATCTTCGAATTCCTAAAGCGGCTCACCCGCCGCGACCTGCCGCCCCCGGGGGTCGATCCCGCCGCGGTCGGCACCCCGCTCCCCTACCGGGCGGAGGCGGAGCTCCTCTTCCGGGACCTCGCCGCCCTGTGCCGCGAGCGCGGGCACCCCCTCGTCCTGCTGCAGCTCCCCCTGCGGGACCGGGCCATCGGGCGCGCGGGCGAGGTCTCCGCGTGGCTCTCGAGGTTCGCCGAAACCCTCGACGTCCCCTTCCTGGACCTCCGGGAGGACTTCGACGCCCTCCCCAAAAGCGAAGTCGAGCTCTACTACCAAGAAGACGGGCACTACAACGCCCTGGGCAACCGCCTCGTCGCCGGGATCCTGGCGCGCCGGCTGGCGGCCGAGATCCCGGATTTTCCTAAGTAAACGTTCGGACTTCGTGTCCTAATCGCTAACGGCTCTTCCGATGCCTTCCGCGAGCGGCCGTGCGGCGTCCCTCGGCTACGCTCCGGAGCGAATCCCCCTCCCCACGAGCCGTTCCGAGGTTCCATTGCAGCCATCCCGCGCGGCGACCGACCCGAACCTGATCACCCAGGTGCTCCAGGCCGTCTCGAACAACGAGGCCAGGGCCGCGGAGGAGCTGCTCCCGCTGGTCTACGACGAGCTGCGCCGGATCGCGCGTTACCGCCTCGCCCGGATGGGTCCGGGTCAGACCCTCCAGGCCACGGCGCTGGTCCACGAGGCGTGGGTGCGGGTGGTGGGAGACGACGACCCGGGCTGGGACTGCCGGGCTCACTTCTTCGGGGCGGCCGCGAAGGCCATGCGCAACATCCTGGTCGAGCAGGCCCGCAGCAAGGCCAGCCTCAAGCGGGGCGGACCCAGGATCCAGGCCGAAACGGGGCAGATCACCGGCATCGGGGCGAGCGACTCGGTCGAGGAGCTCCTGATCCTCCACGACGCGCTCCAGCGGCTCGAGGCGCGCGACGAGCGCAAGGCGAAGGTCGTCATGCTCCGCTTCTTCACGGGGCTGACGATGAGGGAGGTGGCGGAAGTTCTGAATCTTCCGCTGACACGGGTGGAACACGAGTGGCGGTTCGCACGTTCCTGGCTTCAGAAGGAAGTGGAGTCGTTCGAGCCCGAGCGGAGGAGATAGCCGTGAACGAGGAGAATCGCGCTAGGAAGCTGGAAGAGCTGTTCCGCCTCGCCGCCGACCTGCCGCGCGACGAGCGGGAGGAGTTCTTCCTCCGGCACTGCGGCGAAGACGAGATGCTCCGCGACGAGCTGGTCTCGCTGCTGCGCCAGGACGACGACGGCACCAAACATTTCCTGCACAGTCCGATCCTCTCGGGCGACTGGCGCCCGCGGGAGGAAACGGACCGCGGCGCGGACGAGTCGAGCATCGCCCACGAGGTGGTCCGCGGCTCCCGCACGGAGCGCATCGGCCGCTACCGCATCCTCGACAAGATCGGCGAGGGCGGCATGGGCTCCGTCTACCGGGCCGAGCAGGAGGAGCCGGTGCGGCGCCAGGTCGCGCTCAAGATCATCAAGCTCGGGATGGACACCCGACGCGTCGTCGCGCGCTTCAAGAACGAGCGCCAGACGCTCGCGATGATGGACCACCCGAGCATCGCCCGGATCTACGACGGCGGGGCGACCGACAGCGGCCGGCCGTACTTCGTCATGGAGTACGCTCCGGGAGCTCCGATCAACGACTATTGCGACGACCTGGGCCTCGACCTTCGCGCGCGCCTCGAGCTCTTCATCCGCGTCTGCGAGGCGGTGCACCACGCGCACGGCAAGGGCATCGTCCACCGCGACCTCAAGCCGTCCAACGTGCTCGTCACGGAGCGCGACGGCCGCGCCGTCCCGAAGGTCATCGACTTCGGGATCGCCCGTGCGACGGGAGCCGCCGACGAGGAGGAGCGCGCGACGCGGGCGAGCGAGGTCATCGGAACCTGCTACTACATGAGCCCGGAGCAGGCGGAGCCGGACGTGGAGGTCGACCGGCGCAGCGACGTCTATTCGCTCGGCGTGCTGCTCTACGAGCTGCTCGCCGGCGTGCTGCCGTTCGACACGGACACGCTCAAAGGCAAGTCGCCGTCCGAGGTGTCGTCGCTTCTCCAGCGGACCGACCCGCTGGCTCCGAGCACGAAGCTCTCCCGCCTCGGCGACTCGACCACCAAGCTGGCGATGACGCGCGGCGTCGACCGGCGCACCCTGATCCGAAGGCTGAGCGGCGACCTGGACTGGATCACCCTCAAGGCGATGGAGCGCGACCCCGAGCGCCGTTACGCGAGCGCCGCGATGCTGGCCAGCGACGTCCGCCGCCACCTGGACCACCGAACGGTCCTCGCCGGCCCGCCGAGCCCCCGCTATCGGGTCGAGAAGTTCGTGCGACGCCACCGCCAGGCGGTCGCCGCGGCGGGGATCGTCCTCGTCACCCTCGTGGGAGGCCTCATCGGAACCGGCGTCGGCTTCGTCCGCGCGGCCGAGCAGCGCGACTGGGCTTTGGAATCCCGCGAGGCGGCCATCGCGGCACGGGACGAGGGCGAGCTTCGACGGCAGGAGGCCGTGGACGCGCTCGAACGCGTTTCCAAGGAGAAGGACCGGTTCAAGCTGCTCTCCTCCGACCTGGCGGGACTGCTCGCCCTGGTCGACCCGGAGACCCCGGTCCGCCATGACGAGAGCGTCATCTCGTTCCTTCACCGGGCGGGCGAGCGCATCCGCAACGATTACGCCGACGATCCCGAGGCGGAGTCCGAGCTGCGGCTGGCGCTCGGCCGGGCGCTGCACGCACGGGGGCAGTTCGCTCTCGCGGGCGAGCACCTGTCGCGCGCGTTCGACCTGCAGACCGAGCTTCAGGCGCCGAGAAGCGAGCTCTACGGGACCCTCTGGAGCATGTGGCGGCTCCAGGGCGACGCCACGGCCTTCGACCAGATCGAGCTCGGCGAGCGCGCCGTCGCTCTCGGCGTCGACATGCTCCGGGACGAGCACCCGCAGGTGGCCGGCGTGCTCGACGACCTCTTGAACAACTTGAAGTCGGGCGACTTCGACGATCTGGACGACCTGCTCGATCTGGCGGGCGCCGGCGCGGCCGGCTCCCTGGGCAAGGCCGGTCCGCTCGACTACGTCGTCTCCGACGCTTACGAGTACGCCGGCTCGTATCTGGGCTTCCACCTCGCCGCGCCCGAGGGCGCGCCGTTCCTGAAGCGCTCGCTCGAGCTTCGCACCGAGGCCCTCGGCGAGCTCGACCCCGAGGTGGTCCGCAGCCTGGACGCGCTGGTGACCCTGCTCAACCGTCACGGCCAGAGCGCCGAGGCCGCGCTTCTGGTGCACGCGAAGCTGGAGCCCTTCCGTTCGGCCTTCCCGCGCGGGCACTGGCTGCGCAGCGAGGTCGAATCGCTCTACGGAGCCTGCCTGTCGCACCTCGGCGAACCGAAGGCCGAGGGCTGGCTCGTCAGCGCGCACGAGGGTCTCGTCGCGACGCGCGGCGAGAACAGCCGGGCGGCGGTCCACGGCGCGCTGCGCCTGATCGCCCACTACCAGCGCAACGCTCAATGGGAGCTCGCGGCCGAGCACCGCCTGGCGTGCACGAGCCCGTTCGCGCACTCCAAGGTCGCCGGGGACGCGTGGCTGCGGCGCGCCAAGCTCGCCGGCGCCCAGAAGCCGCTCATCCAGGCGCTGCGCGAGTTTCAGGAGCTCGCGCACAAGCTGTCGGCCGGGGAGCCGTCGGCGGAGCTCTCCGAGCGCTTCCGCGCCGCCGTCGAGGCCGTGATCCGGCTTCGCCAGCGGGACGTGCCGGACGACCATCCGCTGGCCGCGGTCGTCGCGCGCGCGCTCCGCGCGTACGAAAGCGTGCCCTTCGAGCTGGGCGAGAGGCTCCACGGCCTCGTCGTCCGGGAGGGCGAGCGCGTGCTGGGCCCCGACAGCCCGGGTGCCCTGGCGGTCCGACCCGAAGGGTCGAGCCCCGACCAGCCCGCGGTGGACTGGTTCGACCCCCACGAGCTGGAGGCCGTGGCGGACGTGGAAGCGGGGGAGACGGCGGACGGCCCGGAGAACGCCGACCCCGAACCGCAGCTCGAGCTCGCTCCGGACGCGCTGGAGGAGCTCAAGGAGAAGGTGGCCGCGGCGATGGACGCCGACGTGCCCAGCGTCAAGATCCTCTTCGCGGTCAGCAACAAGGCCCTCACCCTCGACCACGACGACGACGAGCTCTACGGCCTCGCGTTCCAGGCCAGCGCGATGGCGCTCTTCATGGAGCCCACCGACCCGCTCGTCCAGGAGAACCTCGCCCTGGGCCTCGCCCGCGAAGGCTTCTACGTGGAGGCGCTCCTCCTGCTCGACATCGTCCGTCAGACCCAGGGTCTCGACGCCTTCGGGTTCGCGGTCGCCGAGCTGGCCTACCGCTCCCTCGGGATGGACGAGGAGGCCGACGCGGCCCTCCAGGCGGCGCTCCTCCTGTGGCGGGACGGGGGCGGCGGCTAGAGCGGGCGGCGCGGAGCCCCGACCGTCTTTTTTGCCGGAAAGCCGAAGGGCCGGACCGGCGGTTCTCGGGTGGTTAGGTGCCGGGGAGGCCACGAAAACGGCAGGCCGAAGACCTGCCCCGAGAGCCCGTGTGGCCTCCACCTTATTGGAACTCTCTCCCTCCTCGTTCCTCCTTCGGCTCTCGGGGCAGGCGACCTAACAAACCACTCCGAGACGCTGAGACGACCCTCACGCAGCGGGCAGACGCGGCAGTTGGGAACCGTCCCGGGAACCGAGCTGTGTTCCTCCCTCGTCCCTCCTCTTTCGGTTCCCGGGGCGGACTACCCCCGGGAGTCTCGGAGCTACCGGCGCACGAAGTGGCGCAGGGCCTCGTCCTTCATCACCCAGCCCCCCTCGCCGACCAGGGTGCGTGACGCGTTGCCGGGCGTGTCGGGCCCGATGCCGTGGGCGGCGAGGATTCCCGTGACGCCGTCGACGGCGGCCCCGGGCTCGCCCGAGCGCCCGAGGATCTCGACCCGGCACCCGAGCGCCTCGAAGTCGCGCGACGCGAGCGGCCGGTAGCCGCCCCGGGCGGCGACGACCGCGCGGTAGACCGACGCCTCGGGCCCCATCCGCGCCTCGTAGAGGAAGTCGTCGCCGTGGTCGACCAGAACCAGGCGGTCGGGCAGCTCCTCGGGAGAACCCTCCCCGAGCACGCGCGCCCAGTGCTCGATGCGCGGCTCGGGCGGGAAGACGACGCTTCCGATCATGTCGCCGACCACGCGCACCTCGCCGTAGTTCG
The DNA here is from genome assembly GCA_028278425.1 of Planctomycetota bacterium. Taxonomy (GTDB): domain Bacteria; phylum Planctomycetota; class UBA1135; order UBA1135; genus JANQEJ01. The sequence goes on along the minus strand of JANQEJ010000064.1, from coordinate 19,257 downwards.
GCCGCTCCCCGTCGGCCCCCGTTAGGTGGTACCAGGCCACACCGTTGTTCGTGAGCTGATCCCAACCGCCGCCGAGCAGAATGGTCGTCGGCGCGGGCGCGTGCTCGCGCACGAAGGCGTACACCTCGTTGAGCGCGGGGTGGCTCTCGAGCTCCCACTCGACCATCCCGGGGAGGTTCGCGTACAGGCGCGCCGCTCCGGGGACGGCGGCGACCGCCAGAGCGCACCAAAGCGCCGCCCGGGCGTGAGCGCGCTCACCGGCGTTGCGCTCGAGCACGATCGCGGCGACGCCGACGATGAGAACGCCGAGGCCCAGCACGGCGAGCGACGCCCCCAGGTAGTGAACGACGTCGCGGTAGAGCGCGGCGAAGTGATCGACGTAGTGGTCGGGACCGAGCGACATTCCCCACGCGTCCTCGCGCAACCCGTGGAACCACGCGAAGGAGCCGCGCAGCCGCTCGAAGACGCCGTCGGGTCCGAGCGCCAGCGCGCCGCCGATCATCACCCCCGCCGCGCCGGCGACGCCGAGGGCGAGCCCCCATCCGAGGCGGCCGCGGACCGCGTGCCCGCCGAGCTTGAGCGACCATCGCTCGACCCATCCCGGCAACAGCACCGCGGCGAGAAGCAGGAAGCCCGGCGCCTCGACGAAGTTGTAGCGGAAGTGGAAGCGCGCGCGGACCGCCAGGAAGAACGTCGTCACGAGGATCCAGATCCAGAGGGCGCGCATCCCCGGCTCGCGGCTCCGCCACGCGACGAGAAACGCGGCGATCGCGACGGCGCCCATCGCGAGGCTCGACCCGTACTCGGTGAACCAGGTGAGCACGAAGTCGAGGAAGATCAGCCGCGAGCTGCCGTAGAACGGATGGCTCACGCTGTCCTTGAGCGCGTCGATCTTGTCCGGGTGCGCGAACCAGAGAGCGATCATCGCTAGCGCGATGAGGAACAACTGCCCGGAGCCCGTGCGCAGCATGAGCGCCACGTTGAGGCGGTTGCGCATCAGTTCGGAGACGCCCAGGCACAACGCGAGCAGCCCGCCGTGGTCGTACTTGGTCCACATCGCCAAGCCGAGCGCCGCTCCGGCCAGCGCGGCGCGGCCACGCGGGTGATCGCGCTCCAGCGACCAGACGTACGCGAGCAGCGCGAGGAACGAGAAGAAGAGCGAGGCGGGCTCGATCAGGCTTTGCGCGCAGAACGTGAGCACGTTCGGCGACGCGAGCAAGAGGGCCACGGCGAGGAGGCCGCTCATGCCCCCGTGCCGCGGCGAGAGCCTGCGTCCGAGCTCGAAGAACACGAGGCACGTGCCGAAGAGAAAGACGATCGACGGCAGCCGCGCGGAGAAGTCAGACGGCCCGAGGACGGCGAAGGACGGCAGAACGGACCAGGCGTGCACGAACGGGTACCAGCGGACGTGCGGGTTGACCGGCGGCTGCCAGCGCTCGGGGAAGTAGGTGTCGCGGAAGAACGCGCCGAGCCGCCCGCGCGCCAGGTCGTCGTGCAGGCGCAGAGCTTCGGTCGCGTGCACCGCCTCGTCGGCGTCCATCGTCCACTCGGTCTGATGGACGATGCGGCCGAGGAAGACGCACGCCAGAGCCGCGATCAGGACGGCGACGCAGAGCGCCGAGCGCTCGCGCGTGCGCCGGCGCGCGTCCTCGACGCCGGGAGGTTCTGCGTGAAGGGCCGTCAAGGGGGCGGCGTTCGTTCCCGCCGCCATTGTCCCGATCGGTCGATCAGATGGCTACGTTCAGTCCGTCCGAGAAGGCGATGACGCCGCTGGGCGAACCCGCATCGATCACGACCCCCTGAAGGAAGAGCGGCGCGCCCAGGAGCGTCAGGTCGTCGGGCACCGGCAGCGGGAACGTCGCGGTGCCGCCGGGGTCGACCGTGCTCACGAGCTGCAGGATGAGCGTGGCGGGATCGACGAGCAGCGTACAGCCGAAGAGCGGCAGCGTCGTGTTGTTGCTGCCGAGCCCCACGATCGCCGGAGCCCCGGCGAGGGCGCCCTCGACCAGGATCTTGTACGACTCGTTGCCCATCGCGGACGGCCCGCCCGCCGTCGCCATCGCGGGCACCCCCGGCGTGCCGGCGCAGCCGGCGCCGTAGTTCTGCTCGAAGGGGTTGCCCGGGCTTCCGTTGAAGAGACCGATCGTGGGCGACTTGTCCGCCCACCAGTCCTCCACGGCGTCGCCGTCGCCGTCGTACGACATCGAACGCCCCTCCGGGAAGGCTTCCACGAAGGTCCCGGTCTGCCAGACGCCGGCCACGTGCGCCTGGACGTCGTGGTGCGTCTGGCCGCCCCACTGGACGAAGTCGATGACGTGCACGGGGTTCGAGAACTGCGCGCAGTCGGTCGTGTCGAAGAGCACGACGCTGCCTTCGGAGTTGTCCATCAGCTTGGGCGGCGTCACGCAGGTGAAGCCCGCTCCGCTCGTCCCCGTGAAGAAGTCGAAGTTCGTGTCGACGCCGTCGGTCAGGTAGTGGACGGTCACGTACCCCATCGGCGGGATCTTGAAGCCCGTCGGGAACGGCCAGTAGGTCCGGTTGTCGAGCAGCGTCCCGGGATAGCAGATCCCCAGCGTGTAGCCGAACAGGTTGGCCTCCTGGACGTCCGCGTTGTAGAGCTCGATCCGCTGCAGCCCGGCGTCGGGTCCGGTCGGGTTGTAGAGAACCTCGTTGATCTGAACCGCGAACTGGGCTCCCGCGAGAGACCCCGTGAAGAAAAGGGCTGCGGCGAGGGGGAGGGCTTGTTTCATGGCTTTCCTGCTGGGGAGGTGACCTCGGCGAAGACGCGCTCCATGTTAGCTCCCAGGACGCGTCGTGTTTCGTCCATCGAAAAGCCTTCCCGGAGCAGCAACTCCGCCAAGGAACCATACCGCGAAGCATCCTCGAGCCCCGCGGGGCCGCGCTGGATGCCGTCGAAGTCCGAACCGACGCCCACGTGCTCGATACCCGCGATCTCGACCGCGTGGACGACGTGTTCGATCAAGCGCGACGCCGCGAGCGGTTTCGCACGCGCGCGGAGGCACTCCGACTGCGCGAGGGACAACGCGGTCTGGTTCGCTCCGGTGAGCGAGCGGTACTCGGCGCTCGCCCGGACCCGTTCCTCCTCCGCGCGCGCTTCGGCGCAGAGGAAGCCGGGATGAAACACGATCCCGACGACGCCGCCGTTGTCGCGCAGCGCGCGGAGCTGGTCGTCGGTCAGGTTGCGCGGGTGATCGTGCAGCGCGCGGCAGCCCGAGTGGCTCGCGATCACCGGCCGGCTCGTCGCCTCGAGCGCGTCGAAAAACGAGCGCTCGCCCGCGTGGGAGAGGTCGACGACCACGCCGAGGCGGTTCATCTCCGCGACGACCTCGCGCCCGAAGGCGGAGAGGCCCGCGGGAATCGTCTCGTCCGTGCAGACCTGACAGGAGCGGATCCACGGCAAGTGGTTGTTCCACACGAGCGTCATCACGCGCAGCCCGCGCGCGTGAAAGCGGTGGAGCCGCTCGAGGCTCTCCTCGATCGCGTGCCCGCCCTCGATGCCCGGAATGGCGGCGAGAACGCCGTCGGCGCGCGCAGCCGCGAGCTCCGCGCCGTCGCGGACGAGCCGGACCTTGCCGGGGTGCCGCTCCGCGAGCTCGTGCGCCGTGGAGAGCAACGCCGCCGCGCGGTCGAAGGCTCCGTCGGGGAGGTAGCCCGGATCGACCCAGCAGACGAGCACGACGGCGCCCAGGCCGCCCTCCCCGGCGCGGACGACGTCGAGCTGACCCGGCCCCCGCTCGCCGAGGTCGTGCCCCAGGTCCAGCATCCGCTGCAGGGAGTCGACGTGCGCGTCGAAAACGGGGCGTTCCGCGACGAGAAAGCGCGCTTCGGCCGAGAGCTCGATCACCCGGCTGGCGGCTCCAAAACGGCCATGGCGGCCGCAAGAAGGGGGGCTAGGGGCACGTTCACCCCCCCATTCTGCCAAACCCGGATCCGGGGCGATTCAACTCCGGCGCCCTTCCGGCCGATCTAGAAGCGCCCAGACCGACGTGAGCTCAGAGCAACGCATTCCGATGACGCGCGTGCGCGCATCGCTAGGTCCCGGCCTGGAGACGGGGAGAGCCGAAAGCGCGCTACGCGCCGTGGAGGAGATCCTGGCCTACCTGGGCGGACTGATCCTCCTTCTCGCCCTGCTCGCGGTCGCGGGCATCCTCGTCGAGATGGGCGTTCCGGCTTCGAGCTTCGGCCATCACTTCCTGATGGCGCTCGTCGACCTGGCGACGCCGCTCCTGGTGCTGGGCTTCGTGCTCGCCGGCACGGTGCAGACGCTGCGCGTGCTCGGCCACGCACGGCCGATCCACGTCCTCGGCGCTTGGGGCCTCCCCCGCGCGGAGCCCAGCGCGGAGGACGCATTCCTGATCGAGAGCGTCGCGGGACGCGCCCTCGAGGTCTTCCACTACTACGCGGTGCTCGCGCTCTGCCTGTCGGTGGGCATGCTGCTCGGCGCCGTCCAGCTCGCCTACGGCCTTCCCGCGGCGCTGGTCGCCGGCGGCGCGATGACCCTCGGCGCGGTGCTCACCATCTTCGCCGTCGAGCGCATCGCGACGATCAGGAAGGTCGCCGAGCAGGTGACCTACATCGCTCCGCTCCTGCCCGAGCGGGCGCGGGTGTTCCGCGGAAGCAACCCGAAGCGCGACCTCCCCACGGGCGTGCTCTCGCGCGCGAGCTTCTTCGAAAACCTGGACACAGCGCTGGCGGGTAGCGCCGGGCTCTCCTCCTACACGCTGATGCTCGTGTCCATCCTCGAGGAGGAAGCCGAAGGCGGCTTCGAGATGCCCTGGGACCAGGAGTCGGTGCAGCGCGTCGCCCAGGCTTTGACGCAGGTGACCGATCCCGCGGACCTGCGCGGCTACCTCGGCAACGGCATCTTCGGGGTCGGCTTCTCCGGAATCACCTCCGGCGGAGCGGTCCCGCGCGCGTGCCGCCTCGAAGAGGAGCTGCTCGCCGCCGCCCGCACGCTCGACGGGCCTCCGATCCGCGCCGCGATCGGCATGGCGACGGCGAAACCCGGTCTGGAGTCACGCATCGAGTTCTACCAGCGCGCGCACGCCTCCTTCCAGGAGTCGCTCTGGCGCGCGCAGGCCGCGGCCCGGAGCTAGGCGGCCTCTTCCCGCGTCGAGCTGATCAGCTCGCGCTGGAGCTCGAGCTCGCGCAGGAGCTCGTCGCGGATCTGCGGAAATTGGCGCTCCGTGAGCTTGGTCATCGGCAGCGCCTGCCCCGACACGCCGTAGGCGAGCGACGCGATGCCGTCCTCGCCGAGCACGTACCACGTCATGCCCTCGCCGAGGTTGGCGGCGGCGCAAAGGGTGGGATCCACCGCGCCGCGTCCCGGCGCGTGGTGGTGGCGAATGGTGTCCACCAGGATCGCCGGGAACTGCCACTTGCGCACGAGGCGGCTCGCGACGTCGGCGTGGTCGATGCCGAGCACCTCGCGCTCGGCGTCGATCGTGCTCATGCCGAGGTCGACGCGCCCGAGGATCTCGTCGCGCTCGCGGGCGAGGAACCGGTCGAGCACGACGTGGCCGATGTTCTGCAGCAGGCCAACGGTGTACGCGAGCTCGGGGTCCGTCTCGCCCTGCAGCTTCGCGACGATGCGGCAGGCCAGCGCGTTGGTCACCGACTCCTCCCAGAGGCTCCGTGACGAGCGCAGGGACGCGGAGCCCATCCCGGCGTAGAAGCTCTCCGCGCACGTGGTCAGGATCAGGTTGATCAGCCGCCGCGTTCCGAGCCGCTTGGCTCCGTCGAGCGACGCGATGGCGATCCGCGCGCCTTCCTGCGAGGAGTTCGCGAGCTGGAGCACCTTGGCCGTGACGCCGCCGTCGGTGCGGACCACCTCGATCACCTCCTGCGGATCGATGTCGTCCTGCATCATCAGCTCGAGCAGCTTGCTCGCCACCTCGGGAAAGGGGTCGAGCGCGTGAACGCTCTGGAGAATCTCGCGCAGGATGGGATGCATGACCGGTCGGCGCCCCGGGGGCCGGCTTCTCCTTTCGGCCGCGCGAAAGGCCGATCTGGAGTCGTGCTTCGCCTCCTGCCAACCTGACAGCCAGCCGCCGGCGCCCCCAACCGCGCTGCCGATTTGACAGCGACGGCCGCGTGCCACCGGCCCAAGGCAGAGCGCGGCGAGACGACAACCCTTTGCAAAACAAGAGGTTACGGCCCTCCATCGGCCGACCTGGAGCGGGCACAGGCTTTGCTTTCCGGCCGCGCTCGTTCCCCGGAACCCGTATGTCCATCTCGTCCCGCATCCTCGTCGCCGACGACGACCACGAGCTCCGCGTCGTGGTCGCCGAGCTCCTGACGGGCATCGGCCTCGACGTGCTCGAGGCGGAGACCGGCTGGGAAGCGGTCGAGCTCGCCCGGGCGTCCGCGGTGGACGCCGCGCTGCTCGACCTCCACATGCCCGGCTGCACCGGCCTCGAGGCGCTTCCGCTCCTCCGCCGCGAGCGCCGCGGGCTTCCCTGCCTCGTCTACTCCGGCGACTGGACGAGCGCGCTCGAGCGGCAGGCGATCGAAGCCGGAGCCTGCGGGATCCTGCACAAGCCCATCGACCCCGCCTTGCTCCGGAGCGAGATCCTGCGCGCGGTCGACCTCTGGCCCGAGGGCTTCCTCCGTCCGGAGGAGCGCAACTGACCACGGGCGCGCGACGCGCGTCCCGAGACACCCACCCCAACGACAAGAAAGAGAGAGTCACAGGAGAGCTCAATCCCATGGCAACGAAGACCAAGAGCAAGGTGAACATCACCCCCCTCGGCGACCGCGTTCTCGTGCAGCGGGCCGAAGCGGAAGACAAGACGGCCGGCGGCATCCTCCTGCCCGAGAGCGCCAAGGACAAGCCGAAGGAAGGCAAGGTCATCGCGTGCGGCGAAGGCGCCGTCGTCGACGGGAAGCGTCAGCCCCTGTCCGTGAAGGCGGGCGACCGCGTGCTCTTCAGCTCCTACGCCGGCACCGAGGTCAAGTACCTGGGCGAGGAGTACCTCATCATGCGCGAGGACGACATCCTCGGCATCATCGGCTGACGACACCTTCGAGTTAGGAGACCGATCCGATGGCCAAACAGATCAGCTACGACGCCGAAGCGCGCGAGCACATCCGTACCGGCGTCCGCAAGCTCGCGCGCGCCGTGAAAGTCACCCTGGGCCCGCGCGGGCGCAACGTGATCATCGAGAAGTCCTTCGGGAGCCCGACGGTGACCAAGGACGGCGTGACCGTCTCCAAGGAGGTCGATCTGCAGGACCCCTACGAGAACATGGGCGCGCAGCTCGTGAAGGAAGTCGCGGCGCGCACGAACGAGGGCGCGGGCGACGGCACCACGACCGCGACCGTCCTGGCGGAAGCCGTCTTCGAGGAGGGCCTCAAGAACGTCACCGCCGGCGCCAACCCGGTCGCGCTCAAGCGCGGCATCGACCAGGCCGTCGCGACCGTCGTCGAGCAGCTCGAAAAGCGCTCGAAGTCGATCAAGGGCCGCGACGAGATCTCCCAGGTCGGCGCCATCGCCGCCAACAACGACTCCGAGATCGGCGGCATGATCGCCGAGGCGATGGAGCGCGTCGGCAAGGACGGCGTGATCACGGTTGAGGAGGGCAAGAGCCTCGACACCGAGGTCGACTGGGTCGAGGGCATGCAGTTCGACAAGGGCTACCTGTCCCCGCACTTCATCACCGACCTGAAGTCGATGGAAGCGGTGCTCGAGGACGCCTACGTCCTCGTGCACGAGAAGAAGATCTCTTCGATCAAGGAGATGATCCCGATCCTCGAGGAGGTGATGCGGGGCGGAAAGCCGCTCGTCATCGTCGCCGAGGACATCGAGGGCGAAGCGCTCGCGACGCTGGTCGTGAACCGCCTGCGCGGCTCGTTCCCGTGCGTCGCCGTCAAGGCGCCCGGCTTCGGCGACCGCCGCAAGGCCATGATGGAGGACATCGCGATCCTCACCGGCGCCACCCCGGTCTTCGAGTCCACCGGCCAGACCCTCGAGGGCCTGACCATGCGCGATCTCGGCCGGGCCAAGAAGGTCGTCGTCTCCAAGGACGAGACGACGATCATCGAGGGCACCGGCTCCAAGGACTCGATCAAGGGCCGCATCGAGCAGATCCGGGCCGAGATCGAGAACACGAAGTCCGATTACGACAAGGAGAAGCTCCAGGAGCGCCTTGCGAAGCTCGCCGGCGGCGTCGCCCAGATCAACGTGGGCGCCGCGACCGAGTCGGAGATGAAGGAGAAGAAGGCCCGCGTCGAGGACGCCCTGCACGCCACCCGCGCCGCGGTGGAAGAGGGCATCGTCGCCGGCGGCGGCGTCGCGCTCCTTCGCGCCCAGGAGGCGATCGACCTCCTGAAGCTCTCCGGCGACGAGCAGATCGGCGCGGGCATCGTCCGCCGCGCGCTCGAGGCTCCGCTGCGCCAGATCGCGGAGAACGCGGGCCAGGACGGCGCCGTCGTGATCCAGAACGTCCGCAACGCGAAGGGCGCGAACAACGGCTACAACGCGGCCACCGACACCTACGAGGACCTGGTGAAGGCCGGCGTCATCGACCCGACGAAGGTCGTGCGCATGGCGCTTCAGAACGCCACCTCCGTGGCGAGCCTGCTCCTCACCACCGACGCGCTCGTGAGCGACCTCCCCGAGAAGGAGGAGGAGCACGGTCACAAGCATTAGGTCGTCAGAACTCTCCTCTCTTTGGACGGGCCGTCCGGCAGGCAGCGCCGGGCGGCCCGTTTTCGTGTGACTCCGCGGATACCATGGCGAGGTCATGAGGCGCTCTCTGCTCGGCGCGGTCCTCGTCGGTCTGGCGATCGCGTTTCTCGCCTGGTGGTGGGTCGATCGCGAGGAAGGAGAGCGCGGGGAAGCAACCGCGCCCGTCGTCGCGATGCCCGACCGGGACGGGGGAGCCGAGAAGCGTGAGCTCACGAGCGTCGCGCCTCCGGCGGCGGATGCGAACCCTGAGGAAGCTCCGCGCGAAGAGCGCCGCAACCTCGCCCCCGAGGAGACGCCGAGGCTCGAGCTGCTCGTCGTCGACCCCGACGGCGCGGCGCTTCCCGCGGCCGCGTGGGCGGTGTTCCGCGGCGCGGAGGTGCTCGCCAGCGGCCAGACCGACGAGCGGGGCCTCGCGCAGCTCGTCGCCGACGGCGCGCCCGCGGAGCTGTGCATCGCCCACGAGTCGCATGCCCCCCACCGCGAGACCGTCGAGCTCACCCCGGGAACGCTGGAGGTCGGGCTCCTCGGCGGCGCGATCGTCTCCGGCTGGGTGACCGTCGACGGAGCTCCGCCGCCGGAGCCGATCAAGCTGAAGCTCCGTGCGCGGGAACCCTATCGCGGTGCGGACTTCGTGCCGGAGCCCGTGTGGCGCGCCCTCGAGCGCGACGCCCGTCCGGTGCGTGCCCTCCGCGCGTCGAGCGGCGACGGCGGCGCGTTCCGCTTCACGGGCCTGGCGATCGACTGGGCGGGGACGCTGTCGTGGTCGAGCGAATTCGTGCTCCGCCAGGAGGACGAAGATCCGGTGTGGGCGGACGACATCTCCGTGCACCTCCAGGCGCCGGTGGAACGTCTCGCGATCGACCTCGTCCTCGCGGCCTGGATCTCGGGACGCGTCGTTCGTCCGGAAACGGGCGAGCCCGTTGCGAAGGCGCGCGTCGAAGCGAGCTGGACCCACGCCGGGACGACGTTGGAAACGAGCCGCCGTGCGGACGAGGACGGCCGCTTCCTGCTCCGGATGGGCGCCGAGCTGCCGCCGAAGGTGAGCCTCCGGCTCGCCGACGCGAGCGGCGCGGGATCGCGCGACGTCACGCTCGAGTTCGCTCCCGGAACGAAGGGGCACGACGCGGGCGACCTGGCGACGCTCGCGGTTCATCCCCTCCGCTTCGTCGTCCGCGACTCGGGCGGCAAGCCGATCGAGAACGCGCGCGCCACGCCGGTTCCGGACGCGCAGGCGCTCAGCCGGCGCACCGACGCCGAGGGAAACGGCGAGGTCGGCGTGTCCGACGGCACGCGCGCCCTCCGCGTCGTCGCCACGGGTTTTCGGCCCACCGAGGTTGCCATCACTCCCGCCGCGTTCGCGCGGCAGCCGCTCGAGATCGTGCTCACGAGCGATACGTTGCTCGAGGTCCGCGTGGCGGGCCCCGGCGGCCTCTTCGTCCGCCTGGAGGGGCGCGAGCCACCCTTCCGCGGAAAGGACGGCCCGCGGTGGTCTCCCGAGGCCGGCGGCTACAAGTCGATCAGCACGTCCGGCGAGGCGTCGAGCGTGACGTTCCGCCCCGACGACGACGGCGTCTCGCTCCTCGGCGCGCTTCGACCCGGATTGTCCTTCACCGTGCTGGTGGTAGACGGCTTCGAGAACGTGCGCGCCCAGCGCGAGGTTCCTCCGCTCGCCGAGGGCGAGCGGCGCGTCCTCCGGATCGAGGTCCCGGAGACCGTTCTCCGCCCGCTGACCGGCCGGGTCGTGAACACGGGCGGCTCCGGCGTCGCGAACGCGTCGGTGCAGATCCTCCGAGCGGGCTCGCTCGCCGCGCGTCGGAGCCGGACCGACGCGAGCGGCTACTTCAAGCTCGAGAACGTCGCGGCCGACCGCGTGTTCCTCCTCGCCCGCGCAGACGGCTACGCGCCGCTGGTGAGGCCCGACGAGCCCGTCACCGACGAGCCGGTCGAGCTCCGGCTTGACGGCGGCTTCTCCGTTCGCGTCACGGTCGCGGGGCCAGAGGGCGAAGCGCCTCCCTCGGGATCCGTCTGGGCCGGCTTGCCCGAGGTGACGCAGCGCTTCGCCGGCGGTCCCCTCGACGAAGGAGCCGTCGTGCTCGAAAGGCTACCGCTGACGGAGGTCGCGATCCGCGCGAACGTCGGCGGCCGGGTCTTCGAGCGGCGGCACGACCCGCGCGTGCCCGACGTGGAGATCGCGGTCCCCGCGTGGCGCTCGCTCGTGCTCGCCGTGGAGGACGTCCCGCACCTGGAGCCGGGCGAGCTCCTCTATCTCCAATGCCGTTCGCTCCACCTCGATCCGCCGGTGAGCTTCCGCCGCGAGCTCAAGGGCGGCGAGGTGAGCCTCCCCGTGGTGTTCCACGGACGCTACGACGTGCACCTCGGCCGCCAGGTCGGCGTCGGGCGCGAGCAGATCGGCGAGTCGACGACGCTCGACGTCGCCGCCGACTCGCCCGAGCGGGTCAGCTTGCGCTTCTGACCGCGGCGTCAGGGCTGGACGTCGTTGATGCCACCGGCGAAGAGGCCGATCGCCGCACGGCGCAGCTCCGCGCCGTCCGCGTAGAGCACCAGCTCCGCCGCGCGGTCGGAGACGGTCAGGACTTCCGTCCGCCCTTCGACCAGCTCGGCGCGCCGCAGGCGCACACGCCGTCCGCCGCGCACGAGGAGCAGGTCGAGCTCCTCGCCGTCGGCGTCGAGCAAGGCGACTCGTTCGGCGTCCGGTGCGGTGACGCGGAGGTGCCTGCGCGTCTCGACGACGATCTCGAGGTTCGGGCCGAGCTCTTCGCCGGGCCGGACCCCGTAATGGCGCGGCACGATCGCCTCCGACTCGAGGCGCAGCCAGACGTCCTCGCGCGGGACGTCGTCGAGCTCGAAGGTCCCGTCCCCGCGCGTCCGGCGCCAGCCGCGCAGGATGCCCTCGCTGAGGAACGTCTCGCCGTCGCGCTCCAGCTCGAGCACGGTGCGGTTCAACTCGACGCCGACGCCAGCAACGGGGCGTCCGTCGCGGTCGACGACGCGACCGGTCACGCTCGGCAGGAGCCCGCTCGAGTCGAGCGTGAGAACCACGCCCTCGCTCCCGCCGGGCACCCGCGGCCCCTCGGACCTGACCAGCGTGTACACGTCGATCGCCGCGAGCGTGTAGTCGCGCGCCCCGAGCCCGCCGAGCTCGAAGGAGCCGTCTTCTTCGGTCGTCGCGAAGACCCACGGGACGCGCGGCTCGCCGGCCAGCGCGCTCTCGACGAGCTCGGGCAGCTCGCGCATCGTCGGATCGTCGAGCCGGCGGCCGAAGGTCGAGACGCTGCCGTCCGCGATCTTCTCGCCCGGGCGGAAGACCGTCGGGTCGGCGACGAACACGCGGATGCCGCCGAGCCCGCGGCCGTCCGGCGCGACGACCCTGCCGCGGATCGAGAGCGCGGGTCCCTCGAGGCGCAGCGTCAGCGGCTCCGGCCAAAGACACTCGCCCGTCGCCGCGTCGCGCTCGGCGGCGAGCACCGCGGGTCTCATGCCGGGAGCGAGCGCGATCAGCTCCGCCGCGTCGCCCGGGTCGACGTGGAAGACGCCGTCCTCGTCGGTGCGCGTCACCGTCGCGCCGGTGGAGACCCGCGCGTCCGCCACGGGAAGGCCGTCGGGGCCGACGACGTGCCCGGTGAGGTCATCCTCGGAAGCCGCCGGCCGGTGCAGCGTGACGCGCAGCTCCCCTGCGGTCGCGCCGCCCGCCGGCTCGTCGTACGGCTCGAATCCCTCGCGCGAGACGTGCAGGACGCTTCCTTCGAGCTCCGGCGCGTCGTCGAACCGGAAGCGGCCGCCCGCGTCCGTCGCGCGTACGAAGCCGAGCGCCGTCGAGCGTTCGAGCTCGCGGGCGAAACGGGCGCGCAGGCCGCGGGGCAACCGCACCTCCACGCGGGCGTCCGCCAGCGGGCGCCCTTCGCCGTCGACCACGCGGCCGGCGAGCGTCGTGCGCGGTGCGACGAGGACCGTGACGCCGTCGGCGGAACGAACGCCGTCGACGACGCCGGCGTGAACCGCGACGACGTCGGTGCTCGCCACCGTCACGCGCCCCGCGCCCCTGGCTCCCTCGAGCGCGAAGCGCCCGTCCGGCTCCGCGACGGCGATCGCCACGCCTTGTCCTTCTCGGGCCCGATCGGCCCGGAGCCGGTTCGACTCGAACCGCACGAGCACGCCCCCCCGCGGCTTTCCGTCGACGCTCAGCACGCGCCCGGTGAGTCGGCTCGAGCGGTGGGTCAGGCTGGCGCGGCCGGCGGCGTTGAGCGCGGCGAACGAGAGGTCCTCCGACCCGACGTTCGGGTCCGCTTCGGCCGAGCGTTCCGCGAGCGCTTCCGGGATCGCGCTGAGGTCGTGCGGAGCGGAGACGCCGGCCACGTCGTCGACGCTCGGCGCCACCGCGCCGCCGAGCTCGCGCGGCGGAGCGTCGGGGCGCAGGAGAACGAAGAGCCCCGCCGCCGCGGTCGCCGCGCCGAGGACGACCACCACCGCCTTCGCCGTCGCGGGCAGGGCCAGGTCGCCGGTCCGCGGCACCGGCGCGCCGACGAGCGGTGCCAGCGCGGACAGCCACGCGCGCCCGTCGCCGCCGTGCCGGGCGTCGAGTTTTTCGCGCATCAGCGCAAGCCCGCGCGCCAGCCGCGTCTTCACCGTCGACACCGGCACGCCCTGCCGCTCGGCGATCTCGGTGGGCGTCTCGCCCTCGTAGTAGCGGCGCAGGAGCACGTCGCGGTAGTGCTCGGGCAGCGTCATCACGACCTCGACCACCTCGCGGTGGACCGAGACGCGCTCGACGAGCTCGTCCGTCGACGACACCGACTCGCCGCGCGCCACGCCCCGCTCGCGCGTCCAGCGCCGGTCCTCGCTCCGCATCCGCTCCCACACCAGGTTGCGCACCACCGTCCCGAGCCACGCGCGCACCGACCGGCGCTCCGCGGCCGGGTCGCGCAACGCGGCGAGCATCGCCTCCTGGGCCACGTCGTCCGCCCCCGCGGGATCGCGGACGAGGCGGCGCGCCAGGTCCTGCACCCACGCCTTGTGGTCGAGCAGGGTTTGCAGCTCGGGGTTCGCGGATTCGCCGGCCATGGTCTTCACCCGCGGGATGCCGGGGATTGCGCAAAGGACTCGACCATTTTTACGAATCGAGCTGAGTCCCGCCGCGGGAGCACGCCATCCCGCTAGCGTCCGGGTTCCGTCGGGTTACCCGCCCTGCGGAGCTGAGTAGCAGGATCGAGGTTCGACGCATGGGTATCACCGCACTGGCTCTCCTGGTCGCCCCCGCGCTTCCCCAGACCGCGGAGGTCGAGTGGTTCGAAGGCCCCTTCTCGAACGCCCTCGGCAAGGCGAACGCGGCGGAGCGGCAGATCTTCCTCTACTTCTGGGCGGAGGGCAGCGACTTCTGCACACGCGTCTACCGGGAGACGCTCTCCGACGCGGGCGCGGTCGGCGAGCTCGGGAGCTTCCTCTGCTACAGCGCCAACGCGGCCCATCCGTCCGGGGCGCGGCTCGTCCAGCGCTACAACGTCACCACCCTCCCGACGATGCTGATCGTCGGCTGCGACGGCCGGCCGGAGGACGCGCTGGTCGGCTACGTCAGCCTGCCGGTCTTCACGAGCGAGATCCAGCGCATCCGCGCCGGCACCGGAACGGTCAGCACGCTGCGCAAGCTCGCCGACGAGGCGCCGAACGACCTCCAGCGGCGCTTCGACCTCGCTACCAAGCTCCAGAGCGTCGGCGCCGAGCCGGAGGCGCTCGAGCTGCTCGACTCGATCCGCAAGGACGACCCCGAGGGCCGCACGGTCATCGGCGCGCAGCTCGCGCTCTGGGACGTGCGCAATTCCATCACGGAGACCGCGGCCGATCCGAACGACCCGACGACGTACGACCTGGCGCCGATGTACGCGCACCTTCCGAAGATCCATCCCGAGCCGGTCCGCTTCCGCGGCTGGGACTGGGTGGCGCAGATCGAAAACGCGAAGGGCGAGCGGGAGAAGGCGTGCCGCGCCTACGAGGAGGCGTGGAAGTTCATCCCGGAGGCCACCGTGGGCGACTGGGGCTTCTCGCTCGTCGACCTCTACTGGGGGATGCGCGACAAGCTCACGTCCCGCGACAAGGCCTTCGCGCTCACCGTCGCGACGCGCGTCGCCGAGCGCGTGCGCTCGTTCGCCGACAAGGAGCCGGCCGACCGCTTCGGCATGGACGACGCCCGCTACACCGAGTACCTGGCGGAGTTTCTAGAGCTGCTCGCCCGCTGCCAGTTCATGAACGGCGACGTGGCCGGCGCGACGGCGACCATCGAGGAGGCGATCGCCCTCCAGCCGGACAACGGCGAGTTCCGCGCGCGGCTTGAGCTCTTCAAGCAGGGCGAGGTCGCGCGGAAGTAGAGACGGCCCGCGCGCAAGGGCGCATCGGGAATCGGGGCGTCGTGTAAGGCGCGAACGCGGAAGGAGGGCCGACAAAAAAAGCCCCCCCACCAAGCTCAAGGTGCCGACCTCTAGGTGGGGAGGCCTTTGGTTCCTCTCAGAACTCAAACCGACTTGAAGAAAGAGCGTGCCGACTTGCCGACCCAGCCGATTCCGCTGCTACACCGGCTCAGATGGTGATGCAGGTGGCAACGTTGGTGCTGGTAACGAAGAAGCTGGACAGATCGATTACGAGGCCCTGCGCATGGAGAACCAGCCCAGGGAGGAACGCCGGGAGTGGGAACTGAGGCCCACAGAACACGCCTTCGGAAGTAAAGACGAAGACCGTTGTTGTCATCGTTCCGGTGGCAACTGTGGAGTTGAAAACACCGTCCGGGACGATCAACAGGTTGGCCTGCCCGCCGAAGATCGGGACACCCGGGTTCGGGATCCGCGTCAGCGAGAATCCAGCGGCCGCGATGTTGGGAACCATCGCAGTCGTCAGGTGACGAACCTCGATGCCAACGCTGGAGAGGCCGCTGCTAACGTCCAGCCGCAGGGCGTTGGTCGCGCCGCCGCCGTTGTCGCCGATTTCGACGGGACCGCCGGCCGTAGAGGCCTTCAGGTTCACGATGCAGATGCGGAAGGTCAGGTTCGCTTCGAGCACCGAGACCACGGCCTCGGCCAAGGGACCCCCGCCGCCGAGTTGGAAGCCGCCGTCGATGTTCAGACCACCGGCGGTATCCGCCTGCGTCTCATCGGTCGAGTGGACGTCCTGGAGACCGTAGTCGCCGAGGCCGCACACTCCGCCGGACGCGGTCATGCCGCCGTTCACGAAGTAGGTCAACGCCGTGTCCGACAACGAAGTGCCGTCGGCCGGAAGGAGAACGCCGGTGCCCGGCGTGCTGCTGAAGTTGAGCTCGACCAGATAGCCGTTGACGAAGCCCGTGGGAGGGCAAGTCGAGCCGGGAGGCGAGCACAACGACGGAGCCACCGTGCAGGGATTGCCGAAGCCAGAGTTCCCGACGATGACCAGGGTCTCGGTGGTGAAGCCGTTCTGGACGAACCCGGGCTCAAGAATGCCGGGGTTCACCGTCGAGGCGACGGCCGGGCCGAGGGTCCTTGCGTAGAAGTCGGCGGACGACGAGGCGGGCGAACCGATGGTTCCCCAGAACGTGTCGAACAACGACTCATAGAAGCCGTCGACCTCCATGACGGATCCGAGGGCAGTGACGTGGTCCAACGACTGACTGCCTTGCCAGACCTTGTAGTACCAGTCGCCCGCGGCATCCGGAGGATTGGCCGCGGCCGTGAAGCCCGAGCTTGGACTGGAGTACAGGAAAACAACGTCACCCCCGTTGTTGAGGGTGCTGTTGTTGGAGTCAACCTGAGCGAATGCCAGGCTTGTGGTGGCCGCTAGGGCCACCGCGACCGCAAAGGGTCGCAACATGCAGCGCATGCGAGTCCTCCAAAGCAAAAGAAAGTAAACCGGACGAAGCGTCCGAAGAGATGGCCGGTCGTCTTGCAGTCTACGGCGCGGTGCGAAGTCCAACAAGCAGATCTATGCGGCTGCTTCGCGGCGGATCGGACGACCTGGCGCACATACGACGCTCCGCCCCGAGGGACCGATCTCTTCCTGCAGCGAGACGGAAGCCGGTCAACGTGAAGAGCCTCCCCACCAGCGAGGTACCAACCTCAAGGTGGGGAGGCCATGCACGTGGAGCTCTCTCCGAATCCGAGAGAGCCGGCCGGCCGGCCGAACGGAGTGGATCAGCCGGTGGAAGAGACGCCCGTGCCTCTGGCGGCCCCGGGTCCAGGTCCGGAAAGGTCGATGATGATCCCCTGCCCGTAGAGCAAGGGGACACCCGGAACCGGAACCAGCGGCGGGAGCGGGAACTGAGGTCCCGTGAACGCGCCCTCCGACGTGAAGACGAAGACCGTCGGGGTGATGGCACCCGGAACCGCCGTCGAGTTGAAGACGCCGTCGGGGACGATCAGCAGGTTCGCCAGCCCGCCGAAGACCGGGACGCCCGGGTTCGGGATCGGAGTCAGCGAGAAGCCGGCCACCGCGATGTTGATACCGCCCGCCGACGCGAGGTCGCGCATCTCGATGCCGAGCGTGGAAAGACCACTGCTCGTGTCGAGACGGATGGCGTTGGTCGCACCGCCGCCGTTGTCACCAACCTCAACGCCGGCGCCGCCGGTGTTGGCCTGGAGGTTCAGGATGGCGTCGCGGAACGTCAGGTTCGCTTCGAGCATCGAGACCACCGCCTCGGCCAGCGGGCCCCCGCCGCCGAGCTGAAAGCCGCCGTCGGGGTTCACGCCGCCGAAGTCGTCACGCTGCGTCTCGTCCGTCGAGTGCACGTCCTGCAGACCGTAGTCGCCGAGGCCACAGCCGCCGCCGGTGGCGGTCATGCCGCCGTTGACGAAGTACGTCAGCGCCGTATCGGACGCCGCGGTACCGTCGGCCGGAAGGATGACGCCGGTGCCCGGGGTGCTGCTGAAGTTGAGCTCGACCAGGTAGCCGTTCACGAAGCCCGTGGGCGGGCACGTGGAGCCGGGGGGCGAGCACAGCGACGGAGCGACCGTGCAGGGGTTGCCGAAGCCGGAGTTACCGACGAGGACCAGCGTCTCGGTCGTGAAGCCGGCGGTGGCGAACAGAGGCTCGTAGACGCCGGGGTTGACCGTCGACAGAACTGCCGGCCCCAGGGTCCGCGCGTAGAAGTCCGCCGACGACGAAGTCGGGGAGCCGATGGTTCCCCAGAACGTGTCGAACAGGGACTCGTAGAAGCCGTCGACCTCCATGACCGACCCAAGGGGGGTCACGTGGTTCAGCGACTGGTTGCCTTTCCAGACCTTGTAGTACCAGTCACCGGTGGCGTCCGGCGGGTTCGCGGCGGCGGTGAAGCCCGAGCTCGGGCTCGAGAACAGGAACACGACGTCGCCGCCGTTGTTGAGGGTGCTGTTGTTCGAGTTGACCTGGGCAATAGCCAGGCCCGTGGTGGCCGCGAGGGCCCCGACGGCCGCGAGGGGCCGCAGCAGAGTGTGCATGAGAACTTCTCCTGAGCTTCCGGAACAAGGGCCGGCCGGTATGCACCGTACTGGACGATCCGGATTCGCACAAGGCGACGCGCCCCGCGGGGAGAACGGATGATCGACTGGTGTGAGAGAGCGTGCCGACTTGCCTACCGGCCAAGAGGCCGATGGGCTAACCGCAGGTTGCGACGCCGGTGCTGGCGAACGTGAACGTGGTCCCGTCGAGGACGGGGCCCTGCGCGTAGAGGAGTGGGACGCCGGGGGTCAGCAGGTTCGCCTGCCCGCCGAAGACGGGAAACCGGGCTTCGGGATCGGGTTCAGCGAGAAGCCGACCACCGCGACGTTGGGAACGGACGCCGATGCGAAGTCGCGCAGCTCGATTCCGATCGTGGAAAGACCGCTGCTGGTGTCCAGGCGCACCGCGTTGGTCGCGCCGGCTGCGGTCGTCAAAAAGAAGAGAGCCTCCCCACCGCGCTGTTTGCCGACCGCGCGGTGAGGAGGCTCCGGGTGTCCTCTCGAACTCCCTCAGGACTCCCGCGGTTGCCCGCGGGGAGAACTGATTACCGACTTATGTGAAAGAGCTTGCCGACTTGCCGACTTGCCGACCGGCCGAAGCCGATTTATTTGCCGCAGCTTACTACGCCCGTGTTCTTGAACTGGTTGACACCAGGAGGAGGAGCAAGGTCGACGATGATGCCCTGACCGTAGAGGGTCGGGCCCGTGCCCGGAGCGGAGGGCGGAATCGGGAACTGGGGACCGGTGAACGCACCCTCCGAGGTGAAGACGAAGACCGTCGGAGTGATGGCACCCGGGGTCGCCGTCGCGTTGAAGACACCGTCGGGGACGACCAGCAGGTTCGCTTGCGCGCCGAAGACCGGGACACCCGGGTTCGGGATCGGGGTCAGCGAGAAGCCGGCCACCGAGATGTTGGTAGTGGCCGCCGCAGCGAGGTCGCGCATCTCGATACCGAGCGTGGAGAGACCACTGCTCGAGTCCAGACGCGCCGCGTTCGTCGCACCACCACCGTTGTCGCCAGTCTCAACGCCGGCGCCGCCGGTGTTGGCCTGGAGGTTCAGGATCGGGTCACGGAACGTGAGGTTCGCCTCGAGCATCGAG
>JANQEJ010000048.1 GCA_028278425.1 Planctomycetota bacterium | reverse complement strand
AGCTCTACGAAGCGGCGCGGGCGCAGGGGCACGGCCGGCGCGGCACGCCGACGGGAGCGAGCTCCGCGCGGCGACCACGGTGCTCGCCGCCGGGGGCTGGGCCGGCTCGCTCGGGGCGGCCGCCGGCTCGCGGGTGCGCCTGCGGCCGACCCGGCGCCACCTCCTGGGGACGCTCGCGATCCCCGGGGTAAACCCCGAGTGGCCGATCCTCTGGGACCTGGACCGGGCCTTCTACTGCCGTCCGGAGGAGGGCGGGCTCCTGTGCTGCGCCTGCGACCGGACCGACGTGGACCCCGACCGGTGCGAGCCGGACCCCGCGGCCGCCGAGCTCATCGTGGAAAAGGCTTCCGCCTTGCTGGAGCTCGAGCTCCCGCGGCCCCCCGCGCGCTTTTGGTGCGGCGTGCGCACGCTGACCGCCGACGGCCGCTTCGCCGTGGGCCCGGACCCGGACGTCGAAGGCCTCTTCTGGGTCGCCGGCCTCGGCGGCGGCGGCATGGGAGCGGGCCCGGAGGTGGGGCGCCTCGCCGCCGAACGGCTCGCGGGAGCGCCGCCGGAGCCGCTCGCCGAGGCGCTGGATCCCGGCCGCCTGTCGGCGGCCATGCGGTAGAATCGGGCCTCGTTTTCTCCAGCCCCCCTCCTCCCTCGTTCGATGCTGGAGACACCCCCCTCGATTGGCCGGACGTCCCGCGGCGGCGTATGCTTTGCGGGTTCCTAGATGCGCATCACCCTCGTTTATCCGCCCAACCGGAACGTCCCCAGCTCGCCCTATGGAGCCCTGCCCCTTTTGGCCGGCTGCCTGGCCGCCGAGGGGCACAAGGTCGAGATCGTCGACGCCAACCTCGAGGTCTTCGAGCGGCTGATCCAGCCCGAGACGCTCGCGCGCGCGAGGCGGGGCTTCGACTGGGGCTGGGACCGGCTCAAGGACAAGGAGACGCTGACGCCGCTCGAGGCGGAGCAGAAGCAAGCGCTGGCGATGCTCACGGTGGTCCCGTACGAGCGTCTGTCGCGCGGCGACGAGGCCGGTGACATCCTCCGCACCTGGGACCTCTTCCGCGATCCGGCCAAGGTGAACTGGGCCTACGACACGATCGCGAACCTGCTGCGGACGATGTACGCGCTGAACCCGGTCTTCAACGAGCTCAAGACGAGCTTCTGCGACGAGTTCTTCGGTTACCTCGCCTCGCCCTACGAGAACCCGATCAGCCAGATCGTCGACGAGGTGGTGATCGACCAGATCCTCGCGACCGAGCCCGACCTCGTCGCCGTCACCATCCCCTTCAACGAGCAGACGGTCGAGGCCTTCGCGCTGCTCAAGCAGCTCAAGCGGCGCGCGCCCGAGCTCAAGACCATGGTGGGCGGCGCGATCGTGTCCGCCTTCCACGAGAAGCTCTGCACCGACCCGCGCTTCTACGACTACGCCGACTTCGGCATGCCCGGCGAGGCCGACCTCAGCTTCCCGCGCTTCGCGACGGCGCTCGAGACCGGCGGCGACCTGACGGAATGCGCGAACCTGTACCACCGCGACGCCGAGGGCGCGATCCACCCCCCGCCGCGGCGCGACCTGCCGAACCTGAACGAGATCGCGGCGCCGGACTTCAGCTCGGTTCCGGTCGGCCGCTACTTCCTGCCGGTGACCGTCGTCAACTACCAGACGTCGCGCGGCTGCTACTACGGCAAGTGCACGTTCTGCTCGTTCGACATCAAGCAGAACTTCCGGTTCCGCAAGGCCGGCCTGGTCACGCAGGACATCGAGAAGATCCAGGAGCAGACCGGCTCGCGCCACTTCATCTTCTGGGACCCGCTGACGCCGCCGCGCCTGATGCGCGACATCTCGAAGTGGAACCGCGAGCGGCCGGACGGCGAGCGCATCTTCTGGGGCGCCGAGACCAAGTTCGAGAAGACGTTCACCCAGCAGGAGTTCACCGACCTCCTGAGCGAGGGCGGGGCGCGCTTCCTGCAGTTCGGCTACGAGTCCGGCAGCCAGCGCGTGCTCGACCTGATGGTCAAGGGCAACGACCTGGAGCGGGTCCACCTGATGCTCCAGGCGATGCGCAATTCCGAGATCGCGGTCAGCGTCCAGTGGTTCATCGGCTTCCCCGGCGAGACGCCCGAGGAGGCGCGCCAGAGCTTCCGCTACCTCGACGACCACCGCGACGCGGTGCTCCTGTCCTCCTACATGGGCACCTACACCATCGTCCCCGACGACGACGTGTTCATGTCCGGCGGCGACCTCTACGACATCGAGATCTTCCAGCACGAGGACGGGATCTACGACTACCGCCATCGCAACGGCGGCGGCGAGCACTACGACCGCAACGAGCTCAACGCCGCCTACCTCAGCCGCGGCGACTCCGAGACCGTCACGCGCATGGCCTTCTACGTCTACCTGACCGACCAGCCGGAGAAGGCGCGCGAGATCTCCAACTTCCACCGCGGCGGCGCCCTCCCCGACTCCTGGGAGGACCTGAAGAGCATGGTCCCCGCCTTCCCCGAGTCGAACTTCCTCAAGAGCTTCGACTTCGACGTCTTCACCCCCCCGCGCGAGCAGGGGATCGGCGACGCGGGCGGGAAGCTCGACGAGACGCCCACGCACGCGGTGTTCGTCACGTCGACGCAGACGGCGCAGCGGATCTCGGAGGAGGAGCTCTCGATGCTCCGCGGCGTCGACGGACGGAAGACCGCCGAGGAGATCGCCGGCCCCTCGCCGGAGCGGCAGGCGCGCCTGCTCGAGTTCGTGCGCCGCGGCGTGCTCGCCGTCCCGCACGACGCGCCCGTCGCCGTCTGACCCGGTGACCCCCCAAGACGAGTTGCGCGAGCGGCTCGAGCGAAGCTTCGGCGAGCTGGTCCGCTGGTCCCGCGCCGACCCCGAGCGGTTGGAGCGTTCAACCGACGGGTGGAACGGGCGCGAGATCCTCGAGCACGTGGCGCTCGCGAACCACTACCTCCTGATCCTGGTCGAGAAGATCCGCGACCGGGCCCGGGCGAAGCTGCGGCGCGGGGAACCCTGGCCGCGCGGCGCGACCGACTTGGAGCGGGTGGCGGCGGCGGTTCCCGGGCCCTGGGCGCATCCGGACCACATGACGCCGACGGGCGACGCCGCGCCGGCGGAGAGCGCCCGCCGCCTGGAGGAGCAGCTCGCCCGGTGTCTCGCCTGTCTCGACGAGATGCCGGACGGTCAGGGGACGCTGCACCGGATCCGGATGTCGCGGGTGGACGCCCGGCTCGACCTGTACGAGTACCTGGAGCTCGTCGCGCGCCACGCGGAGCGGCACGTGGCACAGATCGAGCGCGTCGCCGGGTAGGCGGCCGCTCTACCCCAAGAGCTCGTCCGGCACGCCCTGGTAGCAGACCGGCCGGAGGAACCGATCGATCGCCGCCGTCCCCACCGAGGTGAAGCGCGGGTCCGTCGTCGCGGGGTACGGCCCGCCGTGGTGCATCGCGGCGTTGACCCGCACGCCCGTCGGGAACCCGTTGAACACGACGCGGCCGGCGCGCTCCTCCAGGAACGGGATCAGCTCCCGGCAGAGCTCGTGGTCCCCCTCGTCGGCGTGGACCGTCGCGGTGAGCTGGCCGGCCAGCTTCTCGGCGAGGCACACGAAGTCGCCCGGCGCGTCCGCGCGCACGACGAGCGTCGCCGGACCGAAGATCTCCTCGCGCAGGCGCGCCTCGGCGAGCCAGAGGTCCGCGTCGGTGACGAGCAGCGCCGGCTTCGCGCTGCACGCGGACTCGGCGGCGGTGCCCGTTTCGGCGCCCACGACCTCGACGCCCGCGAGGGCGGAGAGCCCGCCGAGCGCCACGCGATAGGCCGACGCGATGCCGGCGTTCAGCATCGTGCCCGGTTCCGCCGCGGCGACGCGGGCGCGCAGGTCGCCGAGCAGCGCGTCGGCGTCCGGCCCGCGCGCGACGAAGACGAGCCCCGGGTTGGTGCAGTACTGGCCGACGCCTATCGTGAGCGAGTCGAAGAGCCCGTCCGCGATTTCCGCGCGGCGCGCGGCGAGGGCGTTCGGCAGCAGGAACATCGGGTTCGTGCTCCCCATCTCGGCGAAGAGGGGCACCGGGTTCGGGCGCCGGGAGGCGAGGTCGAAGAGCGCCCGCCCGCCGGCGAGCGAGCCCGTGAACGCGACCGCGCGCGTGTCGGGGTGCTTGACGAGGACCTTCCCGGCCTCGGGGCCCTGGCCGTGCACGAGCGAGAACACGCCCTCCGGCATGCCGGTCTTCGCGGCGGCGGCCAGCACCGCGCGGCCGACGAGCTCGGACGTGCCCGGGTGCGAGGGGTGGGCTTTGACGATCACCGGACACCCCGCGGCGAAGGCGGACGCGGTGTCGCCGCCCGCTACCGAGAAGGCCAGCGGGAAGTTGCTCGCGCCGAAAACCGCCACCGGGCCGAGGGCGATGCGGCGGTTCGTGAAGCCCGCGTCGCGGACCACGCGGTCGACGCCCTCGCGGACCATGCCCGCGAAGAGCTGGAGCTGGCCCGTCGTGCGGCCGCGCTCGGCGGTCAGGCGGTCGAGGGAAATCCCCGTCTCGAGCGAGGCCCGGTCGAGCAGCTCGTCGCCCAGCCCGTCGATCTCCGCCGCGATCGCGTCCAGGAAGTCCGCCCGCTGCTCGGCCGGCAACGCCTTGAGCGCCCGGTGTGCCTCGGTCGCCAGCTCGAGCGCGCGGTCGATCTCCCCCTCGGTGGCCTCGGCGAAGGACGGGGCGAGCGACTCGCCGTTGCGCGGGTCGACGGCGGCGAACGCGCGTTCGCCGGTGGCGGCGGTCGCGCCGCCGATCAGGTTGCTGCCGTGGAGTTCCATGGTCGGGCTAGGAAGAAGGCCTTGTCGGAAAAGAGGCGCGAGACGGGGGACAAGGTGTCGAGCGCGAGGCCGGCGCGCTCGAGCTCAGCCGCAACCCCCGCGCGGTCGAACGCGGGACGCAGGCGCGGGGAGCGGCGCACCCGCCGGCCCACGTGCTTTAACGTGAAGCCGTAGCGGATCTCGCCAACGACGGCGCGCCGCGCGACGCGCGCCATCTCGGAGAGCAGGGCGGCCCGCGCCGCCCGGTCGTCGACGTGGAAGAGGAAGCGCACGCACACGACGGCGTCGACCGAGCCGTCCGCGAGCGGCAGCCGCTCCCCGTCCGCCTGGAGCAGGACGGGTCCGACGCCCGGCCGCTCGCGGCCGGCGGCCAGCATCTCGCGCGAGAGGTCCGCGCCCGCGGTCCGGTAGCCGGCGGCCCGCAGGGCGGGGATCATGCGGCCGGTCCCGCAGGCCACGTCGAGCACCGACGCCGCCCCCGCCACCCGCTCGAGGAGCGCGAGGACGAGCGCTTCGTCGCGGGCGTGCTTCCTGCGCTGCAGGCGGGTTTCGAAGCGGCGCGCGTCGTACTCCCGCGCGACCCGCTCGTCACGCCAGGCGTGCTTCTTCGTGGCGTAGGGCACCGGACCGGGCCCATGCTAAGCGCCCGCCCAGGCTCAGGTCGGGCCCGCGTTTCGGTCGATGCCCCCTTGCCGGCCCCGATCCGGGCTCGGATAATGGTTCGCCACGGGACGGCGCGGGATCGAAGCGAGCCCTGGTGGGCTCGTAAGTGGCGCCTCCACCTAGACTTACTCCGATCACCATGAGCGAAGCCGCCTCGAAAGACGCCGTCGCCACCGCGGAACGGTTCGACGTCGACCCCCAGCTCTGCATCGCCTGCGATGCCTGCTGCCAGGACTTCCCCGAAGTCTTCTACATGGGGGACGACGAGAAGGCCCACCCCCACGACCAGCACCCGGTCGACCTCTACAACGCGCGCACGGTTGTCGAGGTTTGCCCGACCGACGCGATCAGTTTTTCGGGCGAGCTGCCGCCCGCCGAGGATCTGGTTCAGCTCGAGGAGGTGGAGGGCTGGGAGGCCGAATGGGCCCACTGGCGCGGCGTCGAGGAGGACAAGGTCGAGCGCGACCGGCGCTACGGGCGCGACTACACGGTGAAGGAGGAGAACGGGTTCATCCGGATCTCCTACCACCTCCCGACGAGGGTTCCCGCCGTGCGCGACCGGTTCCGGTTCGGGCTCGCGGCCGAGATGCCGCGCTACCGCACGCACGTCCAGCAGGAGGGCAACTCGCTCCTCATCGCGGCCTGGCTCACCGATCCGAAGATCAAGACGCTCTGCCACACGAGCTCGTCCTTCCCGGCGCAGTTCATGACCACGCTGGACTTCGAGCACGAGACCTGCGGTTTCGTGCAGCGCCAGGACTCGCGCGGCAAGCTCGAGATCATCCTCTTCACCGACGAGGCGGTGAAGTCGACCTGGCAGTGGGAGAGCCACTTCATCACCGACAAGTGCACCGCGTGCACCATCTGCGAGCGGGTCTGCCCCACCAACGCGATCACGCCGGGCGAGCACTTCTTCATCGACCCCGACCTCTGCATCAACTGCTCGGTCTGCGGGGTCTACTGCCCCTTCGACGCGATCGACGACTCGAACGACGTCACGGTCCAGCGCATCAAGGCCAAGCAGATCCCGAAGGCCGTGGTCCACGAGGAGCTCTGCACCGGCTGCGAGTTCTGCGTCGACGTCTGCCCGTTCGAGGCGCTGGTCATGACGCCCCTGAGCGACGACGGCCACCCCCAGCCGCAGACCAACACGATCGCCACCGTCATCGAGAAGAACTGCGTGTCCTGCAAGCTCTGCGAGCAGGTCTGCATCAAGGACGCCATCGAGGTGCCCCGCCAGCATCAGTTCGAGAACATCGGCTCGTCCATCTCATGCACGTCAGAGCAATGGGACTGGTCCACATACATCTCCATGTCATCACTCTTGTAGAGTGCACCCGCGCCGTCAGAGCCAGTGAGGCGATAGTGCAGTGACATGGTGCAAACCTCGTCATCCGCCATACTCTCCAGGGTGTCCATGATGCCTGTGAGTGTGGGGTTGGTGACACCGTCCTGTTCCTCCCCGCTTCCCAGGCTGGCCTCCCAGATGGACCCCTGCTGCTCCATCTCATTGAACCACTGACCGGTGTCCATGTAGTAGCAGACGCCATCGCCGGCGTCACAATAGG
>JANQEJ010000353.1 GCA_028278425.1 Planctomycetota bacterium | reverse complement strand
GCCGCCCGAGCACGCGGTCGTCGAGCGCCGGCACCGCCATGAGCGTCGCCGCGCCGAGCAACCCGGGCAGCTCCTCGCGGCGCGGCCGCGGCAGCCAGTGCACGCGCGAGCCGATGCCGAGCCGATCGCACATCGCCCGCAACCGCAGCTTCGCGCTGCCCACCCCCGCGAGAACCAGCGACCAGTCGTCCCGCTGCCCCACCGTGCGCGCGAACGCGGCGATCAAGGTCTCCAGGCCGCGCGAGAGCTCCAGCCTTCCGGCGTAGAGCAGGATCCGCCCGCGGATCCGGTGCTGGGCGACGACCCGGCTGGTCAGTCCGGGGCGGAAGAGCGCGAGGTCGACGCCGTGCGGAAGGAGCCGGATCTTCGCCGGGCCGAAGCCCTCGCGCAGCGCGCGGTCGCGCGCCACCGGGTCGAGGGCGACCACCGAGTGCGCCGTGCGGCGGACGTAGCGTCCCCACAACAACTCGCCGATGCGCCAGAGCACGCGCTCGTACGCGCGCCCGCCGCCGGGCGGGTCGGCCTCTACCAGGATCAGCCCGCAGGAGAGCTTGCGCGAGGCGCGCGCGCCGAGCATGGCGGCGGGGGAGAGCGCGTCGTAGGCGACGATCGCGTCCGGCCGGAAGTGGCGGATCCCGCCGCCCTCCTCCTCGTCGGCGTCGCCGCCGGAGCGCGGGATCATCCCGGGCGGCGCGCCGAAGCCGCGCACGACGTGACCGCGCCCGAGCAGCTCCTGCGCGAGCAGCGGCGGGTGCTCGCCCCCTTTGGTGCGGAGGGTGATCGGGTCGACGACGATCGCGATACGCAGCGTTTCGTTCACGGTTCGGAAGGCGTTTCCGAGTGAGTGTAAGCCGGGTCGGGAAGAACTTCCTTCCCCTAGTTTCGACCCCAAAAAGTACCGGGCTTGACCGCTCAAGACGGTGTGTCTCCGGCCGACAAAGGGTTGTTCCTCGTCCACCGGCAGCCACACCGATGCGCAACCCTGATCCGAGCCTGTTCGCCCCGATCCCCGGCACCCAGGCCGCTCCGCGCGGCCTCTTCGTCGACCGCTGGGGAACGCTCCTGGTCCGGCCCGAGAAGGGCTTCGTCAAGACGTTCCAGGAGCTCGAGTTCGTCGAGGGCGCGGTGGACGCGCTGTTCCGCGCCTCGCGGGCCGGTTGGAACGTCTACCTGCTCGGCAACGAGCCCGCGGTGGCCCGCGGCAAGCTCGGCGACGACGCGTGGACGGAGCTCGAGACGGCGATGCTCGCCCACCTCGCCGAGCACGGCTGCAGGATCGAACGCAACTACGCGTGCCTCGATCACCCGACCGAGGGCGTCGGCGACCACCAGCAGGACTCGGTCTACCTGCTCCCCAACACCGGCGCCTTCTACCACGCCGCCCACGAGGACGGGATCGAGCTCGGCAGGAGCTGGGTGATCGGCGACAGCACCCTGGAGCTCGTCGCGGGCTGGCGCGCCGGGCTGCGGCTCGCCGGCGTCGAGACCGGCTTCGCGGTCGAGGACGCCGCCTTCGAGGTCTCCCCCGAGTTCATGGCGAAGAGCGTCACCGAGGCGGTCATAGGGCTGCTCTCGCTGGAAGGCGCGCTCCACCCTTAGGAAGTCCTTTCCCGGCTCGGCGGCCGCCGGGGGGGCGGATTTTTCGCCCGCGCCCGGGTGGGATACACTTCCAGACGGCATGAAGCCCGTCGGCGAATTGCTCAGCGGTCAGAAGGTTCACACCCTGTCCTGCGAAGCCACCGTCCTCGAGGCGACGCGCACGATGACCGACCGGCACGTCGGAGCGCTCCTGGTCACCGGCAAGAACGACGAGCTCGTCGGCATCTTCACCGAGCGCGACCTGATGGCGCGCGTCGTCGTCGAGGGCAAGGATCCGGAGCAGGTCAAGCTGTCCGAGGTGATGACCTCCGACCTCTTCACCGCCGAGCCGACGCGGACGATCACCGAGGTGGCGCAGGAGCTCCAGGACCGCCACATCCGCCACCTCCCCGTGGTCGAGGAAGGCAGGGTCGTCGGCGTGCTCAGCCTGCGCGACCTCCTCCGAGCGCACCTCGCGGTGAAGACGCAGGAGGTCAACGCGCTGACCGCGTACATCCAGGGCGAGGAGGTCGAGGTCGAGGACTAGGAGCCGGCCGGAAGCAGAACGCGCTGGCCGCTTCGGATCGTCCCCCGCTCTCCGGGCCGGGCTTGCTGCGTCGCCACGGCCGCGGCGCCGCCGCGGTGGTCGACGCGGATGCCGCGCGCGCTCTCGGTCGCGTAGACCGCGCCCCGACCCAGGCGCAGCGTCCATCCCCGCGGGAGGCGGAGCTCCTGCTCGCCGCGGCGCACCTCCGCCTCCAGCGAGCCGAACCGGAGGATGCGCAGGACCGGACGGGCCGGATCGGCCGCGGACGGGGTCCACTCGAGCGCCGCGGGCCCGCGGACCGAGAGCGACGAGAACCCGGACCAGCGCAGGCTGAGCTCGCTCCCGGGGCCGAGCTCGACGTAGGCCTCCCCGCGCACGGTCCGCTTCCGCGACGCCCGCGTGAGCGTCCGGACCTCGTCACCCTGCACGAGGGAAGCCCGTCCGCCGCGGACCTCGAGCACGACCTCGGCCGGAGGCGGCGGCGGCGCGTCCTCCGCGCGCACGGCGACGGAAAGAAACGACGCGGCCGCGAACAGGGCCGGCACGAGCCGGAGGGGAGCCATCCCCTCGCTATCGGCGCGCGCGCGCGGCGATCTGGATCCGAGGCCGGAATCCCGTGGCCGGCCGTCAGCGCCCGAAGCGCCGCCGCAGGAAGCTCGCCCGGAGGCGGTCCCGCTGGCTCGGCTCGAGCAGGTCGCCCCCGGGGGTCGGCGGGTCGCCGCTCAGGACCTGGACGTGTCCCTTCTGGATCTGGATGGAGACCGCGTTGAGCTCGCCCAGGTCCACCTCGTCGAGCAGGCCCAGGCAGCCGCCGAGGCGGACGTTCGAGAGGTGCGCGAGCGCGCCCCCGGTGGCCATCGAGCGCGCGGTGCGCAGCATCTCGTGGGAATTCTCGACGCGGTCCTCGAGCTGCCGGCGGCGGTCCTCCATGAGCGCGTCGCGCACGCGCCGCTCGAACGCCACGATGCTCGGCACGAGCGCGCCGAGGTCGGCGAGGAGCTGCTCCTCGCTGCGGCCGAGCGTGACCTGGTTGGACACCTGGTAGAAGTCCCCGGCGGCGCGGCTGCCCTCGCCGTACATGCCGCGCACGGCGAGCCCGGTGCGCTGCGCGGCGGTGAAGACCTTCTCGAGCTCGGAGCGCACCAGTCCGAGCGCCGGCAGGTGCAGCATCACCGACGCGCGCAGCCCGGTGCCGACGTTGGTCGGGCAGCCGGTGAGGTAGCCGAGGCGTTCCGAGTGCGCGAAGCCGACGTCGTTCTCCAGGCGCCGGTCGAGGGCCCACACGCGCTGCCAGGCGTCGTCGAGCTCGAAGCCGGCGGACATCGCCTGGAGGCGGAGGTGGTCCTCCTCGTTGATCATCACCGAGATGGTCTCGTCGGCGCCGAACGCAACCGCGCGGCCGGGCCGCTGGGAGCGGCTGGAGTCGCTCGGAGCGAGGTCCCGGCTCACGAGATGGCGCTCGCGCAGGAGCAGCCGGACGAGCGTCGTGGCCTCGGGGATCTCGATCCAGATCGTCTCGCCGTCGATGCGGTGGTCGAGCAGGATCGGCCGCACGCGCTCGCAGACCTCCTGCGCCCGCTCCGGCTCCAGCTTGACGGCGAAGGGGTAGCCCTCGAGGTTGCGCGCGAGGCGCGTGCGGCACGAGACGACGACGTCGGAGTCGCGTCCCTCCGCGGTCAGCCACGACCCCACCCGGTGGGCGAAGCGGCGCGGTTCGAAGGAGGAGTAACCCACGGGGTGGATCTTAGGCCCGGAACGGCGATTTCCACGGCGCGGAGCCGCGGAGGAGGCCAGTTTAGCCCGACCTTGCGGCCGAAGCACCCCGCTGCCATGCTGCCGCCCGCGCCGCGGCGCCGTCGAGCCTTCGCCCGATGCCCTCGATCGACCCCCAATTCCTGGTCCTGGCGACGCTGGCGCTGAGCTTGGTGCTCTTCGTCACCGACGCGCTGCGGTACGACCTGGTCGCGGTGCTCGTCGTCCTGATCCTCGCCGCCACCGGCGTGCTCGAGACGAAGGAGGCCTTCCGCGGCTTCGCCGACCCGGCGGTGATCCTCGTGGGCTCGATGTACGTCTTCGCCGCGGCGGTCTCGCGGACCGGCGTCACGGAGTTCATCAGCTCGAAGCTCCTGAGCGGCACGTCGAACAGCGAAGGGCGGCTCGCGTTCCGCATCACGCTGGTCGCCGGCGTGCTCTCGTCGGTGCTCTCCAACGCCGCGGTCGTCGCCACGCTGATCCCCGTCCTGGGCGTGGTGTCGCGCAAGACCCAGGTCCCAATCTCGCGCCTGCTCATACCGCTCTCGTTCGGCGCGCTCTTCGGCGGCCTTTGCTCGGTGATCGGGACGTCGAAGAACATCGCCGTCAACGGGATGATCGCGGACGCGGGCGCCGAGCCCTTCGGCGTGTTCGACTTCTCGTTCTACGGGTTCTGCCTGCTCTTCGTCGGCTCGCTCTACTTCTTCGGGCCGGGCCGGGCGCTCCTGCCCCGCTCGCGCGAGGAGATGACCCTGAGCGAGCACTATCAGGTACCGAAGTTCGTCACCGAGGTCCTGGTCTCGCCGTCGAGCACGCTGATCAACCGGGCCGTCGGCGAGCGCGACCTCTTCGAGGAGCACGGCGTGACGCTGCTCGGCCTCGTGCGCTCCCAGGGCGAGGCGACCGTGCTCGCGCCGGGCCCGTACAACCGGGTCCGCCGCGACGACGTCCTGATCCTGCAGGGCGACCCCGAGTCGATCGTCAAGGTGCGCCGCGAGCTCGACCTGCCCGAGCGCCCCCACGTCAAGGTCGGCGACACGCTCCTCGCCTCGACCGACGTGCGCCTCGTCGAGGCG
The DNA here is from genome assembly GCA_028278425.1 of Planctomycetota bacterium. GTDB lineage: Bacteria > Planctomycetota > UBA1135 > UBA1135 > JANQEJ01. The sequence goes on along the minus strand of JANQEJ010000353.1, from coordinate 21,175 downwards.
GTCGTGCCCGGCGGCTCGTCGCTCGTCGGCAACACGCTCGGCGAGTCGGACTTCCGCGCGAGCACCGGGCTCAACGTCCTCGCCATCTCCAAGCACGGCGACGTGCAGCCCACGAAGATCGCCGAGCAGCGCCTCGACGTCGGCGACGCGCTCCTGATCCAGGGCCACGCCCCCGACATCGACCGCGTGCGCGACAGCCGGCGCCTGATCGTCCTCGACGAGGTCGGCGGCGGCGAGATCAGCAAGGCGACGTGGCTCACGATCGGGCTCCTCGCCGCGGTCCTCGGCGTGGCGGCGATGCAGTGGCTCCCGCTTCCCGTGGCGGCGTTCGCCGGAGCGTTCCTGCTCGTGGTGCTGAAGCTCGTGCACAGCGACGACGTGAAGCGGTCCATCAACTGGTCCGTCCTGATCCTGATCGGCGGGATGCTCGCACTGGGCAAGGCCTTCGACAAGGTCGAGCTCGACCGCACGGTCGCCGAGTGGCTGATCGGCCTGGGCGAGAACGGGCTCTCGGCCGCCATGGTCGTCGCCGTTCTGCTCGTCGCGACCAACCTCCTGTGCCAGCTCATCGGCCACGTCGCCTCCTCGGTCATCATGGCGCCTGTGGCGCTCTCGCTCGCGACGCAGATGGACGTCAGCGACCGGCCCCTCGTCATGGCGGTGCTCACCGGCGCGAGCCTCTCCTTCATGTCGCCCGTCGCGCACCAGGCCAATGCGCAGGTCATGGGACCGGGCGACTACAAGTACCGCGACTTCCTGCGCGTCGGCACGCCGCTCACGATCGCGATGCTCGTGATCGCGTCGTTCCTGCTGCCGCTCCTGTTTCCGTTCTGACAGGGGGGCCCCGCTCTTCTCGTTGCTCGGCGGTGGCGCGATCTCGCGTCAGTTGGCGAACTTGGTGCGCAGCCCGTCGCTGACGGCGAGCACTCCTCCGAGGGCGCCGTTCGGATCGACCACCACCCATTGGTAGAAGACGTCGCACCCGAACAGGGGCGACGCCGCCGTTGGCAGCGGCACCGGGAGCGAGAAGGTCCCGGCGCCGTCTGTCAGGAACGGGCCGGCGACTGCCAGACCCTCTACGTAGAGGTTGCAGGCACCGATGCTCACCGGCGTCAGCGTCAAGGAGAAGCCGAGCACCGCGGGCGTGAAGCCGAGCGCGTTCGAGAGCTCCAGGCTGAAGTCCGTAGCACCGGCCGAAGGCAGGTTGGTGGAAGCGATCGCCGGGACCAGGCCTCCCGTGCCTGCGCAGCCAGTTCCGAAGGCCTGCGATTGTGCCAGCGGGTCGGCGAGGATCACCGTGAGCTCCGAGGATGTCTTGTTGGCCACCACGACATCCGGCGTCTTGTCGCCGTTCAGGTCCCCGATCGCCAGAGCCGCCGGCACCGGGCCCCCCAAGAGCGTCGTCGTCGCTTCGAAGCCGCTGACTCCATCGACAAAGCCGTCGTAGCGCGTGAGATCGCCCGAGCCCAGATTCACCGTCACGGCGTCGTTGCGATAGAAGAAGCCCTCGATGTTCTCGTCGTCGAGGTCGTCGCAGGCGATGTCGAAGGGCGAGTCGCCTCCAGCGTAGGTTCCCCCGCTCGAAAAGCTCCCCGCGCTCCAGGAGCCGGCGGTGAGGCTGTCGTTGAGGAAAAGCTGAAGCGCACCTGGCGTAAGCAGGTCCTGGGTCGTGACGACGAGGTCCGCGTCGCCGTCACCGTCGATGTCGCCACAGCAGAAGCTGCGCGGCTCCTCGGCGGTCGTGAGCACAACCGGAGCAGAAAAGGAGCCGGTGTTCTCGTAGAGCAAGAGGCTCTTGACGCCTGGAACGAAGAGCGTGCCGCCCGTCGATGCGATCACGTCGAGGTCACCGTCGCCGTCGAGATCTACGATCTCGACGCCTCGGACCGCACCGAAGCCGCCGGCGGGCGCGACGAGCAGCGCGGGAACGCCGCCGTCAAGGCTCAGCGCAACGCCGCCCAGGCCCGCGATCAGGATCTCTCCCTCAAGCGCAACCGCGAGGTCGTCCATGCCCGAGCCGTCCACGTCGCCCGCGGCCACGCCGACCGGGTTCGCGCCGAGGGCAGAGACATCGACTGAACTGCTCACCGCCAGCGTGCCCTCGGGGTCGTTCGAGAGGATGCGGACCGCGTCGGCATCCTTGGCCGCAGCCGCGATGTCGGTGCCGCCGCCAGCGACGAGGTTGCCCGTGGTAACCGCCACCGGCAGGTCCGCCGCGGTGAGAGCCGTCGCGATCCCCGCGTCGAAGCCTCCGCTACCGTCGCCGACAAGGAGCTTCACGCTGTCCACGCCACTGTCGGCCGTCACGGCGTCGAGGATGCCGTCGCCCGTCAGATCGGCAAGCAGCACGTCGCAGCGAATGGGGTTCTGGATGCTGAGAAAAGCGAGCCAGAGCGTCCCCGGGACAATGCCCGCGGCATTGTTCGCCGCTCCAACAGCCATGTCGGTGATGCCATCTCCATCCAGATCGCCGAGCGAGGCCAGTGAGTTCCCAAAGACGTCCGAGTCCGAGAGGGTTGGAGTGCTCGCTCCGGACGTATGGCTAAGCTTGTGGTGACTCGAGACCATTCCCAGCTCGTCGAGGAGCAGGATCCAGACGGCTCCACGCGAAGGACCTCCGTCGTCGTCTCCCGGTGCACCGACCGCCAGATCACCTACGCCATTCCCGTCCAGGTCCCCGAGACAGGCGACGGAGAATCCGAAAGAGTCACCAGCCTCGAGGGTGCCGAGGAAGTTCCCGGAGTCTGCGCTGATCTTGTGGGTCGACAAGACGGCGCCGGTGGCATCGAGTAGCAGAATCCACACCGCGCCCACGTTTGGGTCGGGAGCGACGACTCCATCGTCGTCCTGGAAGGCTCCGACCGCGATAGCGGTAACGCTCGCGCCCGCAGGACCGTCGAAGTCTCCCATCGGCGCAATGGAATGACCGAATGCATCGCCTTGACCGATGGCAACCGACGAACCGTTGATCCGATGCGCAGACTGTACCGTGCCAGACGTATCCAGACCCAAGATCCAAACCTCACCGGCCTCGGCTCGGAAGGCACCGACCGCGATGGTCGTCGCGTTACCGCCCGGGCCGTCGAGGTCTCCCAAGCAGGCTATCGCTGACCCAAAGCGTGCATTGGCTAGCAACGACAAGAGTGGATCACTGGAGTCGATCTTCTGTCCGCTCATGACGAGTCCAGCGGAGTCGAGAAAGAGAATCCACACCGCGCCCTTGTCATCACCCATGTCCTGGTGCATGCCCACGGCGATGGCCGTCGCGCTGGGGCCGCCACCATCGAGATCGCCTAGCCACGCCACCGAGGTGCCGAAGAAGTCGCCGTCGGCGAGAGGGACCTCAGTGGAGTCAGTGATCTTCTGCTCGTTGATCACGACTGCACCGGAGTCCAGCAGCGCGGAATCGAGAAAGAGGATCCATACCGCACCGCGGTCGGCATCAGGCGGCACGCCTCCGTCATCGTCCTTGATCGCCCCTACAGCGAGGTCACACGTTCCGTTGCCATCCAGGTCGCCAATCCGAGCAACCGAGCGTCCGAACTCATCCAGTGGCTCCAACATGCCTCCGAAGCCGCCGCTGGTCGAGTTGATCTCCTCGAGGGAATGGACCTGCGGAGGACTGCCGTAACACGGCAGCGCGAGAGAACACAGGACTGCCGCGGTGCCCGAAAGCAAGGTGGCACGAAAGCGCGAGACTGTTCGTTGCATAACTCTCCTCCTCAACAGGCGCACAGTTCAGCTCTTGGACTCTCGACCGCCGATCAAGGACGAGAAGAGGTCCGGAGGCTACGGGGAGACAAGCCCCGAGCCTCGTCATGGTAACGGCCGTTGGCCGTGCCGGGCGCAATTCGCCCATGGGCCTGCCCGCGTGTCCTCCCCCCGCTCTCCTTCCATGAGAGGAGAGAAGACGAGTCCAGCACTGGTGATCGGGCGCCGCCACGGTCTTCGCTAAGCTCGAGCGCAAGCCAGCCTGGCGCGCCGCATCCTCCAACACCTCGGGCTTCCGAGCGTGCCGCCCGCCGTCGCTCCCGCTCGCTCGCCACCGCAGGCAGCGTTCGCGCACTGACATGGGGCCCCAGACTGGGACGATGCTAGGCCGCCCCTAGACTGGGAGGATGTTCACCGCCGTGTTCCTGTGCACTCTCGCCGTCCAGGAAGGCGGCTGGGACGACTTCCCGGTCTTCGTCTGGCGCCAGCGCTACCGCGGGAAGGAGCTCCCCGCCGAGCTCGTCGAGCCCTTCGGTGGCACCAACGTCGAGCGCGACGATCCCGCCGCGTGGGTGCTGGACGCCGGCCTCGACTTCTACGTCGGCCACGGGCCGGGGCGCAACGACCTGCACCTCGACGCGGACCGGCCGTCCTGGAAGGAGCGCTGGGACGCCTGGGTCGAAACGCGCGACGAGGAGCTGCTCCTGCGCGAGCCCTGCCTGAGCGATCCCGAGACCGTCGAGCGGATGGAGCGCACCCTGCGCGCGTCGCTCGCGGCGCGCGACGGGAACCACGGCCTCGGCGTCTCGCTCGGGGACGAGATCTCCCTGACGCCGTCGGGCGGGATCCCGTGGGACGGCTGCCGCTCCCCCGCCTGCCGCGCGGCGTGGGGCGCGTCGCGCGCGATGCCGCTGACCGACGCCGTGCGGCTGGCGTGGAGCCGCGGCGAGGTCGACGAGCTCGGCGAGTGGCTCGCGCTGCGGCGCTTCCACCACAACGTCGTCTTCGGGACGCTCGAGCGGCTCGCCGCGTCGGTGGACGGTCCGGTGGGAGTGCTCGGCCTCGCCGGGCGGACGCCCTTCGGCGGCCTTTCGGTGTCGCGCGCCGCGCGCCGCTTCGACTTCGTCGAGTGCTATCCGCTCGGCGACGCGCGGCAACTCTTGCACTCGGTCCGGGAGAGCCGCGCGGAAACGCGCTCGCTCCTGACGGTCTTCCTCCAGGACGACACTCCGGCGGGCGTGGCCTGGCAGGCCTGGGAGCACTGGGCGCGCGGCGGCGACGGGCTCGTGGTCTGGTCGGACGCGGCGCTCGAGGACAAGCCCGAGCACGCGGCGAGCCTCGCCGAAGCCGTGCGGAACATCCGCAAGCTGCAAAGGGAGCTCGGCCGGTTCGAGCCGCACCCGCGCGGCGTCGCGGTGGTGCACGACGACGACGCGACGAGCCTGAGCTGGCTGCGCGACGCGCTGCTCGACGGCCCGACGTGGCCCAACCGCTTCCCGAGCCATCAGGAGGAGCGCGGCACCCGCGAGGTCGCCGTGCGGACGTGGCTGCGCTACTTCGAGGACCTCGGGCACTATCCTGGCGCCCTGCCGCTCGCGGAGGTGAGCGCGCGAACGGTCGAGCGCTTCCCGGTGCTCGTGCTCGCGCACGTGCTCGCGCTGGACGACGACGACGTCGAGAACCTCGGCGCGTTCGTTGACGGCGGCGGCCTGCTGCTCGTCGAGGGGGAGCTCGGCACCTTCGACCGCAACGGCAGGCGGCGTGAGACCGAGGCGCTGGAAGAGCTCCGGGGCCGCAGCGCGAAGCGCATCGTCGGAGCGGAGCTCGACGGCTATCTGAAGAAGCGCCTCCGCCTCCGCGCGGAGGACCGCGCGGCCCTGGTCGATGCGCGCGTGCACGCCGCGCTCGGCTCCGCCGGTGACGCCGTCCTCCGGCGGCGGCCGGCGCCCTCGCAGGTTCCCTGGCTCGTCACGCGTTGCACGGTCGCCGATGCGCGCGGGCCGGTCTACGCGGCCGTCCCCAACCTGACCTCGCCGGACGAGCGCGCGGCGCACCTCGCCGACGCCCGCTACCTGCCGGCGCCGGTGGAGGGCAAGGTGCTGCGGCGCATCTTCCCGACCGAGGACGGGCCGTGGTCGCCGGGGAGCGCCATGGTCTTCGCGATCCTCCCGCGCTGACGAGAGCGTCTAGACCGTCGGCGGCTTGCCGCCGAAGAGCCACATCACGCGCCGCAGCGCCGCCATCGGCCAGCGCTTCAGCTCGGCGTTGCGGTCGCGCAGGTGCGCCTCGAGGTTTCCGATGTGCTCCTGTTGCTCCGCGACCTGCACGTCGCGGGCGGCGAGGACCTCCCGGTGTTCCGCAAGCCTTCCCTCGAGCTCCTCGCGCTGCGCTGAAGCTTCGGCCTGGGCGGACCGGAAGTCTTCCCCGAGCCGCTCCAGCTCGGCGTCGCGCTGCGCGACCTGGTCCCGCTCGTGGCCGAGCTTCGACTCCAGGTCCGCGGCGAGCGCTTCCTTCTCGCCGGCGCGGTGGGTGAGGCCCTCAATCTCGCCCTTCGCCGCGTCCAGCTCGCCGCCGAGCTCCGCGATCCGGCCGTCGCGCGCTTCGATCTCCGACCGCGCTTCCTCGGCGGCCTCCTCGCTCTCCTTCCGCTCGCGGGCGACCTCCTCCTCGAGCTCGGCGACGCCCGCGCCTAGCTCGGCCTTTTCCTTCTCGAGCTCCCCGATCGATTTCGCGTGCTCGCGCAGGTCCTCCTCCAGCGTCGCGATCGTCTCGCCGAGCTTCGCGCGCTCCGCGTCCCACATGCCCCTCTCCTTGTCGAAGACGAGGAGCTCCTCGGCGAGGCGCGCGAAGGGCTCGATCGCGCCCTCCGGCGCGCGGGGCGGGTCGAGCAGCCCCTTCAAGTCCGGGAGCGCCGCGCCGTCGACGGCCGCGATGACGGCGTGGCGGTAGACGGGCTCCGCGTGGTCGGAGGCGTAGAGGCGCTCGTTGTAGAACTCGAAGAAGGACGCCGCGAGGCCGCGCAGCTCGGGGTCGTAGTCGAGATAGAACGCGAGGCACATCAGGACCAGCCAGCGGTCGAGGTTGGCGTGCCCGAGGCTCTTCACCTGCGCGCCGAGCTGCTCCAAGCGCCTCTCGACCGCCGCGCGGTCCGGCAGGCCGAAATCGCGGTGCTCCTTCAGGTAGCGGTGCTCGACCTTGAGCTTGTCCTTGAGGAAGCGCTCCAGCGTCCGCTCGGCCTCCGCGACGCGCTCGGCGTCGTACGGACCGGCGAGCACGACCCAGCGGCCGGCGACGCGCGCGCACTCGTCGACGAAGGCCTCGCGCTTCTCCTCGGGGACGTGCTCGAGCGTGTCGAAGGCGCACACCACGTCGAAGGCGTCGTCGGCGAAGGGCAGCTTGCAGCCGTCGCCGAGCACGAGGCCGGCCACGCCCTCGAGCGGCTCCACGTCGACCAGCGCGATCGCGTCCTCGGCGTCGAACTCGCGCAGGACCGCGGTGCGGCCGCCCACGTCGAGGACCCTGAGGCGCGTCTTCCCCGGCAGCGCGTCGCGCAGCCGCCCGAGCACGTCGGCCACCAGGCGGTAGCGCTGGTAGACGTCGAAGGGCAGGCGCAGCGGGCTCGTCACGACTCCGAGTCCTTTCGGATCTCGTCCCCGCCGTCGCCGGGCTGGCGGCGCACGTGCCACGTGCTCGGCAGGGTGAGCAGGCCGTGCTGTTGGGCCTTGGCGTCCATGACCTCGAACGTCGTCACGTGCTCGCGGTGGTCGATCGCCGTCGGCGCGGGCTTGGAGTGGTCGTAGACGAACGTGGAGAGATAGTACTGTCCCGCCAGGAGGGGGAGCCGCCCGAGGCGGTAGTCGACCTCGCCCGTCTCGCCGGAGCCGACCGGACCGAACTCGATGGGCCGGTCGCGCCAGAGGTGATTGGAGCCGTTCACGTACGTGCCGTCGGAGCGGTAGATTCCCACCCCGAACACGGGATTCGCGGTGTCGGTGAACGCGCGGTAGCAGAGCCGGACGGTCACGTCCTCGTGCGTCCGGAACACGCGCGCGGGCTCGCCGCCCTCGCCGAGCAGGAGCACCTGCTCGAGCTCGATCTCGCCCGAGCCCCACACCGGGTATTCGCTGGTGCCGCGCTCGCGCAGGTTCATCGCGCCGGAATCGCTCTGCGCGCGGACGCGCTTCAGGTACTCGTCGGCGACCCGCTCGGGAGTGCCCTGCTCGACGATCTTGCCGGCGTCCATCAGGACGACCGACTGGCACATCGCGCGGACGGCGCCGAGGTCGTGCGAGACGAAAATCGTCGTGCCGCCGGCTTCGCTGAACTCGTTCAGGCGGTTCAGGCACTTGCCCTTGAAGTGCTCGTCGCCGACGGAGAGGGCCTCGTCGATCAGGAGGATGTCCGGGTCGACGCAGGTCGCCACGGAGAAGCCGAGGCGGACGTGCATCCCGGAGCTGTAGGTCTTGACCGGCCGGTCGATGAACTCGCCGAGCTCGGAAAAGTCGATGATCGGCTGCGTCTTCTCCTCGATCTCCGCCTGGTCCATCCCGAGGATCGAGCAGGCGAGCCCGATGTTCTCGCGGCCGGAGAACTCCGGGTGGAAGCCCGCGCCGAGCTCGATCAGGGACGTGACGCGCCCCCCGACCTCGACGTCGCCGGTGGTCGGCATCGTGATGCCCGAGATCAGCTTGAGCAGCGTGCTCTTGCCCGCGCCGTTCTGGCCGATGATGCCGACCGTGCCGCCCTTCGGGACGTCGAGGTAGACGTCGCGCACGGCCCAGAACTCGCGGAAGCGCTTGCCGGGCAGCACCAGGTCGTACAGCCGGTGGATCGGCTTGGCGTAGAGGCGGTAGCTCTTGCTCAGCGCCTTCGCGCGGACCGAACCCACGGCGTGTTCGTCGTTCTCCGCCATCAGAGCAGGTCCGGAAAGGTGCGCTTCTGCCGCATGAAGAACGTGGCGCCGATCGCGAAGAGGATGACGCCGACGACCGCGAGCCGCCCGAGGGCGAGCGCCTCCGGCCACTCGCCGTAAAGGAGCACGCGCCGCCAGGAGTCGATCACCCAGTGCATCGGGTTCACGTCGAGCATCCACCCGAAGGCCCAGTAGCCCTCCTCCTTCGTATCCCCCTTCGCGATGGTGAAGTTCTCGATCAGGCTCGCCGGGTAGAAGATCGGCGTCGCGAACATCCACACCGTCGTGAACACGCCGACGAGGTGGAAGGTGTCGCGCCACAGCACGTTGAGCGTGGCGAGGAAGTAGCCGAGGCCGAGCGTGAACACGATCTGGAGCGCGATGATCAGCGGCAGCGCGAGCATCTGCCAGCCGAACGGGTTGCCCATCACGATCCACGTGCCGATCACGACGATCGGCATGCCGATCAGCATGTTGACGATCGAGGAGATCGCGAGCTGGACCGGCAGGATCTCGGAGGGAAACACGACCTTCTGGATCAGGTTGGAGTTCTCCACCAGGCAGTTCGTGCCGCGCGAGAGCGTCTCGGCGAAGGACGCCCACACCAGGATCCCCGCCAGCATGATGAGCCCCGTCTCCTTCGGCCCCATCGCGTCGTCCCAGCGCGCCTTCAAGAGGAACCGGAAGACGAACATGAAGACGAAGAGGTTGATGATCGGAAACACCACCGACCAGAAGAAGCCCATCGTCGACCCCACGTAGCGCGCCTTCAGGTCGCGCACCACGAAGCTCCGGATCAGACGCGCGTTGCGCCGGAGCGATCTCAGGATCTCGAGCAAACCGTTAGAGGATCCTCTTTCCCATCGCGGACAGGACGAGCTCGACCGCCAGCTCGGCCGTCTTGTTCTGCACGTCCAGGATCGGGTTGATCTCGGTCAGCTCGAGACCGAGCAGCTTCCCCGACGACGCGGCGTGCTCCATCAGGAGGTGCGATTCGCGCAGCGTGGCGCCGCCCGGCACCGGGGTCCCGACCCCCGGGGCGACGCGCGGGTCGCAGCCGTCGACGTCGAACGAGAGGTGGAAGCCCGCGGTGCCCTTCGTGGCGATCGCGATCGCCTCCTCCATGACGGCGTGCATGCCGATCATGTCGAGCTCGCGCATGGTGAAGGCCTTCACGCCGGAGCGGTGCACGACGCCGCGCTCGTCCGGGTCCACGTCGTGGATGCCGATCAGGACGGCGTTCTCCGGATCGACCATCGGGAAGCGCTCGCCGAGGTGCGCGAGCTCCTCGGCGCCGATGCCGACGCAGGCGGCGAACGGCATCCCGTGGACGTTGCCCGAGATCGTCGTCTCCGGCGTGTTCATGTCCGCGTGCGCGTCGAACCAGATCAGGCCGATCTTCTCCCCGCGCTGGTGGTGCCACGTCGAGATCCCCCCCACCGTGCCGCAGGCGATCGAGTGGTCGCCGCCGACCACGAGCGGGAACGAGCCGCGGTCGAGCACGCGCTCGACCCGCGCGCGCAGGCGCACGCAGCAGTGCGTGATCTCCGACAGGAAACGCGCGCGGGGATTTCTGGCATCGCGCGACTCGGGACGCGGCACGGGGACGTTGCCGAGGTCCTCGAAGGACACGCCGATGCTCTGGAGCCGCGCCTTGAGGCCGGCGATGCGGATGGCGCTCGGCCCCATGTCCACGCCGCGGAGACCGCCGCCGAGGTCCATGGGCACCCCGAGCAGCTCCACCTTGCGATGCTGGATCATTCGCGCGCAGTCTAATGCGTGCGGGTCGAGAGCGCGCCGAGATACGCGCCTTGCAGCGCGGGGTCCCCGGAGCGGCGGCGCCGGGCCAGGACCTCCACCTCGGCGAGCCCGCCGAACTCGCCGAGCGCGAAGCCGACGCGGCGGAAGTCCTCCTCGCCCGCGCGCGGGGGCGGCGAGCCGAGCTCGTCGTGCAGCGCCTGGACGCCCCCCAGGCGCGCCAGGAGCCCCGCGGCGAGGACGGAGCGGTTCCACGGCGGGCGCCACATCGCGACGCGGAGCAGGCCGACCGCGGCCTGGTCGCGGTTCACGATCAGCGCCACCGCGAGCTCGACGTTCAGCTCGAACGCGTCCTCGATCGGAAAGAGCTCGCGCATCACGGCCAGGTCGCGCTGGTCGGCGCCCTGCGCGAGGGCGCGCACCAGGAGCTCGCGCAGCGCGAAGGCGCCGCGCTCCTCGAGCAGCTTCGTGCGCAGCGACTCGCGCATCGAGATGCGCCCGTGCAGCGCCAGAGACACCTCGACGAGCAGCCGCTCGTCGTCGGTGATGTCGCTCAGGACCAGGATGTCGTCGAGGTAGCCGTGCAGCTTGTTGTCGTGCGACGCCCGGCACAGCATCTCGATCGCGTTGGAGCGGGCGGCGCTCTCGCCGCCGTCGAGGATGTCCTTCAGCGTGTCGACCGCCGGGTCGTCGCCGACGCGCACCAGCGCGACGAGCGCCGCGGCGCGCACGCGCGCGTCCTGGTCCCGGCGCAGGCGGGTCAGGTCGGTGACGCGGTCCGCGTTCCGCACGCCGCCGAGCGCCTCCGCGATCGCCACGCGGCGGTCGGGTTCGGGGGCGAGCGCCTCGTCGCCGACGAGGTCCCAGGCCTCCGCCGTGCCCGCGGCGAGGAGCAGGAGCCCCGCCCGCCGCGCGACCGCGGGCACCTCCGCCGCCAGCATGAGGAGCGCCTGGTACTCCGCCTCGGGGCCGCGGCGGACGATCTCGTCGAGGATGGCGCTCCACTCCGCGTCGTTCGCCGGCCTCCAGAGGCCCGACTCGATGAGCTTCGCGAGCTTCGACGGCATGCAGAGCGTCGCGCCCCGGAGGCGCTCCGCGGGGCCGCCGGCGAGGACGAGCTCGAGGATGTGGTCCCGCCGCGGACCGGCGCGAAGCTCCCGGGCCGCGGTGAGCACCACGCGGTCGAGAAACCGCTCGTTCTGGGCCAGCTCGTCGGCGAGCTGGACCTTCCACTTCATCCCGTCGACGAAGCCGTAGAGCCGCGCGGCGCCCCAGCGCAGGTTGAGGAAGAGCTCGGCGGTCGGCGTGCGCGCCGCGACCTGGTTCCCGGGCGCGTCCGCGAAGGCCAGCGCCGCGCGCGCGGCCGCAGCGAGCTCGCCCGCGCCCGTGGCCCAGCCCTCCACGGTCGCGCGCGCGTCCGGCGTGCCCGCGCGGGCGAGCGCGAACGCCGCGCACGGGGCGAGCACGGGATCGCCCTCGGCGGCGATCGCGCGGAGCACCGCGACGCCCGGCGGGTTGAGCTCGCCGAGCGCGAGGACGGCGGCCGGCCGCTCGAGGTCCGTGCCGTTGCGCGCGGCGTCTTCGAGCCGCGGCCGGTCGGTGACCGCGCCGCCGCTCCCGAGCGCCATGAGCGCCACCGCGCCGAGGATGGGGACCTCGATCCCCGCCTCGAGGTCGGCGCGCGCCTCGCGGGCGCCGCCGGGGGTGAAGGAGAGGCGCGCGTCGCGCTGGACGAGATCCTCCCAGGCCGTGGCCGCCAGGAGGGCGCTCGGGCCGGGCGATTCGTCCTGAACGGGGCCGCTGACGAGGAGCGGCAAGAGCACGGTGGCGGGGAGCATCGGCACCGAAGCTATCGTCCGGGGGCGCCCAAAGGTAAAGGCCGGCGAAAGCGGCCGGTAACGAGTCGTAACCCCTTGGGCGGGAACGGGTTCGGCGCCCCCCCGTTCAACGCAGCGGGCGACGCGGGCTTCAGCGCAGGTGGAGGACGACCTCGAGCCTGCCGCCCGCCAGGGGCCGGAGCTTCACCTGGCCCTCCAGGCCGGCGGGCCCGACCGCCTTCAGCGTGCCGCCGTCGCCCGCGCTGAGCCCCTTCAGCCGGAAGCGTCCGTCGGCGTCCGTCTCGGCGGTGGCGCCGTTCGGTCCGGTGACCGTCGCGCCCGCCACCGGCTGGCCCGACGCGGCCTCGAGCACGGTGCCGACCACGACCGGCGGACCGGACTTCGCGGACGCGGGGATCGGACCCGGGCCGGACGGCGCGTCCTCCCCCGCGCGTTGCGACGAGCCGCAGGCGAAGGCGAGGACCGCAAGAAGAAGGGCGAGGACGTGGGGCGTGGTGCGCTTCATACGGGGTCTCCCAGGATGCCGATCAGATGATCGCGCCGTTCGTCGCGAACCGCGGCCGTGCGCGCCTCGAGGTTCAGGCGCAGGAGCGGTTCGGTGTTCGACGCGCGGACGTTGAACCACCACCAGTCGGAGTCGGTGAGCTCGCCGAACTCGACGGTGATGCCGTCGAGCTCGTCCTGGCGGCCGTCGGCGAAGGTGGACTTCAACCCGGCGATCGCCGCGTCCTTGTCCGTGACGCGGAAGTTGATCTCGCCGGTCGCGTGGTAGCGCCGGAGGCCGGCGACGAGCTCGCTGAAGGGCCTGCCCGCGTTCTCGTTCGAGGCGAGCAGGCTGAGCGCCGAGAGCATCGCGATCACGCCGGAGTCGGTCGTGAAGTTGTCCGCGAAGTAGAAGTGGCCGGAGAGCTCGCCGGCGAAGACCGCGCCGCGCTCGCGCATCGTCGCCTTGATGAAGGAGTGGCCGACGCGCTCGCGGATCGGGGTCCCGCCGGCGCGCTCGATCTCCTCCTTGACCGCCCAGGACGAGCGCAGGTCGTACACGATCGGCGTCCCGCTCGCGCGGGCGGCGAACGCCGGCGCGAGGAGCGCCGTCATCAGGTCCGCCGGGACGGTGTTGCCCCCTTCGTCGACGAAGCAGCAGCGGTCCGCGTCGCCGTCGAAGGACACGCCGAGCTCGGCGCCGGTCTCCCCGACCAGCTCGCGCAGCGGGTCGAGGTTCTCCTCCTTGAGCGGGTTCGCCTCGTGGTTCGGGAAGGTGCCGTCCACCTCGAGGAACTTCGTGTGCGCCTTGACCTTCGGCAATCGCGCGAGGATCCCCGGCAGCGTGTGCCCGGCCATGCCGTTCGCGGCGTCGATCGCGACGGTGATCTCGCGGTCGAGCCGCGCGAACCCCGCCACGTGGTCGGCGTAGCGATCGAGCAGGTCCACCTGCTCCTCGCTCCCGAGGCTCGGGCCGGGTCCCGGGTAGGGCTCGTCGCACATGCGCTCGATCTCGGCTATGCCGGTGTCCCCGGAGATGGGCCGCGCGCCCTCCCGGCAGAGCTTCATGCCGTTGTACTCGCCGGGGTTGTGGCTCGCCGTGACGCAGAGGCCGCCGTCGCAGTCCAGCGAGCCGATCGCGAAGTACGTCATCGGCGTCGAGGCGAGCCCGAGCCGGATCACGTCGCAGCCGGCGTCGCGCATGCCCTCCGAGACCGCGTCGGCGAGCTCGGGCGAGTGGGTGCGCGCGTCCTGTCCGACGACGAGCCGCTTCGCGCCGAGGAAGCGCGCGAAGGCGTGCCCGATCTTGCGCGCGAGGTCCGCGTCGAGCTCGGACGGATAGAGCCCGCGTATGTCGTACGCCTTGAAGATCCCCATGGTTCAGAGCGAGAGGATAGCGCGGAGAGCCGCCTCAAGCTCGTCCACGTCGGAAGGTCCGACGTCGCGGTGCGTGACGCAGCGGACGACGTCGTGGGAGTGGATCAGGACGCGCAGGCCGCGCTCTTCCAGCGCGGCCGCGAGCAGGGGCGCAGGAAAGCGCTCGTCCTCGATCTTCACGAAAACGATGTTGGTCTCGACGCCGTCCGGCGGACAGGAAAGACCCGATAAAGCGTGCAGCCGTTCGGCGAGCTCGCGCGCGAGGCGGTGGTCCGCCTCCAGGTTCGCCCGCCCCTCCTCCAGGCCGAGGAGGCCCGCCGCGGCGATCACGCCGGCCTGCCGCATCCACCCGCCCAGGCGCTTGCGCAGGAGCTTCGCGCGCAGGAGGAACGCTTCGTCGCCCGCGATCACCGAGCCGACGGGGGCCCCGAGGCCTTTCGAAAGGCAAACCGACACCGAGTCGGCCGCGGCCGCCCAGTCGTTCGCGGGGATCCCCGAAGCCGCCTCGGCGTTCGCGAGCCGCGCGCCGTCCATGTGGACCGGCAGGGCGTGCTCGCGGGCGACCCCGCGGATCGCCTCGAGGTTCGCGAGCGGCACGACCCGTCCGCCGCTCTCCAGGTGCGTCTGCTCGACGCAGATGAGTCCGGTGCGCGGCGAATGGATCCCCTCCGGGCGGATCGCCGCGCGCACCGCCTCGGGATCGAGGGCACCCCGGTCCGACGGCAGGGTGTAGGTCTGGAGGCCGTGGAGCGCGCTCAGCGCGCCCGCCTCGTAGAGCACGACGTGCGCCCGCTCCTCGACGATCACCTCGACGCCGGGGAACGCCCACGCGCCGAGGGCCACCTGGTTCGCCATCGTGCCCGACGGCACGAAGAGCGCTCCGTCCTTGCCGAGCCAGTCGGCCGCCCGCTCCTCGAGCGCGCGCACGGTGGGGTCGCCGTCGAGGACGTCGTCGCCGACCTCGGCCTCGGCCATCGCGCGGCGCATGGCCGCGGTCGGCTTCGTGACCGTGTCGCTGCGGAAGTCGGCCGTCACGCAGGCTGAAGGAGCGCGCGGACGCGCCCCAGCGCGGCGCGGATCTCCTCGAGGCTGCTCGCGTAGCTGAAGCGGATGTAGCCCTCGCCGAGCGCGCCGAAGGACGTACCCGCCACCGTGGCGACGCCCGCCTCCTCGAGCAGCGTGTTCTGCAGCGTGCGCGAGTCCATGCCGGTGCCGGTGACGTTCGGGAAGGCGTAGAAGGCCCCCTTCGGCATCACGCACGAGAAGCCGGGGATGTCGTTGAGCTCCTGGACGATGACCTTGCGGCGCTCGTCGAAGGCGGCGAGCATCGTGTCGACCGCGTCCTGCGGCCCGCGCAGCGCCTCGGCGCCGGCGATCTGCACCGCCGCGGTGGCGCAGGAGTTCGCGTTGATCTGCAAGCGCTCCGCCGCGTCGATCAGCGACTTCGGCCAGAGGCCCCAGCCGAGCCGCCAGCCGGTCATCGAGTAGGTCTTGCTCCAGCCGTCGAGCACGATCAGCCGGTCGCGGATCGAGTCGTAGTTGAGCAGGCTCGCGTGCTTCTCGCCGTCGTAGAGCAGCCGCGAGTAGATCTCGTCGGACAGGATCGCCACGTGCGGGAACCGCTCTATTCCCTCGACGAGCTTGTCCAGCGCCTCGCGCCCGATCACGCCGCCGGTCGGGTTCGCCGGCGTGTTGATGATCATCAGCCGGGTGCGCGCGTTGACCTTGGCGAGCACGGCGTCCGGGTCGAACTGGAAGCCCGATTCCTCGCGCAGCTCGATCGGCACGGCTTTCGCGCCGCTGTACTCGATCATCGACTCGTAGATCGGAAAGCCCGGGTTCGGGTAGAGGATCTCCGCCCCCGGCTCGCCGAACATCGAGATGGCGAAGAACATCGTCGGCTTGCCGCCGGGAACGAGCATCACGCAGTCGGGGTCGACGTCGACGCCGCGGTACTTCTTGATGTCGTCGGCCACGGCCGCGCGCGTGTCGGGCAGACCCTTGGCCGGCGTGTAGAAGTGCGCGCCGTCGCGCAGGGCCTTGCAGCCGGCCTCGACGACGTTGTCGGGCGTGCGGAAGTCCGGCGCGCCGATGCCGAGGTTGATCACGTCCTTGCCCGCGGCCTGCATGGCCTTGGCGCGCGCGAGGACCTCGAAGGCGGACTCGGTGCCGAGCCGGCTCATGCGCTGGGCTTGGAGCAAGGGAAGTCTCCGGGTCGGTGTTCGTGTGGAAGAGAGAAGCGGGAGAGCGTACGTTGACCGGCGCGGGGCGGTCAAGGCACGCCGCTTGCGCTTCGCGCTCCCGCAGCTCCGCGCTCCATGAAGTCCCTCCAGGCCGCGCTCCCCGTCGCGCTCGCGCTCCTCGCCTCCTGCGGGGCGGAGCCCGACCTGCGCATCTACTGCGCGCTCGACATGGTTCACTCCGAGCCGCTGATCCAGCGTTTCGCGGAGGAAACCGGGCTCGACGTCGAGGTGGACTTCGACGTGGAAGCGACCAAGACCGTCGGCCTGGTCAACCGGATCCGCGAGGAGCAGGGCCGACCGCGCTGCGACGTCTTCTGGAACAACGAGATCGCGCACACCGTGGCGCTCGCGAACGAGGGGCTCCTGCGCAGCTACGACTCCCCCACCGCGGCGGACATCCCCGAGACCTTCCGCGACCCCGACCGGCGCTGGACCGGGTTCGCGGCCCGCGCGCGCGTCTTCATCGTCAACACCGAGCTGGCCGACCCGGCGGAGATCCGCGGGATGGACGACCTCTTCGACCCGAAGTGGGCGGGCAAGGTCGGGATGGCGCGCCCGCTCACCGGGACGACGTTGACGCACATGGCGGCGCTCTTCACCACGGTCGGCGAGGCGCGCGCGGAGGAGTACCTGCGCGCGATGAAGTCGAGCAACGAGAACGGCCAGCTCGACCTCACCAGCGGCAACGCGACGCTGATGCGCAAGGTGCGCGACGGCTTCCTCGCGTGGGGCTGGACCGACACCGACGACTACTACGTCGCGCGCGAGGCCGGCGCGCCGGTGGCGGTGGTCTACCCCGACCAGGACGGCGTCGGGACGCTCCTGATCCCGAACACGATCTGCATCACGCGCGACGCGCCGCACCCCGAGGCGGCGGAGCGGTTCGTGGACTGGGTGCTGCGGCCGGAGATCGAGGCCGAGCTCGCCCGCTCGCGCACCATGCAGATCCCGGTGCGCCCTGACGTGCCGCGGCCGGACCACGTGCCGGGCGCGGAAGGCGACGAGCTCAAGTACATGGAGGTCGACTTCCTCCGGGTCGGCGCCGAGCTCGTCGAGCGCCAGGCGGCGTTCCAGGAGATGTTCCTCGATTGAGCCGACCGCTCGTCGCGCTGGCCCTCGCCGCCCTGGTCGTCACCGGCCTCGCGCCGCTCGCGGTGATGCTCCTCCGGATCGAGGGCGCGGACCTCGCCGGGATCTTCGACGCGCGCACGGCTTCGCTGCTCGGCCGGACGCTCCTCCTCGGGATCGGGACCGCCGCGATGGCGCTCCTCGTCGGCCTGCCCTTCGGGTTCCTCGTCGCGCGCACCGACGTGCCCGGGGCGGGCGTCCTGCGCGCGCTGGGCGTCGCGCCGCTCTTCTTCCCACCGCTGATCCTGGCGATGACCTGGTGCGTGCTCCTGCCCGCCTTCCGCGGCGCGCCGGCGGCGATCTTCGTGCTCGGCCTCTCCACGTTCCCCCTGGTCGCGGTCTTCAGCGCCCGCGCCTTCGAGCGCGTCGACGCGGCGCAGGAGGAGGCGGCGCTCCTCTGCGGCGGGCTCAGGGCGGTCCTGCGCATGGAGCTCCCGCTCGCGCTCCCCGCGGCGCTCTGCGGAACGTGCCTCGCCTTCGCTTTCGCCGTCAACGACTTCGGCGTACCCGACTACGTGTCCTCGGTGGGCGTGAAGTTCAACGTGTACGCCGACGAGATCAAGTTCAACTGGAGCCAGATCCGGCGGCCCGGGAAGCCGGTGGCGACCGCGCTGCCGCTGATCGTGCTGACGCTGGGCGCGCTCGTGCCCGCGCTCGCCCTGCGCCGCCGCGGCGCGCTGGCGACCCTCGGGCACGGCTTCCGCCAGCCGGGGACGCTGAAGCTCGGCGCGTGGCGCTGGCCCGCCTTCGCCTTCGCCGCCGCGGTCGTCCTCCTCGCGGCGGGCGTGCCGGTGCTGCGGCTCCTCTGGGAGGCGGCCAACATGCCCGCGCACGTCCGCGACGCCGACGCCTCGCCGGGCGCGAAGCTCGCGCTCGGGTGGAGCACGCTGCGCGAGGCCTTCGGCCTGGCCTTCGAGAAGGCGCGCGCGGACCTGCGCCGGAGCCTCCTGTACGCCGCCGCGGCCGCCGCCGCGTGCGCGCCGCTCGGCCTCGTGCTCGGGCACGCGATCGAGCGCGCGCGGTCGCGGGCCGCCGGCCGCGCGCTGGAGCTCGCGTGCCTCTTGCCGCTCGCCGCGCCGGCGATCCTCTTCGGCATCGGGATCATCACGCTCTGGAACCACGACGCGACCGCGCGCTTCTACGACTCGGGCTGGATGGCCGTCGTGCTGCTCGCCGGGCGCTTCGCGGTGTTCCCCATCCTGATCTGCGCGGGCGCCGCGGCGTCGTTCGACCGCGCGCTCGAGGACGCGGCGACGCTCTCCGGCGCGCGTCCGGCGAGGCGCCTCGGCGCGATCGTCGCGCCCGCCCTGAGGGGCTCGCTCGTGGCCGGGTTCGTCCTGGTGTTCGTCTTCGCGATGCGCGACCTCGACTCGGCCATCCTGGTGCCGGCGATGAACAAGACCGCGATCTTCCGCGTGTTCAACGGCGTCCACTTCGGCCGCGACTCCTACGTGGCGGCGCTCTCCCTGGTGCTGCTCTTCGCCGTCGTGACGCCCGGGTTGCTCTGGACGCTCTTCGCGCGCAAGCGCCTCGAGGTGCTGCCGTGAGCGACGCGGTGCGCATGCGCGGCGTCGCCGTTCACGCCGGCGGCGAGCGCCTCCTCGGCCCGCTCGACCTCGACGTCGCCGAGGGCGAGCACCTCCTCCTCGTCGGACCGTCGGGCAGCGGCAAGACGACGCTCCTGCGCGCCATCGCCGGCCTCGCGCCGACGTCCGCCGGCACGGTCGAGCTCTTCGGCGAGCCCGCCGGCCCGCCGGAGAAGCGCGGCATCGGCTTCCTGTTCCAGGGCGGCGCCCTGTGGCCGCACATGAGCGTGGCGGGGACGCTGCGGTTCACGCTCCGCTCTTCCGGCGTCGGCGCGGGCGACGTGCCGGCGCGGATCGCCGAGCTCCTCGAGCAGGTCGAGCTCACCGGCTTCGACGCGCGGATGCCCGCCACGCTCTCGGGCGGCGAGAAGCAGCGGCTCGCCCTCGCGCGCGCGCTCGCGGTCCGGCCGCGGCTCCTGCTCCTCGACGAGCCCCTGGGCCCCCTCGACGCCGAGCTGCGCGCGGCGCTGCTCGAACGCCTCGGTGCGTTGCACCGCGAGCTCGGCTGTACGACGATCCACGTGACGCACGACCCCGAGGAGGCGAGCCGCATCGCCACCCGCACGCTGCACCTGCGCGGCGGACGCCTCGCGAACGGGGAGTCGAAGGCATGAGGTGGTTGCGCGGCATTCTGGGTCTCTTCGTCGCGGGCGCGGTCCTGTGGTTTCTCGTCGTGGTCTTCGCGGGCGACGGCGGGGGCAAGGCGCAGCCGGCCCGCGCCTTCACCAGCTCGGCGCAGTGCAAGGAGTGTCATCCACAGGTCTACGCGGAGTGGGAAGGCTCGCAGCACGCGATCTCCTGGACCAACCCGCGCGTGCGCGCGCTCTCGAACGACTTCGCCAACCAGGACTGCATCGACTGCCATGCGCCGCGGCCGATCTTCGTCACGGGCATCGGCAACCGCGTGCTGCCGCGCGAGGCGCGGCGCGTCGAGGGCGTCGACTGCATCACGTGCCACCAGCTTCCCGAGGACGAGGGCGGGGGCATGGCCGGCTCGACCGACGACCCGCGCGCCGCCTGCCGGCCGCGGGCGAAGCTCGACCTGCAGCGCCCCGACTTCTGCGCCGGCTGCCACAACCAGCACAAGACGGTCGACCAGTGGCGCGCGTCGGAGTGGCCCGACCGCGGCGAGGACTGCCTGAGCTGCCACATGCCGTTCCGCGACGGCGACCCGAACAAGGGGCGCGACCACTCGTGCCTCGGCGGCAACGACATGGCGCTCCTCAAACGCGCCGTCGAGTTGCGCGCGACCGGGCCGCGGAGCGTCGAGCTCTCTAACGTCGGCGCCGGGCACTCCTTTCCCACCGACGAGCGCTCGCGCGCGGCCGACGTCTTCTGGCGCGAGCTCGTGGCCGGCGAGCCCGGGCCGTGGACGTTCCTCTACCGCATCCGCGACCCCTACCGCGACGAGGTGGACGTCCCCAGCACGCTCCTCCACGCCGGCGAGACGCTGAAGCTCGACGTCGAGGGCGCCCCGGAAGGCGCGCCGATCGAGGTCGCGCTCTTCTACAAGCGCTCGCCCCACTACGCGGATCCGGACAACCCCGATCCGGAGCGCGACGAGGCCGTGCTGGTGCACAGCGTCGTGCTGGAGCCATGAGGCGCATGCTCGTTCTCGGCGCGCTTGCGCTGGGCGGCTGCGGCGGCTCCGGAGAGGACCCGCCCGCGCCGGAGCCGCCGCCGCGGGAAGGGTTCGAGCTGCGCCCGGTCGCCGCGACGGCGATCGCGGAGCTCGAGGGCGTGCTGCACGATCCGCCGCCATCGCTCCCGCCCACCGACCGCGAGGAGGTGCTCGGCCTGGTCACGTTCGTCGCCGGGAGCACCGGCGCGATGCGCGACGCCGGCGTGGACGACCTGCGCGCGCTCGGCGACGCGGCGCTGCCACACCTGAGGGCGATCGCCGACGACGAGGATCTCGACGGCCCCGTGCGCGTCGCCGCCGTCCGCGGGCTCGCGGCGCTCGACACCGAGCTCGCCGGCGCGGAGCTCGCGTCCATCGTGCGCGACTCGCGGCTCGTCTGGCAGCGCGCCAACGCCGCCTACTTCCTGCGCGAGACGAGCCGCGACGAGGTCGTGCCCGAGCTCATCCTGCGCCTGAAGTACGAGAAGGACCACGGCACGGTGGTGTGGATCGCGGCG
>JANQEJ010000352.1 GCA_028278425.1 Planctomycetota bacterium | reverse complement strand
TGAAGTACACCGAGCTCGCGCCGCTCGAGCCGGATTTCGACGAGATCATGGAGCTCGCCGCCGAGATCGGCATCCTCGACGGGCCGATCGCGTTCGAGGAGTACGCCGACGATTCGTTCGTGCGCCCGCTCGGCGAGCTGGACTGGGGCATCGAGGAGCTGCCGGGGAAGAACTGACGTGACGCTCTCCGTCGCCTGGCCGCTCCTCGTCCCGCCCGTGGTGGTGTCGTACGTGCTCCTCACGCGCCGCAGGAACGGCGTTCTCCAGCGCGTCGGCCTGCCCGTCGGCGTCGCGCTCGTCGGCCTCGCGGCCTGGCAGCTCGTCTGCGCGTTGGGGTGGATCGACGCCGACACGCCGACGCCGGGGCAGACGTCGCTCGCGCTGCTCGAGCTCGCGCGCTCGAACCGGCTCTGGAGCGACTCGATCGCGAGCCTCTACCGCGTCACGTGGGGCTTCTTCCTCGCCGCGGGGATCGGCATTCCGCTCGGCCTGTGGGTCGGCTGGTCGACGCGGACCTTCGCCGCCTTCAACCCGATCATCCAGGGCCTGCGCCCGATCTCGCCGATCGCGTGGATCCCGTTCGCGATCCTCTGGTTCGGCATCGGCGACCGCGCCGGGATCTTCCTGATCTTCTACGCCGCGTTCTTCCCGATCACCGTCGGCACGATGGCGGCG
Source organism: Planctomycetota bacterium (assembly GCA_028278425.1). GTDB lineage: Bacteria > Planctomycetota > UBA1135 > UBA1135 > JANQEJ01. Next base: position 28,250 of record JANQEJ010000352.1, on the reverse strand, counting down.
GTGCGCAACATCTCGCTCGTCCACCAGCGCTCGGCGATGAACTTCGGGCTGCGCGGGCCGGAGCTCTTTCGACGCGTGGTTCTCCCCGCCTCGATGCCGCAGATCATCACGAGCCTGCGCATCGCGCTGGGCGTCGCGTGGCTCGTCATCGTCGCGGCCGAGATGGTCGGGATGGACTCCGGTCTCGGCTACCTGGTCAACGACGCGCGCAACATGGGCAAGCGCTACGACCTCGTCGCCGCGACGATGATCGTGATCGGCGCGATCGGGATCGTCCTCGACCTCCTGATCCGCCGGCTGGAGCACTTCGACGAGGTCCGCTGGGGGTACGTGCAGCGATGACCGCTCCGGTCAAGGTGGTCTTCGAGGACGTCCACAAGGACTTCCCGACGAAGGACGGTGACCTGAAGGTGCTCGCGGGCATCGACCTCGAGGTGAACGCCGGCGAGCTCGTCTGCCTGCTCGGCCCGTCCGGCTGCGGCAAGTCGACCCTGCTCAACATCTGCGCGGGCTTCGAGAAGCCGAGCCGCGGCCGCGTCACCATCGACGGCGAGCCCGTCGCCGGCCCGACGTCGAAGCGCGTGTTCGTCTTCCAGGAGTACGGCATCTTCCCGTGGGCCTCGGTCTGGGACAACGTCGCCCTCGGCCTGCGGCACCTGCCGAAGAAGGAGCAGTACCGGATCATCGGCGAGACGATCGAGCTCGTGGGCCTGACCGGCTTCGAGCGCGCGTACCCGATGGAGCTCTCCGGCGGCATGAAGCAACGTGTCGAGGTCGCTCGCGCGCTCGCGGTCTCGCCCGACGTGATCTACATGGACGAGCCGTTCGGAGCGCTCGACTCGCTCACCCGCCTGACGATGCGCGCCGAGCTCGTCCGCATCTGGCAGCAGCAGCAGCAGACCATCCTCTTCGTCACGCACGACGTGGACGAGTCCGTCCAGCTCGCCGACCGGATCGTCGTCCTGACCGACCGCCCCGGACGGATCGCGGACGTCGTCTCCATCGACCTTCCACGGCCGCGCGACCTGGGAAGCGCCGAGTACGGGAGCATCAAGAACCGTCTCTACGAGCTGCTCGGCGTCTCGCACTCCGTTTAGCGGTGCCGTCCCGGCGGTAGTGCGCTAGCCTGGACCCGGTTCCGATGTCGGTCCTCCGTACACCGCTCGTCCTCGCGTTCCTCGGCGTCTTGGTTGCGCCGAGCGCTGCACAGAGCCCCCCGGAATACGAGGCCAGGATCCTCCAGGGTCCCGGAGGCGCCCCGGCGTCGCCGCTCAGGATCAACTGCGACGGCGTGTGCGTCGGCGACTTCTTCAACACGTCGTTGTTCTTCTACGACGGCGTAGTTTGGGACGCCGCGGGCGCGCCGAGCACGCTCTCGGACGACTACGGCTTCCTCGAATCGGGCGCGTACGCCATCCGCGACGACGGCACGATCGTCGGCTCGGGCTCGATGGACCCGACCGAGGTGTCGCACGCGATCATCATCGACCCCGGCGGCGGCGTGACGACGCTGCCCTCGCTCGCCGGCGACCAGGGCGTCGTATCGGCGGCTTTCGACATGAACGACGCGGGCACGGTGGTCGGCCGGTCCGCGCTCGTCGCGACGCCGTTCTGGCTCTCCGTCCCCAACGACGCCGTGATGTGGGAAGGTGGCGTGTTGACGAGCCTCGGCACCCTGGGAGGCTTCCTCGGGGATGCGCGGCACGTCAACGCGAGCAAGACCGTGATCGGGAGCTCGAACACGGCCACGAGCGACTTCGCCCGCGGGTTCGTCTGGGATCCCGTCAACGGCATGCGCGAGATCACGCCGGCGGAGCCGGCCGGGTTCGGACAGGTCGAGGACCTGAACGACCAGGACGTGATCTGCGGCAGCGCGACGCTCGGCGCGACGCCGTTCGCCTGCATCTGGCCCGATCCCGACCAGCCGCCGACGTTCCTGCCCGTGTTTCCCGGCGACGTCGCCTCGGTCGCGACGGCGATCGACGAGGCGGGCATGGTCGTCGGGGCCGGAACGCTCGCGACGGGAGAGACCCGGGCCCGGCTTTGGCTCAACGGCGTCGCCTACGACCTGGGCGCGCTCCTGCCCGAGCGGCTGCCGTTCCCGCTCGCGCGGGCGCTGGACCTGAACGAGGGCGGTCAGATCCTCGTGTCGGCCGAGTTCACGCCGGCGTTCGGCTTCGTCGACGTGGTCCTGACGCCGCTCCCCGCCTTGACCGGATCGCCCGCGTCGATCTCCGTCGGAGCCGGCGGAACGCAGCAGCTCGGCCTCAACGCGGGAGCCGGCGCCGCGTCGGCGCTCTATCTCCTGCTCGGCTCCGCGAGCGGCACGAAGCCGGGCCTCGCGGCCAGCGGGTTCGTGCTGCCGCTGAACCCCGACGCCTACTTCTTCTTCACGGCCAACTCGCCGAACACGCCGCCGCTTGCGGGCTCGTTCGGCTTCCTCGACGGCGCCGGGAAGGCCCAGGCCGCGTTCTCGCTTCCGCCGGGCTCGCCGCCCGCGCTGGTCGGGCTCACTCTCCATCACGCCTACGGCGTGGCGGACGCCGTCACGGGCGCGATCCTCGGCGCGAGCAACGCTGCGCCGCTCGCGCTGGTTCCCTAAGCGATCGCGTCAGGGAATGGAGATCGTCTCGACGTCGGTGATCTCGCCGATCTCGACCGTTCCGCCGAGCGAGTAGGAGAGCGCCGCGCCGTAGAGCGTCGTGCCCGGCGGCAGCGGAACCGGGAAGCTCGCGGTGCTTCCCGAGCCGCCGGCCAGCGCGACCGCGAACGTCGCGGGGTTCGTGATCGTCGCGAGGAAGAACGCGTCCGCGACGAGACCGAGGTTGCGGCCGTCGCCGAACGGCAGGAAGAAGTTCCCCGGCGAGCCCGACAGGAGCATCCACGCGAACGGATCGTCGCCCGAGAAGTCTTCCAGGTCGACCTGCGCCGTCCCGCCGCTCGTGAACCCCGACGGGAGGATCCGCTGCGGGCGGTAGCCGCCGGCGTACACGTGGCGTTCGTTCCCCGCATCCTCCGCGATCCAGACGTGGACGACGTTGCCGTACCGCTCGTTGTACGCCAGGTCCGGCTGGTCCAGCTCGGTCCCGGGGTCGATCGGCAGCGCGCCGGTCAGGTCGATCAGCCCGCCCGCCCAGGAACTCGCGGAAGCGCGCAGGAAAGCGCCGGAGAGCGCGAACTGCGGCTGGATCCAGTGCACCGCCATGTCCCCGTTCGGCGCGGCGATCAGCTTCGACCCCGAGGCTCTTAGCGTGTCGCTTAGCTGCTCGTCCGGCGTCCACGTGACGCCGCCGTCGTCCGAGTGCGTGGCGTACACGTGCTGGTCGAGGACTCCGCCGCTGCGGTTGTCGTTCCACGCGACAGCGACGCGACCGTTTGCGACCGCGAGCGTCGTGCTGTAGAGGAACATGCTGTCCCGCGGGTACTCGCCGACGATCTGGTCGTCGCCGAACGTCGTGCCGCCGTCGGTCGACACCGCGACGTGTACGTTGGTGCCAAGGGTCGAGAAGTCCGCGTCCGCCGGCCAGGCGATCGCCACGAGCGAGCCGGATGCGCCGATCGAGACCTCATCGTCGGCGATGTCGACCAGCGGGGGCGAGCCCGCCACCAAGAGCGGCGTCGAGAAGGTCGCGCCGCCGTCGGTGCTCCGCGCGTAGTAGACGTCGAGCTTGGCGGTCGGGCTGAACGTCTCGAGCCCGGTGAAGGCGACGTGGATCGTGTCGCCCTGCGCGGCCATGCCGAGCCTCCGCACCACGTCGAACCCCGGCGCGACCTGCACCGCCGGTTCGAAGGTCTGCCCGCCGTCCCCGGACGCGGTCAGGTAGATCTCCCGGCCGTTCTGGCTGAAGTAGTTCTGGTCGACCTGCATCAGGACGTAGACCCGATCTCCGGAGGGCGACGGCTCCACCGCGAGCACCCAGTTTTCGACCGGGTCGTCCCCTCCGGCGGGATACCCCTTGTCGAGCGGGAAGTCGGCTTCCCACGTCGCGCCGCGGTCGAGCGAGCGCGCGAAGTAGACGTCGCGCGCCTCGATCCCACCGGAGCCGCCCGGCGCGGCGTTGCTCTCGTCCATCCAGGTCGCGTAGATCGCGTCGCCCGAGACGGCGATCGAGGAGCGGCGCATCTCGGATCGGTCCCCGGTGAACTTGTCCGCGCCGGTCGGATCGCTGTCGATCCGGACCGGGTCGTTGAACGCGAGCGCGCGGCCGTCGGCCGTCGCCACGTAGATCCGCTGCGCCTCGTTGTCCTCGAAGATGACCGCGGTCAGGTCGCCGCTGCTCGCGACCGCGACGCCGTCGGGATCCCCGAGCCCGCTTCCGTCCACCTGGACCGGCGTTCGCGCCGAGTGCGCCTGTGCCCCCGCCGCGGAGAGCGGTACCGCGAGGGGCAAAAGGACGACCAGGGACGCGCGGACGCCGCGAACGAACTGTGATTCCATCGGAACCTCCTTTGGGAAGGCTTGGGGCAAGGGCCATGGTAGTCCGGCTCCTCTTTTCCGGCGCGCGAATCACACGGGGAGTCGAGCGCTCGCCTCGCCGGCGGTACACTGCGCCCATGCGGACCGCAGACCAAGCCGGCGCTTTGATCGCCGCCGTTGCGCTCTCCTTCCCGATGGCGGCGCAGGAACTCGAGCCCCTCCCCGCGCTCGAGATTCCCACCGGCTACGTTCTGCGCTCGAACCTCTCCCACGGAGCGCGGTTCGATCAAGGCTGGCTGCTCCTCGCGGAGCCCGCACCGGACCCGCGCTTGCCCGCATCGGCGGAAGCCAAGGCTCCGGTGCGGCGCGAGAAGCTCGACGACGGTTCCCCCGTCGCGTTCGACGACCTGCCGGGCGGGATTCTCTTCGGTCTCGTGGCCCGGCCCCAGATCCTGCTGCCCGAGGCGCGCGTCTACGCGTCGGGCTCGCGCATCGAGGTCTTCGCGTCCGGAACGACCTATGCCCTTCCCGCGGAGGATCCCGATCTCCTGGCGTCATGCCTCGCCTTCGCGGAAGAGGGCCGCGCCGACCAGGCGCTGGTCGACATCCTCGCCAACGGCATGGTCCTGATGGCGCCGGAGTTCCGCGACACGCGCGCCGGGCTCGCGCTGATCCACTGCGACCGCGTCCCGCACATGCGTATGCCGTCCCTGGCGTTCACGAAGTCGGTCATCGTCGACCGCGACGTGCGGCTGACGCTCGACCTCGCGACGGGCGAGCTGCGGCCGCAGGCGGACCTGGAGGTGCGCTTCTACCGCGAGGTCGAGGATCCGATCGCCCTGACGGGGCTCTCCGCGAAGTGCACCACCGCGCTTCCGGCGAGCGGGGCCCTCGCGGCCGAGCTCTCCGCCGCCGCCGAAGTCGCCGCGTGGATCGGCTTCTTCCGCTGGGCGCTGCAGGTCGACCCGGAGGGGTGCGAGGAAGTCCAACGGTCGCTGGACCGCGCAAAGACCGCGGAGGTCGTTCCGACGCCCCGCTGGATCGACCGCTTCCAGCCGGCGGACCGCAGCGGACCGTCGGCGCCCTCCCAGGTGAAGGACTGGATGCGGGCGCACCGGGCCCGCGCCGCGGACGACCGGGACTGAGCTCGGTCCAGATCCTCAGAACGTGCCGACCGTCACGTCGAGCGCGTTCGTCAGCCGGACGTTGCCGACGGCGTCGATCGACGCGGCCTGCGTACACACGGACGTGCCCACGAAAACGCAATCGCCGGGAACCAAGACGTCGAACGGCGTGCCCGCCGGCGTCGGCTCGACGTGGATGGTGGCTCCGAGGTCGCAGAGCAGCGTGCCGAGGGGCGGCAACGGAGAGTTGAGGGGGTTCGCCGTCACGGCGATCACGTCGACCACGGCGGCCGGCAGGAACGTCGTGTGGTCGACGACCGGATCCCAATGGGCGCCTAGGATCGGGCCGATCGTCTGGCCGGGCAGAAACGCGTTCGGATTGGGAGGCGTGCCGAGGCGAACGACCTCCGACGACGGCTCGCAGGCATCCAGGACTCCGTTGCCGTTGCAGTCGGAGCCCGCGACCGTGGCGATCTGATAGCGATCGGGCACGCCGTCCGAATCGCAGTCGTCGGAGATCACCTCGATGATGCCCGGCACGGAGTGGGTTCCGAACGAGTCGTGCCAGTTCCCGCTCTGGAAGAGGTATCCGTAGTCCTCGTCCGGCGCTGCATCCGGCTGACCGGTCTCCCAGCTCGTGAAGACCACGGGATCGCCGCTCGTCCACACCCAGGTGTCCTCCACGGCTTCGTCGGTGAAACCGATCCAGAGCTCGGGTGGATTCGGGAGCACGAAGGTCTGCAACAGCCAGTCGTTCTCGGCCTGCGAGTGGATGGTCGCGAGGTGCCCTCCGGACAGGACCGCCTCGGTCTCCGCGGTCGACCACGTCGCCGGCTGAAGCGTCTCGGCATACCAATGGCCGTTCACCGGGGACTGCGTCCATACGTGGCCCTGCGCGTCCACGGAACCGGCAAGGAGGACGGCACAAGCAATGCAGAGACGGAGTCGAGGTCCCATGTCACCACCTCCGGGCTTGGGGAAGCCCAAGTACTCTACACCCGTGCCTGCATCACCGGAACGCGGGCCCCGCCACGACGAACACGCGTCCGGTCTGCGCGCCCTTCGCGGCGCTCCAGGCCGAGGTCAGAAGGAAGTCGACCGCCCCGTCGCCGTCGACGTCGCCGAGGCCGACGGCGTCGAAGCCGAACGTGTCGCCGCTCTGCTTGCACGTCCAGGTGTGGAGCAGCTCGCCGTCCTTGCCCGAGTAGAGGTAGCACTTCCCGCCGGACGGCGCGGCCGCGGCGTTCTGCCAGGCGCCGACGACGAGGTCCGCGCGCCCGTCGCCGTTGACGTCGCCGCAGACCGAGGGCGACGTGCCGAAGCCGCCGCCGGGCCGGTCGCCGGTCAGGGTCAGGATCCGTTCGCCGGTCTTGCCCGAGTGCACGAAGACGCGTCCGGTGTTCCGGCCGCCGGCGGAGTTGTTCCAGTCTGAGGCGTAGACGTCCGGCACGCCGTCCCCGTCGACGTCGCCGAGGATCGAGACGAAGTACTGGCCGAGGTTGGCCGACGTGGCGTCGGGATCGATCGTGAAGGCGAGCTCCGTGCCGTCCGCGGTGCAACGATACACGTAGCAACGGCCGACCCCTCCGTCCTTCATCGCGCCGACGGCGAGGATGCGGTGTCCGCCCGACTCGGTGCCGTCCGCCGAGCTGCCGAAGTTGGCGCCCGCCGACGACCCGTCGATCCGGAAGAGCTCCGAACCATCCTTGCCGCTGTGGACGTAGACGCGTCCGGAGTCCTTGCCGTTCGCGTCCGCGCTGCTGGCGCCCACGGCGACCTCGGCGCAGCCGTCTCCGTCCAGGTCCTCGATGCCGCAGACCTTCAGGCCGAACTTGTCGCCCGCCTCACCGGCCGAGAGCTCGTGGAGCACCGCTCCGTCACCTCCGGAGAAGACGAGAACCCGCCCCGGGTTCGTCCCGTACGACGGAGCGCCGGCGATCACGTCCGGCGTCCCGTCGCCGTTGACGTCGGCGCGGCCCGCCACGGAGTTGCCGAGGCCCCAGCCCGGCTTGCCGTCGCGGGTGTAGAGGAGCTTCGCCTCCTTGCTCGAGTACACGTACACCCGCCCGCTGTACTGCCCGCCGCCGCGCTTGCACGTCGGCGCGGTCGCCGCGAAGTCGTCGACGCCGTCGCGGTCGACGTCGCCCACGTTGCGCGCGACCCAGCCGAACTGGTCGCCGGCCGCCTCCCCCACCAGCGTGTGGATCAAGCGCGGCTTCTCGACGAAGAGGCCGGGCCCCTCGAGCAGCGGTGCCGGCAGGTACTGCGCGAAGCGCGGATCGTCGCGCACCTTGTCGAAGTCGGGGTCGGTCGCGATCGCGGCCGTGTTCTGGAAGCCCGCGGCCTGAGCCTTCTTCAGCCACTCCAGCGCGCCCTCGGCGTCTCCCTTCAGCGCGTGGACGCACGCGGCGTTGTAGGAGGCGGTCGCCGCGACCTGCGGGAACGTCGCCGCCTTTTCGTGGACGGCGAGCGCCTCGTCGAGCTTCTTCTGCGCGTGCAGCGCGTAGCCGAAGAGCATCCACGCCTGCGCGTTGGAATCCGACTTCGCGGTGATCGCGCGGAAGACGCGCTCGGCGCCGGCGAAGTCGCCGGCCTGGAGCAGGGACTGTCCCTCCGAAACGGTGGGCGTGTCGTCCTGGAAGGCGAAGGGTAAGGCGAGCGTGAGGGCCAACAGGATTCGCATGGCCCGATCCTAGGGCCGGGCGCGCCAACGGCGGTACCTCTTGGGTAAGCTCGTCGACATGAAGCTCCTCGCGATCTGCCTCGTCCTCCCGCTCGCCCTCCAGGAAGGAGAATCCTCGAACTGGCCGTCGTTCCGCGGCGAGCGCGCGCGCGGCGTGGCCGACGGCTACGCGACGCCCGACGAGTGGGAGCTCGAGGACGAGCTCAACGTGCTGTGGCGCACGCCGATCCCCGGGTTGGCGCACTCGTCGCCGATCGTCTGGGGCGCGAAGCTCTTCGTCACGACGGCGGAGAAGGTCGAGGGCGAAGCGGAGCTCTCGAGCCTCTACGGCTCACCTGGCTACGGCGCGGGCGAGTCGGTCGAGAACGAGGGTCCGCACGCGTTCCAGCTCTACTGTCTCGACAAGTTGACCGGCGAGATCCTGTGGGAGCGGACGGCCCACGAGGGCGTCCCGAAGGTGAAGCGCCATCCGAAGTCGAGCCACGCCAACTCCACGCCCGCGTGCGACGCCGAGCGCGTCGTCGCGTTCTTCGGTTCCGAAGGCCTCCACTGCTACGACCACGACGGGAAGCTGCTGTGGTCGCGCGACTTCGGCGTGCTCGACGCGGGCGCGCCGGGGATCTCCGAGCCGGAGAAGTACCAGTGGGGCTTCGCGAGCTCGCCGGTCCTGCACGAGGGTTCGGTGATCGTCCAGTGCGACGTGCAGGACCAGTCCTTCCTCACCGTGCTCGACGCGAAGGACGGCAGCGTGCACTGGCGGGTGGACCGCGACGAGGACCCGAGCTGGTGTACGCCGACCGTCATCGATGCCGGCGCCGGCGGCAAGCCGCAGATCGTCCTCAACGGGTACAAGCACATCGGCGGGTACGACCTCGCCACCGGCGAGGAGGTGTGGAAGCTCGTCGGCGGCGGCGACGTGCCCGTGCCGACGCCGGTCGTCGGACACGACCTGATCTTCCTGACGAGCGCGCACGGCCGCATGCGGCCGATCTACGCGATCAAACGCGGCGCCCAGGGCTTGTTGAACATCGACCCGGACGAGTGCGCGGACATGGCGTGGAGCTACCCGCGCGCGGGCGTCTACATGCAGACGCCGCTCGTCTACGGCGACTACCTCTACCTGAACAGCGACGGCGGCGTGCTCTCCTGCTACGACGCGAAGACCGGGAAGCGGATGTACAAGGAGCGCGTCGGCGACGGCGCGAACGGCTTCTCCGGCTCGCCGGTCGCCGCGGACGGGAAGATCTACCTCTCCGGCGAGAGCGGGCAGGTCGTCGTCGTCAACGCCGGCCCCGAGCTCGATCCGCCGATCACGAACGACCTCGGCGAGACGTGCATGGCGACGCCGGCGGTCTCGGAGGGCCGGCTCTACTTCCGCACGCGGAATCACGTCATCGCGCTGGCGAACGAGGAGTGACCTACTCGACCGTGCGGTAGCGGTCCTCGTTCGGCGGCAGGATGCTCCCCCGCCGCCGGAACTCGTCCTCGAGCGCGTCGCGCAGCAGGATCCGCGTGTCCTCGGTCGGCCGCTCCGGATCGTCGTCGAGATACCCGTCGCCGCCGCGAGCGAGGAAGGAGTTCGTCGCGACGCGGTAGACGCGATCCTCGTCGAGCGGCACCCCGCCAACCTCCGCTTCGAGCAGCGTCGCCCGCGGCGTGCCCGGGCGCACCGTGAGCCGCATCCCGCTGACCTCGATGCCGGAGTGCGCGGGGTCTTCGACGCCGCGGCGCGCGCACTCGAAGAGCTCGGCGCCGGTCAGCTCGAGCACCACGAGCGAATTGTCGAACGGAAGGAGCTCGTACAGGTCCCGCCGCCTCACCTCGCCCGCGGCGACGTTCGTGCGGATGCCGCCCTTGTTGTGAAGACCGACGTCCGCGTTGCCGCGCACGCGGAAGACGTCGGCGATCAGGTTGCCCGCGGCGGAGGAGCGCGGCCCCGAGGCGCGGGTCAGCGGAGCCTCCAGCTCGCCGACGACCGCGTTCATGCGTTCGTCCGACCGCCGCACGAGCTCGGCGCAGGCGCGCTCGAGGTCGCGCCGGCGGTGCTCGTCCGCGGGCTCGGCGTCGAGGGCGACGAGGCGCGCCCGCGACTCGACGACCTCGTCCGTCGCCGGGTCGATCCAGAGGTCGACGCGGCCGAGAACCATCGCCTTGGAGCCCGTCTGGACGACGAGGGTCTCGTCTTCGCGCACGCCCTCGTCGAGGCGGGTGTGCGAATGTCCCCCGACGATCAGCGGCAGCTCGTCGAACGCCGACGCGATCCGCAGGTCCTCCTCCAGCCCGACGTGCGTCAGAGGGATCACGAGGTCGACGCGTCCCTCGAGCTCCTCGACGGCGACCCCGAGCGCTTCCACCGGGTCGACGAAGCGGATTTCCCGCGCATCGGGATGCGTGATCGTCGGCGTCTCGGTCGCGAGCAGCCCCACGACGCCAATCCGCAGCCCCGCGGTTTCGAGGATCGCGTACGGCGACGCCCAGTCGACGCGCACGCCGCTCTCCGGATCGCGCAGGTTCGCCACCAGCGCGGGCGGTTCGGCGACTTCGAGGATCCGCAGGAGCTGCGCGAGCCCGTGGTCGAACTCGTGGTTCCCGACCGCCATCGCGTCGAACCCGACGTCTGTGAAGACCGACACGAACGCCGCGCCGCGGTCGATGCCGCCCTCGGGCGTGCCCTGGAACCAGTCGCCGGCGTCGAGGACGAGCACGCCTTTGCTCGGTCCGACGTGCTCGGCGCGCACGCGTGCCACCTCGGCCGCCAGGCGCGGAAGGCCGCCGACCTGGTCGCCGGTCTCGCGGTCGCGCCGGGTCAGGACCTGCCCGTGGACGTCGTTCGTGTGCAGGACGACGAGATGAACCAGGTCGCTCGACGCGTCCCGGGAAGGCGCTGCGCACGCCGCCAGGAGGGCGAAGAGGACGAAGAATTTTCGGACGCACACGAGTTTCAAGGCGGCCTCCAGATCGGTCTCGGCGGAGGACGAAGCTCAGGAGTCACCCCCGAGCTCGTCCGTGACGAATCCCCACCCTAACCCCGAGGCGGCCACGCCGTGCACCGAGCTTCAGCTCGCGGAGAGCTGGTGCCGGCTCACCAAGCTGATGGCGCTCTACGACCGGAACAACTCCCGGGTTCGTTCCGCGCTGGGCACGCTTCGGGAAGAGATCAACGAGGTCGCCGGTGACCGGAAGTCGGCCGTTGAGCTCGTCCTCGCCGGGGACATGCTGTACGCGAACAAGCGTGAGATCCAGTCGATCGCCGGTGGGAACCTGGACTGGCTCCAGAGCCGCCTGCACGCCTGCGCGCTGATCGGCGTCTCGTTCCACGCCAACCCTCCCGCGAACGCCATCCTCGACTTCAGCGAGCGGCTGCTCGAGAACTTCGGACAACGCACCGCGAAGCGCAAGTTCGAGGAGCTCTGGCCGATGACCTTCTCCGGTCTGCGGCTGATCGAGATGTGGTTCGCCGGCGGCTTCGCCCACACCGACGGACCGAAACGCGCGCGGGGCCGCGAGGTCGGGATGGCGGACGGCGACGACGCCGCGGCGCCGACGCGCTCCGAGGAACAGCTCCTCGCCGACGTCCTGATGAGCAACAACGACGTGCTCGAGCGCATCCAGGCGCTGGAGGACGCGGCCGCGCCGGACAGCGGGTGGCGCGAGGACGTCGGCGCGTCGGACCTGATCGCCCGGATCGTGCAGATGCTCCCCGTCGACGCGTTCGACGACATGGGGCGCGTCCTCGACCTGACGGTCGGCGTGCTCGACCAGCTCGGGAAGCGGGGCGAAGGCCTGCCCGCCAGCATGGCGGACGGCGTCGACGACGCCGAGCTCAGCGGTCTCCTCAACTCGGTCGGCTGCCAGTTCTTCGGCCGCGAGATGGAGAGCCACAACACGCTCGCCGAGCTCATCGGCAAGCCCCAGGCCGAGCAGATCCCGGCCTCCGACCGCGGCCATGCCGGCGACGACGCGATCACCGACGACTTCGAGGAGTTCCTGCTCGAGTTCAAGGGCCTTCCCAACGAGCCGATTCCGCCGGTCCGCGCGGAGGACATCGACGTCCCGATCGAACAGCTCGGCGTCTTCCTGCACTACCTGACCCACCTCGCCGTCGACGCGAAGGCCACGACGCTCCACGCGCGCCTGAACGAGCTGATGGCCGGGGTCGACCGCGACGACTTCGACGTTCTGCTCTCCTACCTCGAGCCCGACCAGTCCAAGAACCCACCGCCGAAGACCATCCCGCGGTTCGCCGACTTCCTGCGGCAGACCGACGCGACGCGCGTCTTCGAGACGTGCGGCTTCCTGAGCGTCGGATGGGTCGTCGAGACGTTCCCCCACACCTTCCCGATGTTCCTGAGCCGGCTCGACCTGGACCGCGCCGGCGACATCGACCTCCTGGTCGAGACGTGCAACCGCCTCGGTCCGGTGCGCATCCTCTCCGCCGGAGCCGAGATCGCGGGGCGCGACGGGCTCCTCAGCGGGAAGCTCGTGACCGGCATCTGTGCCACGCCGTTCAAACCGCTGACGCCGCTCGTGCGCCTGATCCTCCAGAAGGGGGGCGAGCGCATGAAGAAGCCCGTGACCGAGTATCTGCGCGGGATCGGACTGTCGGAGAGCGAGAAGCAGCTCTTCGCGATCCTCCCCCCCAAGTACGTCCCGACCGAGCTTCTGCTCGCGCTCACCGACCCGAGCGGCGCGCCGCCGAGCGATCCGAAGATCGCGGTGGCGGTCTCCTCCGCGCTGATCCGCCGCATCGCGGACACGGCGGGCGACCCGAAGCGCGAGAAGTCGCGGATCGCGGCGATCCGGCTGCTCGCCAGGTATCCGTCCGCCGCGGCGAACTCGTTCCTGCAGTCGCTCCTGAGCAAGAAGTTCCTCGTGATGTCGAGCGAGTCGCGTCCCGTGCGCCAGGCGGCGAGCGACGCGCTCTCCGCCCTCTCGAAAGCCAAATAGACCGGCCATGTGCGACCTGCATCCCCGCGACGAGCAGTCGGAAAGCCGAGAGCCCGGCATCGTCGACTTCGTAGACGAGCTCGTCGTCGCGATCACCAACGCGCGCATCTACTGGGAGCGCCACCCGCGCGTCCACGCGTCCATCGAGGCGCTGCGCGCGGTGCTGAAGCGCGAGCTCGGAAGCGACAGCCCCGCCACCCTGACGATCGGCGCCTCGGACGGATACCTGTTCCACGACGGACGTCCGCTGATCGGAGCGAGCCTCACCGCGCAGAAGATCCTCGAGCCGCTTGCGACGGTCGGCTCGGGCGGGCTCTCCTTCTCCAACTGGGCCAGCGCGGACGACCTCTTCGCCCTGATCGAGGTGCTCGGTAAGCAGAAGCTCGAGGCGAAGAACGAGCGCGAGGCGAACCGCGAGCTGGAGGAGCGCGGCTGCACGGCGATCCGCTTCCTGCCGCCGTATCAGGAGAGCGTGGACGCCGACGCCGACCCTGACGACGAAGACGACCTCCCGTTTGCGCCGGCCGCGCCGACGAAGTCCATCTCGGTGAACGAGCCGCGCATCCCGATCAACGTCTATCAGGACCTCGTCGCGCATCTCCAGGAGACCATGGTCCAGGTCTGCCACGGCAGGCTGCTCAACACCGCCGAGACCAAGACGTTCGTCGAGGTGATCCTGCGCTACCTGCGCGAGAACCCGTCGCGGATGATGAGCATGACCCGCTACGAGCGGTACGACGCGTACACGTTCGGTCACTCGATCCGCGTCGCGATGCTCTCGCTGAACTTCGCCACGGCGCTGACCAAGGACGAGGACGTGTTGCAGCGCGTCGGCATGGCGGCGCTCCTGCACGACATCGGCAAGGCGCGCGTGCCGTTCGAGATCCTCCACTCCACGCGCCGCCTCTCGCCCGAGGAGCGGCAGGAGATGAACCGGCACACGACGCACGGCGGCGAGATCCTGCTCGATCAAGAGGATCCGGATCCGGTCTCGATCGCAACCGCCTTCGGACACCACCGCACGATCGACCAGGGCGGCTACCCGGCGACGCTCCACGACCACCGCCTCTCGATCGCCACGCGCATCGTGAAGATCTGCGACGTGTACGAGGCGCTGACCGCGATCCGCCCCTACAAGGACCGGATGAGCCCGCTGCGCGCCTACCGGATCATGATGTCGATGGGCCGGCACTTCGACCTTCCGCTCCTGCGCCGCTACATCGAGGTGAACGGCATCTACCCGACCGGCAGCCGGGTCGAGCTCGACGGGAGCATGGGCGCCCGCGTCGTCGGCCAGACCAGCCGCATGCAGTTCCCGATCGTCGAGCTCGAGAGCGAGCGCCACCGCCGCATCGACCTGTCGCGCCAGGAGGGGTCGACGCAGATCCGGGTGACGAAGCTGCTTTCGGACCACTTCATCTAGCGGCCGGCGATCCTTTACAGACCGGCCGTCCCCCGCGCGGGCTCCGGTCGGCAGAATGGGCTTCGATCCCCACCCAGGAGAGAAGCCATGGAATCGTGCCCGCGTTCCCTCGCCGTCGCCGTCCTCCTCGCCGCCCCCGCCGCCGCGCAGGGGGGAACGCCCTGGGCCGAGGTCGTCCAGAACCCGGCCAAGCTCGCGGTGACGCCGAGCGCGCTGTCCGACTCGACCACGGAGGTGGACTTCGCGACCGGCGACCTCGACCGTGACGGGTGGACGGACGCCGTCGTCGTCCGCGGTCCCGGAGGCTCGTCCGTTGGCTTCCGCACGAACTTCCTCCTGATGAACGTCGACGGCGTGCTCCAGGACAAGACGGCGACGTTGGCGACGGCCTCGGACGTCCCGGGGGACCAGGGCTTTCTCGAGCTGACGAACGACCGCGACCTCGTGCTCGCGGACGTGGACCTCGACGGCTGGCTCGACGTGATCACCGCTCCGACGCTCAGCGACGGCTTGACGAAGGCCGTCAGCCACCCGCGCGTGTACGTGAACCAGCGCGAGGACAGCGCGGGCAACTGGCTGGGCCTCAAGTACGAGGAGGCCCGGATCCCGCAGCTCTTCACGGTCGGCGGGCTGCCGGTGGCGCCCCGCTTCTGCGACGTGGACGCGGGGGACGTGAACGGCGACGGCGCGCCCGATCTCTACTTCATCGACTACGACCAGACGCAGATGGGCTCGCCCGAGTCGCCGGTCAACGACCTCAACGACCGCTTCCTGATCAACGACGGCAATGGGTTCTTCACCGACGAGAGCGCCCTGCGGTTCACCACCGACCAGTTGCTCTCGAACTTCGGGCACTCCGCGCGCATCCTCGATCTGAACGGCGACGGAGCCCTCGACGTGTTCAAGGTCACCGCGCTCGGACCCTACGACGCCTACGCGCTCTACAACGACCCCGGCAACCCCGGGATGTTCCAGGCGCTAGGGAAGCAGGGCGCGGGCAGCAGCGCTCCCTACGGCATGGACGCCGGCGACCTCAACGGCGACGGGCGCATCGACTTCGCGCTTCAGGACGACGCGGCGGACCGCTACCGGCTGAACCTGGGCAACGACGAGCTCGGCCGCGTGATCTGGGGGCCGCTGAAGGTCTTCCAGTTCGCCGGCGGCTCGGACGACGGGTTCGGGCACAAGGTCCGCATCCACGACTTCGACGGCGACGGCTTCGCCGAGGTCTTCATCTGCGACTTCGACATCGAGTTCCTCGGCTGCCAGCGGCGGCTGCACGTCTACCACAACCTGGGCGGCGCCGTCGGAGGCGACGTGACGTTGCGCGAGGAGGCCGAGCTGACCAACCCGAGCGCCGGCTGGAAGAGCATAAAGGGCCTCTCCATCGCCGACATGAACGGAACGATGGACGTCGGTCTGCACGACTTCGACAAGGACGGCGACACCGACATGCTGCTCGCGAACTGCAACGGCACGGTGTTCTGGGAGAACCAGGCGTCGACGGCGACGGTGGTGTGCCAGCAGAGCGTCGGCTACGCCGGCCCCGGTCCCGAGGTGCTGAGCCTCTGCGGCGACGACCTCACCACCGCGGGGAGCACGGCGACCCTCGAGCTCACCGGCGCGCCCGCCGGCGCCCCGGTCGTGTTCGCCTACGGCCTCTTCTCCAACCCGATCGACATCGGGCCGGGCACGCTCGTGCCAAACCCGGTCGCGGGTTTCCTGCCCGCGCTCGCGGACGTGGACGGCGTCGTCACGCTCCCCGTGCCCGGCGGCGCCAACCCACCGAACACGGTCTACATCCAGGCCGGGACGATCAACGGCTTCGCGATCGAGATTTCCAACGCGGTCGAGGCCATCATAGGAACCCCCTGACCGGGAAGAACTCGCCCCGGGCGGCGTCCCTGGGCCGTCATGCAGCTCGACGATTGGATCACGCACGCCCGCGACAAGGGCGCGAGCGACCTCCACCTCGAACCGCGCCTGCCGGTGACCGTCCGCGTGCGCGGGGAGCTCGGCGGCATCGGCCCCGCTCCGACGGCGCCGGTTCTGCTCGAGTCCGCCAAGGCCCTGCTGGGTCGCAACGGCTGGTCGGCCTTCCTCGAGCGGGGCTCGGCCGACGTCTCCAGGACGATCGCCGGCGTGCGCTGCCGCATCAACGTGATGCGCGGAGCGCGCGGCGTCGGGTTCGCCATCCGGCTCCTGCCCTCGGACGAGCCGACGCTCACGGAGCTGAACCTCCATCCCGAGCTCGGCAACCTCGTCCGGGCCGAGCACGGCCTCGTCATCGTTTCGGGCGCGACGGGCTGCGGCAAGTCGTCGACGATCGCCGCCCTGGTGACGGCGATCAACGTGCGCGAGGCGCGCCACATCGTGACGATCGAGGAGCCGATCGAGTACGCCTTCCGCTCGCGGCGCGCGATGATCCGGCAGCGCCAGGTCGGCCGCGACACACCGAGCTTCGCGCAGGGCCTGCGCGACGCGCTGCGCGAGGACCCCGACGTCCTGATGGTCGGCGAGATGCGCGACCCGGAAACGATGCGGCTGACGCTCGACGCCGCCGAGACCGGACACCTCGTCCTGACGACCGTGCACTCGAGCGACACCGGCGACGCGCTCCAGCGCGTCGTGAGCGCCTTCCCGGCGGAGGTGCGTCCGGGCGTGCAGGCCCAGCTCGCCGACGCGCTGCGCGGCGTCGTGTGCCAGAACCTCCGCTTCCGGCCGAGCCCGGGGATCCGCGTGCCGGAGTGCGAGATCCTGCTCGCCACGCACGCGGTCAAGAACCTGATCCGCAACGGCGACTTCCACAAGCTGCGCGTCGCGCTCGAGACCGGGGCCGGCGACGGCATGTGGACGCGCGAGCGCTACCGCCGCTGGCTCGACGGGCGCAGCGATTGGTACGTACCGCCGCCGCCGACCGCGGAGCGGCGCAACGGAACCGCGCTCGCGGCGGTCGTCGAGGAAGAGGAGGAGGACGCGGCGAGGATCGACCCGGTCGAGACATCCACGGCAACCCCGGACCCGGCGATGGACGACGACGGCACCATCGTCCTGGAGCCGCCGCAGGAGACCATTCAGGACATCCTGTCCGAATTGGACCGAAACTGACCGTCTGCTTTATAAGGCGGATGCAGCCTCGCCGAGTGAGCTGGATCCTCGTAGGATCCATTCATCGCCGTTGAATTAGAAGATCCCGATGAACCACCTTCTTGTGTTGGTCCCGATTCTGGGAGTCCCGCTGCCCGCCACCACGTTTGCTTCGGTCTTGCCGAGTCAAGAGATCTGCGAAGGAGAAGGATCCGAGACCGACAATGGCTGCGCAGGTGGATGCACCACAACCGTCCTGTTGATGTGTGACGATGGCGCCTGGGGATCGATCGCGTGTTCCTGCACGCCTTGTCACGGTGGCTAGTCGATTCGTCCTGGGTCTCGGTGGAGCCGCAGCCTTGGCTTCCGTCCTGGCCATCTATTTGATCTCGTCAAGCGGTAGGTCCTCCAATGACGCCCGAGATTTGCGGCCCCAAAGGGCACAACCCGCTGAACAAGAACCTCCAGAAGCACCAGCGACACCCTCGGAGAGCCGCTCCATCGCGCGCCGTGCGGGCGTCGAGCCGGACGGAGTAGAGGCGGTGGAGTCCCTGCCTGATCGCTGGCCGTTTGAGCTCCCGGACACGTTCGAAGAGCGGCATCGCGTGCCTAACGAGGTCTTCGAAACGCAATACCGCGGCTACGGTTTGGCCGAGCTCGCGGCGGCCAAGGGGATCGTCGAGACCGAGTACTCTCCCGCGGCCGATGCCGCGGCGGAAGATCGTTACGCGGCCGGTCTCTATGAGGAGTTCGTCGTGGCCCCCCCGACGGACCCGGAGGAAGGTCCTGAGTTGCCACCATGGCCCTATTCCAAGGGTCTCATCCGTTCTCAGAGGACGGAAGTGCTTGACGACGGCCGACTGCGGGTGAAGCGAACGGTTCTGCCGTACGCGGAGCATCCAGGCCTGTATGCGCAGCAGGATGAGCTGAACTGGTTGAACGTCAGAATCCACAACCTCCGAGAGGAAGAGGCCGGCGCAAAGAGGTAACACGCTCGCAGCGTCGTAAGGGACCTGTACCGGCGCGCGAGCGCGCCTGCTCCGCTGGTAGTCTGTCGCGATGCAAACTCGGCTTCTCTGCACTGCGCTCGCCTTGTCCCTTCCCGTACACGCCGGGGACGGCGGTTGGACTCGCTTCCGCGGACCGAACGGGACCGGCGTTGCCGACGATACGCGGCTGCCGAACGCCTTCGAGCCCGAGGAAGGCGCCGCCTGGCGCACCGAGATCCTGCCGGGCTATTCGTCGCCCGTCCTGACGGACGATTGCGTGTACCTGACCGGCGCCGAGGGCAAGAAGGAGCTCTTCACCTTCTGCGTCGACCGCAAGAGCGGCGAGGTCCGCTGGAAGAACCCCGCGCCCGGCGAGGTGGGGAAGCCGAAGCCCACGCCGAACTCGCCCGTATCGCCGACGCCGGCGACCGACGGGACGAACGCTTACGTGTTCTTCGAGAGCTTCGGCGTCGTGTCCTACGACCCGGAGGGCGAGGAGCGCTGGCGGCACGAGCTCGACGAGTTCGCCACGCCGTACGGCATGGGAACGTCGCCGGTGCTCGCGGGCGACACGTTGCTCCTTCAGTGCGACCAGGACGTCGATTCCTACCTGCTCGCGCTCGACAGGAACACCGGGAAGGAGCTCTGGAAGACCCCGCGCGCGGGCTTCACGCACGGCTTCTCGACGCCGGTGATCTACACGCCGGAGGAAGGCCCGGCGGAGGTCATCACCTCGGGCGCCTACCAGGTGGCCGGCTACTCGCTCGAGACCGGCGAGAAGCTCTGGTGGGTCACCGGAATGGCCTGGCAGGCGAAGTCGACCCCGACGGTCGCCGGCGACCGGCTCTACGTGCACTCGTGGATGGCGAGCCCGACCGAGTTCGGCGTGAAGAAGATCACCCAGGAATGGGAGGACGCGCTCGACGAGCACGACATCAGCGAGGACGGCGCCATCCAGAAGGACGAGGTGGAGGAGTTCGGCCTCAAACCGCTGTGGTTCCTCTACGACCTGAACGGCGACGGCGGGCTCGACGAGGAGGAGTGGGGCTTCCTGCTGGCGCGGGCGACGGCCGAGAACGGGCTCTACGCGATCCAGCTCGGCGGCCGCGGCAACGTGACCGAATCGCACGTGCTCTGGCGCTACAAGCGGTCGCTGCCCAACATCCCCTCACCGCTGCTCTACGACGGCGTGCTGTACGTCCTCAAGGAGGAGGGGATCTTCTACGCGCTGAACCCGGAGGACGGCGAGCTCCTGCAGTCCGGCCGCGTCGAGGGCGCGGAGGACGCCTACTACGCCTCCCCCGTCGCCGCCGACGGCAAGATCGTGACCGCGAGCGCCAAGGGATTCGTCGCCGTCCTCAAGGCCGGCAGCGAGTGGGAGGTGCTCTCCGTGAACGACTTCGACGAGTCCATCTGGGCGACGCCGGCGCTCGGCGGCGACCAGGTCTTCATCCGCACGCAGAAGGCGCTGTACTGCTTCGAGACGGGCGGCGAGGGCTAGGAGCCCGTTCGCCTGACGTCGTAGCAGAGCAGCCGCGCCGGCTCGTCGCCGAAGCGTTCGCGGTTGTTCTGGCACACGTAGAGCAGACCGCGGCTCAGGACGAGCGGCGTCCAAGACTCGTTGGCGCCGAAGAGCCAGGCGCGCCGGATCACCTTCACCTTCTCCGGGGTGACCTCGAGCCAGAGCAGATGCCCGTTGTCGCCGAGGCACAGGACGTCGCCGTCGGCGAAGAGGAGCGAGCCCTCGCCGATGCTGAAGCTCTTCGTCTTCTCGGCGCCGTCGTCGGTGTACGTTTCGTCCCAGCTCAGGTCGGTGCGCCCGATCTCCTCGCCGGTCTCCGGATCGAAGCAGACGACCGCGCCCGCGCGGTCCGACGTGCCGTCGATCGCGTAGAGACGGCCGTCGACGAAGATCGGGTTGGAGAACTGCATCCCGATGTGGCGGTTCTTCCAGAGCTCCTCGAAGCCGCCGTCGTCCTTCACCGCGACGCCCGCCGTGCCGGCGCCGTAGGAGTCGGTCAGGAAGACGCGGTTGCCGTCGATCACGGGGCTCGCGCCGCACACCGACAGGTACTTCTTGCTCCGGAACGGATACTCGAACTCGAAGCGGCCGTCCGTCCGTGCGACGACCAGCCCGCCGACCGGCGGCTTGGAGTCGCCGCCCGCAAGCACGAAGACGCGCTCGACCCCGTTCGCCGTCGCCACGACCGGCGACGTGCAGCTCGGGGCCCACCGGGTGCCCGCACCCCACTCGAGCCGCCCGGTGTCCTTGTCGAAGGCGGCGATCGTCGGCCCGCCCGGAACACCGAGCTGCTGGATGAGCAGCGAGCCGTGCACCATCGGGCTGCTGACGACGCCGAAGAAGTCGGTCGGGATCTCGAACTCCGCGGCGAGATCGCGCTCCCACACGACGCGGCCGGTCGCGAGCTCCAAGCACTCGAGCCGGTTGTCGACGTAGTGGACGTAAACCCTCTCTCCGGCGATCACCGGCGTCGAGCGCGGCCCGCTGTTCTTGATGAAGCGATCCTCGTAGTCGCACGGGCGCGTGACGCGCCAGTAGCGCTCGCCCGTCTCCGCGTTCAGGCAGTCGACGTGCACCTCGCCGGACTCGCGGTGCGTGTACACCAGGCGGTCGCCCTGCACCACCGGCGCGGTGTAGCCCGTGCCGCGCTCCATCGACCACACGAGCGTCGGACCGTCCTCGGGCCAGTCGCGCAGGAGGTGCGTCTCGCGCGAACGCCCGTCGCGCCGCGGGCCGAGGAAGCAGGGCCAGTCCTCCGTCACCGCCTTGCTCGCGAGCGGCTTCGGCTCCGCGTGCCGCTTCCACCCGGGATGGGCCGCGGCATCCGGCGGCTCGACCGGCGCGAGCTCGCGGACCTCCGGCGGCGCGGGATCCTCGAAGGCCTTGTCCCCGTCCTGCCAGGCTCCCAAGAGGCCCGGCGCGCTCGCGATCAGTCCCAGGAGCTGGTTCATACCCCTCAGCGTAACTCCTAAGTTTTTAGGAGATAGCCGGCCACCGTTCGGCTTTCGTCACCTAAAGTCTTAGTAGTGGCGCGGCGCAAGCGGGCAAAGCGGCTGACGGACCTCGAGCTCCAGATCATGCAGGTGTGCTGGGACGCGGATCCCGAGCCGCTGACCGTCCGCGACGTCGCCGAGCGGCTCCGCGCGCGGACGCGTCGGGCGCACGCCTACACGACCATCCAGACGATGATGGGGATCCTCCGCCGCAAGGGAGCGCTGCGGTCGAAGCCCGGGCCGGGCCGGGCGCACCACTACACCGCCGCGTGGTCGCGCGACGAAGCGACCTCGTCGATGACGAGCGACTTCGTGGAGCGCATGTTCGGCGGGAACGCGGAGCCGCTCCTCGCCCACCTCCTGGAGCACGACTCCGTCGACCGCGAGGCGCTCGAGGAGCTGCGCAAGCGGATCGAGACGCAGTTGGAGGACGAGGAGTAGCGGATGCAGCCGTGGCTCTTCCACCTCCTGCTCGGCTCGCTCGGGCTGCTGCTCACGGCTGCGGGCGCCGCGCTGGTGTTGCGGCTGTGGCGTCAGCGCCCGGTGCCGGCGTACCGGTTGACGGTCGCGATTCTCGGAGCAGCGGTCGTGCTGCCGCTGGTACAGGCGGCGGCCGACGCTTGGGGTTGGCCCGGCGAGGCGTTGGCGTTGCGGCGCGCCGAGCGCATCGCGGCGACCGAGTCCCCCCGAACCGGGGCACCGGCCGCGCTGACTCCGACCGAGCCGATTGAGAGCGATGCCCCCGCACCCGCGGCGCGGCTCCAACCCGAAGAGCTGCCGCTCGATGCGCCGCTCCTGAGCGCGATCCTCGCCGTGGCCGAGCATATGCGCGTTGAAGAGGAGGGCGCGCGCAACTGGCCCGGCGCCCAGGTCGTCGCGGGCTGGCTCTATCTCCTCGGCGTCGCGCTCGCCGCGGTTCACTCCCTGCGCCGGCTCGCGCGGACGCGCGCGCTCCTGCGCGCGGCGCAGCCCGAGCGCCATCCGGCCGTGCTCGCCGCCTGGCGCGAGGTCAGCGCCGGCTCGCCGCTGCGCGACCGCGTCCGGCTCGTCCTCTCCCCCGAGGTGGCCGTACCCGCGTGCTTCGGCGTGCTACGGCCGACGATCGTGCTGCCGACCGGCGGCGACCTGCCCGACAAGCCCGACGTCCTGCGCTGCGCGCTCCTGCACGAGCTCGTGCACCTCGAGCGGCGCGACACGTGGGTGCTTCTCCTGCGCGAGGTCTTCCGCTGCCTCTTCTGGTTCCATCCGGCCGCGTGGTGGTTGCGCGGGAAGCTCGACGCCCTGCGCGAGCTCTCGTGCGACTCCGTGGTCGTCGCCCGCATCGGTGGACGGAAGCGCTACGCGTCCGTCCTGCTCGAATACGCGTCCCTCTTGAGTCCCCGCGCCGCGGGCACCGGCGAGCGTGTCGCGCTTCTTCCCTGGACGAGCTCCAAGAGCCAATTACGAAGGAGGATCGAGATGCTGATCCAAACGCGCTCGCGCAAGTCGCTCCGCGCAAGCTGGACTTCCCTGCTCGGAGCCTGCGCGCTCTTCACCACGGTCTGGGGCGGTCAGCTCGCCCTCGCGTCCTGCGCGACGCCGCAGGAAGCGGCCGCTGCGGAGACGGCGCCCGAGGCGACCCTCTGGCGGCCGCCGACCGCGCCGGATCCGGCCCCGGCGCCCTTGGCCGAGCCTGCCCCGGAGCCGGCGGCGCCCCTGGGCGTGGGCGCCGCTCCCGCGCCGCCGCACGCACCCTGGGTCGGGGTCGGCGGAGAGTTTGGCGGCATGCGTCCGGCGGCAGCGCCGAAGCGAGACTGGCTCGGCATCCGCGTCGACGACGTCAGCCCCGCGCTCGCGGCGCAGACGGGCGCGCGGGTCGGCGAGGCGATGCTGATCACCGAGGTCTTCCCCGGCTCGCACGCGGCGAACGCGGGGGTGGCGCAGTACGACGTCCTCGTCGCCATCGACGACGGGCGCGTGAGCCGCGCGGCGCTGGACGCTGCGCGCCAGCGCCTCTCCGACGGCGGAGTCGTGAAGCTGCGGGTCGTCCGCGCCGGGAAGGTGGTCGAGCTCGCGCTGGGCGGCGCCGTCGACCCGCGCGCGGGCGTGTACCGCGAGGTTCCGCCCGTCACGTGGGAGCCCTTTCCCCAAGCGTCGCGGGTGGACGCCTGGCAACGGGCCTTCGACGCCGCCAAGCTCCGCTACCAGAACATCGACGACGAGACGCTGCAGCACGAGATGGACCGCGCGCTGCAGGCCTACCGGGACGCCGTGGACAGCGAGATCACCAAGGGCAACTTCCGCGCGTACCAGGAGCAGATGCAGCGCGACCCCGCCCGCTACGCCGAGGCGGTTCGCGGGTACTTCAACGAGGCCACCGCCGAGGAGTTCCGCGCGCAGGCGGAGAGGTTCACCGGCGGGAGGCGGCCGGTCTACGCGCGACCCGGCCAATCCGCTCCCGCCGCCGACAACCGCGATGCGCTGACCGACGAGTGGATGCTCAAGATCAATCAGCTCCTCGACGCGCAGCAGCGCCAGCTCGACGACATCCGCGCGCAGCTCGACGCGATGACGAAGAACCGGCAGGCCGCTCCGACGGGCACCGACTGGGCGCGTTAGTCGCGCTTCTGCAGCTCGACCTCGGCGAGCCCGACGCACGGGTGGACCTCGCCCGCGACCTTCCAGCGGACGTGCACGTCCAGGCGCCGGATCGAAACGGGCTCGTCGAGCTCGATGCGCCCCTTGCGGCGCTCGTCCGGCGCCATGCGGACGCTGTGGCGGTCGCGGCCGTTGATCGTCACGTCGAGCTCGAGGGCGCGGGCGAAGAAGCCCGGGCGGTAGGGCACGGAGAGGGCGTTGCTCAGGAGGATGACGTCGGCGCGCACCGGCCGCGAGAGGACGATGTTGAGCGTGGGCTTCTCGTCGTCGGGATCCGCGAGCCAGCACGTGTGGGCCCGGTGGTCGGCCGCGTTGGACGCCGCGTACGGTCCCGTGGGTAGGCCCAACCCGCCGGGAAAAACGGAGGAGGCGCTCGCGCGAGGCTCGGCGTCGGGGAGCAGGTTCTTCGCGCGGTCGCCCTCCTGAAGAAGGACCCAATCCGGCACGACGTTCTCGATCGGCACGGAGAAGGCGGGCGACTCGATCGTCGTGCTCGACCCGCGCGGTTCTTCGTCCGTCGGCGGAGCGAGCACGTGAACGCGCGCCTTCAGCGCGTACGTGCCCGCGACGGGAAAACGGTGCTGGAGCGGAAAGCGCTCGCCGCGCGCGGGACGCTTGCCGTCGCCCTCGACGGTGGCGATCACGCGTTCGTTGGCGAGGTACTCCACGCGGACGACGCGCGGCCCCTTGCCCTTGTCGCGCGGCCACTCGAGGCGCTCGCGCGCGGCGGCGCCCCAGCCGGCGATCCAGATCGTCAGCGGGAACTCGCCCGAGGTCGAGACCTGGACGTCGGCACCGGGATCCTTCGTTCCGAAGTGGCGCGCGGCGGCGCGTCCGTAGCGGCCGGTGATGGAACCGTGCGTCGCCCGCCGCAGGAAGAGCAGCGCGAAGCACGTCTCGGGCAGCCCGGGCGCGTCGATGACCGTTCCCTGACCCGGTGCGTTCACGACGACCCGCTGGTTGCCCCAGCCGCCGGACGCGAGCTGGGCCTCGAGCAGCGCGGTCGCGCCCGTCGCGTACCAGTCCTCGTCGCCGATGTCGGTGATGCCGACGAACGCGCCGACGCGCTCGATGCCGTAGAGGCGGTAATAGGGCCGCCCGCCGCCGGCGGAGAGCATCATGCCCGCGCGATCGCCCAGCCAGTCGAGCCCTTTGTCGCGCCTGCCGCGAAGCGTTCGCGCCTCTCCCGACGAAAGCTCGCCGGCTTCGGTGAGCATCGCGTCGCAGATCGCGAGCGTGCCCACGCCCGCCGCGGTCATCGTGCCCGTCGCGCCGGTGCCCGCCGGGCTGTAGCTGTAACCACCGCCGCTCTCGCGGAAGCGATCGAGCGCGTCGACCAACCGCGCCCAGGCCTCGGTCGGGATCTCGACGCCCGCCAGCGCGGCGGCGCGCAGCCCGAGCGCGGCATACTGCGTGTTCGAAAGGTCGCGCCCGCCGGGGTAGCCCCAGTGTCCCGCGGCCGTCTGCCACGACAGCAGGTCCTCGGCGAGCTCCTGGATCCAACCCCAGTGCTCGTCCACGTCGAGCGCGGTCAGCGCCATGATCAGGCACGCCGCGTCGTACGTCATCGCCACCTCATCGACCGAGAGGCGCCGCAGCGCGCGCTCGATCGCCTCGTGCTCGGGGTCCACGCCCGACTTCAGGAGCGCGTAGACGATCAGCGCGCTGCACCCCGGCCGCGGGTGGTTGAAGTAGAGCCAGGAGCCGTCGGGCTGCTGCTCGGACAGGAGGAAATCGACCCCGCGCTCGATGGCGGCGTCGACGTCCGCCTGCGGCGGCGCCTGCCCCGTGAGGGGGGCGGCAAGGGGCACGAGGAGCGGCCCCCCGGTCAGGACTCTCGCCAGCACTCGCAACGGACAGCACATCGGACGCCCCCCCGGCAGAGTAGTAGACCGGGAACACGCGGTTTCCGGCCCGAAAAGGCGCGATCGACGGAGAATCGGTTTCACGCGCTAGAGCTCTCCCGGTCCGTCGTGTACCCGCCCCGCCGCCCGCAGCCCCTTCAGGAGGTCGTCATGGCTCCGCGCGCACGCCTCGCTCTGCTCCCGCCTCTCGCCGCCGTCCTCGCGAGCACCGCCCTCGGACAGGCGGTCCCCGACGTCAAGCCGCACGTCCGCTTCGAGGCGGACGCCTACAGCAAGCAGGTGCGCTGGCGCACGCCGGCGGGCGGCCACGCCGTGGCGGCGCACGGGACGCTGATGCCAGACGGGCGCATCCTCTTCATCGGCTACGAGCGCGACAACGAGGTGCAGGGCCCGAAGGACGAGGCGCGGCGCTTCGTCTTCGCGATGACGCCGACGCCGCTCGGGCAGCCGATTCCGGGCGACGTCGTCGTGTTCCCGGAGAACGTGCCGCTCGACTACCAGGACGCGTTCGTCTTCCCGGAGTTCATCAGCGACGACATCTTCTGCTCGGCGAACATGCTGACGGCGGACGGCTACTTCCTCTCCGTCGGCGGGACGCGGGTCAGGGTCAACCTCCTCAGCCAGGACGTCGTCTCCACCGGGATCGAGTACGCGACGCTCTGGGACGGCGCGAACTGGGCGCGCGTGCCCCAGGACATGCAGGTGCTCGGGCCGAAGGGGGTGCCGGGCCGTTGGTACCCCACGGTGACGAAGCTCCCCGACGGGCGGATGCTCGTCATGAGCGGGCTTTACGACGTCTATCCGACGCAGACGCAGAACCTGAGCGCGGAGATCTTCCACCCGCCGACGGGAACCTGGACGATCCTGTCCCCGCATCCGCAGGCGCCGCAGCAGATCTACAACCCCGACTACACGCACACCTTCCTGCTGCCGAGCCCGCTCGCGGCCTACGACCTCGTGGCCTTCGGAGCCGAGGGGCAGCCGGTCGGCGTCTCGATCAACGGGCCATCCACGTGGCTCACCGTGCCCTCCCAGCGCCCGGGGACGAGTCCCTTCGTCCCGCCGAGCTACGGCGCCTCCTCGGCGCTGCTTCCGATCCGCCTCGAGGACGGCGAGTGGGGCTATTCCAACGGCAGCATCCTGATCGCCGGCGGAACGCCGGGGACGCAGCACATGCACAAGGTCGACGTGTTCGACCCCGT
This sequence comes from Planctomycetota bacterium, assembly GCA_028278425.1. Classification (GTDB taxonomy): domain Bacteria; phylum Planctomycetota; class UBA1135; order UBA1135; genus JANQEJ01. The sequence goes on along the minus strand of JANQEJ010000352.1, from coordinate 861 downwards.
GGCTTCGCAGTGGCGCCCGCCGCTCGACCTGCAGATCAAGCGCACGCATCCGAGCACGGTGCTCCTCCCCGACGGCACGGTTCTGGTGATCGCCGGGCACGACGAGGTCACGATGGACCCCGGCGTCACGCGCGCGCAGATCGTCGATCCGGCGCGCGGTTTCGCGGTCCGCTGGGGCCGCGAGCAGGAGACGGTCGTGCGCGGCTACCACACGGTCAGCCTGCTCTTGCCCGACGGCCGCGTGCTGCACGGCGGCGGGCGCGACCACGTGACCGACGAGTCGTTCGAGAAGTCGAGCTTCCGCTACTACTACCCCGCGTACATGAAGAAGGCCCGGCCCGCGATCGTGTCGGCGCCGTCGGTCCTCGGCTACGGAGCCGCGCTGCAGGTGACCACCTCGGGGAAGGCCCCGGCCGAGTTCGTGCTCATGGCGCTCGGATCGATGACGCACTCGGTCGACATGAACCAGCGCTACGTGCAGCTTGAGCGCACGGGCACGACTTCCTCCGGCGGCCTGCACATCAGCGGGGTCGTCGCACCGCCGGACCCGGTGGTGGCGCCCCCGGGCTTCTACATGCTCTTCGCCCTCGACGACGCGCGCGTCCCGTCGGTGGCCGAGATCGTCCAGGTTCAGTAGGGAGAGCCTTCCCGGTCGAGGTCGCGGGGACCCCCCAAGGCCTTGACGCGGCGGCGCGAGCGGAGCCGAAGCCCACCTGGGAAGCTCTTTCCCACCCCACGCCTCTACCGCCATCCGAGCCGCCGTGGCAAGATCGGCCGGGATATGCGTCCCCCCTCGTTCGCCGCGTGCATCCTGCTCGGCCTTGCCGCAGCCCCCCCTCCCCCCCCGGCCGGCGATCCCCC
>JANQEJ010000212.1 GCA_028278425.1 Planctomycetota bacterium | reverse complement strand
GGAGCGCTTTCCCGGCGCCGAAGCGACCGCGGACGGCTTCGTGCGGGAGCGCGACCGCTTGCCCGCGCCGGCGCTCGAGCTCACCTGTCCCCGCAGCCGCCTCGCGCCGGCCCTCGCCCGCGTCGCCGAGGCGGCCGCCGCCCTCGACGTCGACGTGAAGACCTTCGCCCACCCCGGCGTCGCGCAGGCGTTCCTGAGCGTCGAGCCTCTCACCGCGGACGTCGCGGCCGTGCTCGGCGGCGCAGTCGAAGGCGTCGACGCCGACGTGCGTTGGCGCGACGCCGCGGTCGCCCCTCCGGGGGACGCTTCCGGTCTGCCGCCCGCGGCGACGGCCTTGATGGGCCGCCTGAAGTCCGCCCTGGATCCCGACGGGGTGTTCGCCTGATGGCCTCGGTCTCCACGCGCGAAGGGCTCGTCGACTACGCGAAGAGCCTCGACTGCATCCACTGCGGGTTGTGCCTTCAGTTCTGCCCGACGTTCCGGCTCACCGGCGCCGAAGCGTCCAGCCCGCGGGGCCGCATCCACCTGATGCGCGCGGTGGCGGAGGACCGGCTCGCGCCCGACGCGACCTTCGCCGAGGAGATGGACTTCTGTCTGCTCTGCCGCCACTGCGAGAGCGTTTGCCCCGCCGGCGTCGAGTTCGGGCAGATGATGGAGTACACGCGCGGCAACCTCACCGCCGCGGTGGAGCGCAAGCCGCTCGCGCGGCTCGCGCGCTGGGTCGGCTTCCGCCGCGTGCTTCCCAGCCGGCTCGCGCTGCGCCTCCTCGGCTCCTTGCTGCGCCTCGCGCAGGTCACCGGGCTGATCAAGCTGGCCGCGAAGCTCGGCGGCCGGCGCGGCGCGGGCCTGCTCGACCTGCCGGCGATTCCTCCGCTCCCCTCGCGGCGCTTGTTGCCGGCGGTGACGCCCGCCCGCGGCGGGAAGCGCGCAAGCGCGGGCGTGCTCGAGGGCTGCGTGATGCCGGAGCTCTTCTCGCGCGTGAACCGCGCCACGGTCCAATCGCTGGCCGCGCTCGGGGTCGAGAGCCACGCGCCGCCCGGTGTCGTGTGTTGCGGCTCGCTGCACGCCCACAACGGCGACCTCGATGGCGCGCGCGAGCTCGCGCGCAAGATGATCGCCGCCTACGAGTCGCTCGGCGACGCGCCGGTGGTCGTGAACAGCGCGGGCTGCGGCGCCCACATGAAGGAGTGCCACCACCTCTTCGACGAGAGCGATCCCTGGCACGAGCGCGCCAAGGCGTTCGCGGGGCGGGTGCGCGACTACGCCGAATTCGTCGCGCCGCTCCTGGCCGACGGACCGGCGCCGAGGGTCTCGCTTGCCGGCCCGTTCGCCTGGGACGACCCGTGCCATCTCTGCCACGCGCAGGGTGTGCGCGCCGAGCCGCGCGCGGTGCTCGCGCGGATCGAAGGCGTCGAAGCAGTCCCGCTCGAGGGGAGCGAGTCCTGCTGCGGTTCCGCCGGGATCTACTCGCTGCTGCGCCCCGAGGACAGCCGGGCGGTGTTCGAGCCGAAGCGCGAAGCGCTCGAGCGAAGCGGCGCGCGCGTCCTCGTGACGGCGAACCCCGGCTGCCAGCTCCAGTGGGAGTCCGGGCTGCGCCGCGCCGGCAGCGACGTGCGGGTGGTGCACCTGGCGGAGCTCGTCGCCGCGGGGCTCCGCCCCGACGCGGAGTGAGCCGCCGTCAGCCGGCCTTGCGGCGCCCGAGCACGAACCCGATCGCGCCCGCCGACAGGGCGGTCAGACCGACGCCGAGGAAGTAGATCTTCCCGCTCGGCGCGGGCATGCCGGTCTGGGCCGCCCACGTGTAGTGGTTGTCGACGCCGAAGGCCTTGGTGTAGTTGAGGCAGAGGAACCCGAAGAGGAGCCCGGCGACGCCCGCGGCGAGAACGAGCCGGCGCTTCACGGCTAGACCAGCACCTGGGCCAGCGCGCGACCGGCGAAGACCGCGACGATTCCGAGCACGACGTTCGCGACGACGCTCAGGAGCGCGAGCCGCGCTTCGTTGCCGCGCAGGAGCTCGACCGTCTCGTACCCGAAGGTCGAGAAGGTCGTGAGCGCGCCGAGGATCCCCACCGTCAGGAAGACCCGCACCGTCGGCGAAAGCGGATCCCGGGCATCGACCACGTGCATCAGGACGCCGATCGCAAGGCAGCCGACGACGTTGACCGCCAGCGTGCCGGCCGGGAACGGTCCCTCGACGCGCCGGTGCAGCCAGCCGGAGATGCCGTAGCGCGCGATGGCGCCGACGAATCCGCCGAGCCCGACGGCGAGGAGCTTCACCATGCGCGGAGGCTATCCTCCGCGCTCTTCCTTTTCCTCTTCCTTCAGCGCCACGTGGGTCAGGAGCTCGCGCAGCCGGTCCTCGGACGCGGTGACGTCGCGCGGCCAGTGGGCGAAGAGCACCAGGTAGCGGCCGCCCTGGCTGAGGTTGACGCGCATGGACTCGCTCCAGGTGCCGCCCTCCTCGAAGGCGCGCTCGCGCACGAACGTCGCGCGCCAGCCGCGCCAGGCGATCTCGCCGCGGCCCATCTCCGTGTGCCAGTCGAAGCTCGGGTCCTCCTGCCACTCGACCATGCGCTCGCCGTCCTCGCGCCGGTCGTCGTCGCCGCCCTCGAAGAGCCGCGTCACCTCGCCGGCGTTCGAGTAGACGGCGAGGATCACCTCGTCGGGGAGCGGCTCCTCCCCCTCGGCGACGTTGACCTCCTCGGCGGCGGCGAGCCGCAGGATGCGCTCCCCCGTCGGAAGGAGCGACGCTTCGACCAGCTCGAGCCCGAAGGGCAGCGGGCGCTCGGGCAGGATCTCGTCGAGCACTCCCGCGCCGTCGAAGCTCCGCTGCAGGAGGGTCACCCCCGCGACGACGAGCACGCAGACCATCAAGACGCCGAGCCCGAAGGCCACCCCGAGCACGGGGCCGGTGCGCTCGCGTTCGACCGCCGGCGGCGGGTCGTCCTCTAGACGTCCTTCCAAAGGTCGAAGGGCTCGAAGAAGTCGCGCACCTGCTCGTCGGTCGGCGGGCCGGCGTCGCGGTCGAGGTACTGCCACTGCGCCATCGTGGCCTTGCCCCCGGGCTTGGTCAGGTCGATGCGCATGCCGCCGCCGAGCGGCTGCCCGCCGAGACCCGAATAGCGGATGAAGCGCACGGTTTCACCCTGCAGCTCCATCTCGCCGACCTCGGGGTCCTTGGGCGCTCCCAGGTCGAAGGGCGTGCCGGCGGGGTCCTCCTTGAACATCTCGTCGAAGTCGCCGGAGGCGCTCCCGCGGAAGACCATGATGTTGACCTGCGCACCCTCGGCGTGGCTGGTGAGGGTGTACTGATGCATGAAGAGGAGGTTGAGGCCGATGATGTCGAGGTTCTGCGGACGCTCCTCGAAGTAGATCACTTCGCGCAGGTTCGCCCACTGCTTCTCCGGGTCGACGGCTTGCTTTCCGACCCAGAACATCCCGCCCACCGCGGCGACCGCCAGCAGGATCATCGCGAGGCACCCGATGCCGCACCCCCACCAGATCCAAGCGGGAACGCCGCCCTTCTTCCTCGGCTTCTCGTCGATTTCCCCGGCCCATTCTTCGCTCATGCCTGAGTTCTCCTCTCGGAGTCAATGCGATCACGCGACCCGCGCATTTTGGGCGCCCGCTACCAGTCGTAGAAGCCCCGACCCGACTTCTTGCCGAGCTCGCCGCGCTGGACCTTCTGGCGCAGCAGCGCCGGCGGGTCGAAATGCGCACCGATCTCGCGGGAGAGGTACTCCGCGATCGAGAGGCGCACGTCCAGCCCGACGAGGTCCGTGAGGCGAAGGGGCCCCATGGGAAAGCCGTAGCCCAGGGTCATCGCCTTGTCGATGTCCTCCGCGCTGGCGACGCCGTCCTCGACCATGCGGATGGCCTCCAGGCCGATCACGAGCCCGAGCCGCGAGGAGGCGAAGCCGGGGCTGTCCTTGACCGCGATAGGCTCCTTGCCCATGCGCCGCGCGAGCTCCATCGAGAGCGCGACGGCCTCGCCCGAGCTCTGCTCGGCCCGCACGACCTCGACCAGCTTCATGATGTGGACCGGGTTGAAGAAGTGCATGCCGGTCACCCGCTCGGGATGGCGCGCGGCGGCGGCGATCTCGCCGACGACGAGCGACGACGTGTTCGTCGCGAGCAGCACGTCCGGCCCGAGCGCCTCGCCGAGGCGCCCGAAGAGCTCGCGCTTGAGATCGATCTTCTCCGGCACCGCCTCGATCACCACGTCGGTCCCTTCGATCGCGGCCGCGAAGTCCGAGGTCGTGCTCAGGCGCTCGAGCGCGGCGTCGCGTTGGGAGGCCTCGACCTTGCCCTTCTCGACGCCCTTGTCGAGGTTCGCGCGGACCTTCGCGAGCGCGCCGTCGAGGACTTCGTCGGCGACGTCATAAAGCCGGACGGCGATCCCGCTCATCGCGAGCACCTGCGCGATCCCGTGGCCCATCGTGCCCCCGCCGATGACGGTGGCGGTCTCGATCTCGCTTGCGTCTTTCATGGTCTATTCGCCCGGAACGAGGACGATCTTGCCCGACACCCGGCGCGCCTCTAACAGCTCGTGCGCCTCGACGATCTCGGAGAGCGGCATCACGCGGTCGACCACGGGGCGGTACGCGCCCGCCGCCACCTTCGCGAAGATGGTGGGGAACGCGCTGCGCGGTCCCATCGTCGAGCCGAGAACCGACTGGTTCTTGATGAAGAGGTGCGGCAGGACCAGCGCGACCTTCGGCCCGGTCGTCGCCCCGCAGGTCACCAGCCGTCCGTTGCGCGCGAGCACCCGCATCGAGGTGTCCCAGGTCGCCGGGCCGACGTGCTCGACGACGACGTCGACGCCGCGCCCGTCGGTCAGCGCCCTGACCTTCTTGCCCCACTCCTCGTCCCCGTGGTCGATCACGTGGTCGGCGCCGAGCTCGGCGCAGCGCGCGCGCTTGTCGTCGCTGCCGGCCGTGGTGATGACGCGCGCGCCGAGGTCCTTCGCGATCTGGATCGCCGCGGAGCCGACGCCGCTCGCGCCGCCGAGGACGAGCACGTCCTCGCCCGCCTTCAAGCCGGCGCGCGACACGAGCATGCCCCAGGCGGTCACGAAGACGAGCGGCACCGCCGCTGCCGCGAGCGGATCGACGCCGTCGGGCAGCGGAAGAAGGTAGCGCGTCTCGATCGCCACGAGCTCGCAGTCGAGGCCGTTGAAGTGCTCGCCGCGGAGCTGGTAGTCGTCGGAGAGATGGTCGTTCCCGGCCTTGTCGTGCTCCGACTCGCCGGAAGAAGAACCGGGCTCGATCACGACGGTCTGCCCGACCTCGACGCCGCTCGCCCCCTCGCCGAGCGCGACCACCTCGCCCGTCCCGTCGCAACCCGGGATGCGGGGGAACGGGATCTTCACGCCCGGCATGCCGCGGCGCACCCAGAGGTCGAGGTGGTTGACCGACACGCCGAGCAGGCGCACCAGCGCCTCGCCGGGCCCCGGCTCCGGCGCGGGAACGTCCTCGACCTTCAGCACGGACGGCGCGCCGTGCTCGTGGAGTCGCGCGGCCTGCATCAGCGGCCCCGGAACTCGGCGTCGCGCTTCTCGACGAAGGCGGCGATGCCCTCCCGCGCGTCGTCGGACGCGAAGAGCTTCGCCTGAAGCTCGCGTTCGAGCGCGAGCCCGGCCTCCAGCGGGATCTCCGCCCCGGTCTGGACGGCGCGCTTGATGTGCCCGACGCTCATCCCGGCCTTCTTGGGCGGCGCGAACGAGCGCGCGTACTCGAGGACCTGGCCGAGGAAGGCCGCCTCGTCGTCCGCCTCGATCGTCTTCGTGATCAACCCGAGCTCTCCGGCCGTCGCGTAATCGATCAGGTCGCCGGTCGCCATCATCTCGATCGCCCTGGCCTTCCCGAGCACGCGCGCGAGCCGCTGCGTCCCGCCGGTTCCGGGGAGCACCCCGAGCGAGATCTCCGGCAGCCCGCAACGCCCCGAGCCCTTGCGCGCCACGCGCAGGTCGCAGGCGAGCGCGATCTCGAGCCCCCCGCCGACGCAGTGCCCCCCGAGCGCGGCGATGACGAGCTTGGGCGTGTGCTCCAGCCGTAGCAGGGTCTCGTTCGCGTGCAGGCAGAAGCTGTACTTGAAGCTCGGGGTGACGTCGTTGAGCATCCCGATGTCCGCCCCGGCGCAGAAGAACTTCTCCCCCTCGCCGGCGATGACGATCGCCGTCACCTCGTCGTCGAAGCGGGCCCGCAGGATCGCCTCGTCGAGGTCGCGCATCATCTCAAACGAATAGCCGTTGGCCGGCGGGTTCGTCAGCGTGAAGAGGGCGACCGGGCCGTCCTTGGCGTAGGTGACCTTGCCGTTCGGCAGCGTCTCGGCCGTCAGGCTCGCGGGGGGGCTCATGCGTGGATTCCTCTCGGGAAGTCCGTCGGGGCGGCGAAAAGGGCCGGATGTTCTACCATCCGCGAGCCGTGACCCCCAACCGAAGACGGAAGCCATGCTCGTCCCCCTGCTGCTCCTCGCGATGACCGTTCAGGAACCCGACGAGAACGAGGACCTCCCGCTCGACGAAGCGCAGATCAAGACCGCCGGCGAGGTGATCGGGATCGAATACACCGACGACGAGGCCGAGCTGATGCTGCGGGGCGTCGTCCGCAACCTGCGGTCGTTCGAGGCCCTGCAGCGGCGCTCGCTCGAGAACGGCGTCCCGAACTCGCTCGTGTTCGATCCCTGGCTCGGGCGGCCCGGCGCGAGCGCCGGCTGGGCGCAGGCGGCACCCTGGCGGCTCCCCGAGGTCGACGTCGAACGCCCGGCGGACCTCGAGCAGCTCGCCTTCGCCGACCTCGCGACGCTCGCCGCGTTGATCCGCTCGAAGAAGGTGAGCTGCGTCGAGCTCACCGAGATGTACCTGCGCCGCCTCGAGGACCTCGATCGCGAGCTCTCCTGCGTCATCACCTTCACCGAGGAGCGCGCGATGGCCCAGGCGAAGGCACGCGACGAGGAGCTCGCGCGCGGCGAGTGGCGCGGGCCGCTGCACGGCATCCCGTGGGGCGCGAAGGACCTGCTCGCGGTGGAGGGTTACCCGACGACGTGGGGCGCGAAGCCGTACGAGCACCAGGAGCTCGACCACGACGCCGCGGTCGTCGAGCGCCTGGACGAGGCGGGCGCGGTCCTGATCGCCAAGCTCACCCTGGGCGCCCTCGCCTGGGGCGACGTCTGGTTCGGTGGCACGACCAAGAACCCCTGGAAGCCCGAGCAGGGCTCGAGCGGCTCCTCCGCCGGCTCCTCCTCCGCCACCGCCGCGGGCGGCGTGGCCTTCGCGATCGGCTCGGAGACCTGGGGCTCGATCGTCTCGCCGTCGGATCGTTGCGGGAACTCCGCCCTGCGGCCGACCTTCGGCCGGGTCAGCCGTCACGGCGCAATGGCGCTCGCGTGGTCGCTCGACAAGCTCGGGCCGATCTGCCGCTCGGTGCAGGACGCCGCGCTCGTCTTCGAGGCGATCCACGGGTCGGACCGCCGCGACGTCTCGACGCTCTATCACCTCGGCGCGCGCAACCCGGAGAAGCCGGTCGAGAAGGTCGGTTTCTTCGCGCGCGCCCTCGAGGAGAGCGACGACGAGGACGATTCGCGCGCCGCGGAGTACCGCGCCGTGCTCGACCAGGTCGAGGCGCTCGGCGTCGAGCTCGTCCCCGTCGAGCTCCCCGACTACCCGGTGAGCGAGATGATGCTCCTGCTCAACGTCGAAGCCGCGTGCGCCTTCGACGAGCTCACCCGCAGCGGCCGCGACGACGAGCTCGTCCGCCAGGAGCGCATGGCCTGGCCCAACGTCTTCCGCCAGTCACGCCTCGTGCCGGCGGTCGAGTACGTCCGCGCCAACCGGCTGCGCACGCTCCTGATGCAGGACATGGCAAAGGTGATGGAAGGGATCGACGTGATCGTGCATCCGAGTTTCGCGGGCTCGGCGCTGACGCTGACCAACCTGACCGGACACCCGACGGTCGTGGCGCCGTACGGCTTCCGCGAGGACGGGACGCCCTTCAGCATCTCGTTCACCGGCGGCCTGTATGAAGACGAGCGGTTGCTCCGCTTCGCGCACCGCTGGCAGGAGTCCACCGAGCATCACCTGAAGCACCCGAACCTGTAGCGTCGCGGAGCAGCGCGCCGTCAGAGGCTCGCTTCCCGCTCGATCAGGAAGCGCGGGATCCCGATCTCCGCGACGACGACGCGACCGCAGAGCTCCGGCCCCGCGCCGATCGCGAAGCCCGGCTTGCGCGCGACGAAGCTCACCGTGGTCGCGGCGCGGATCGCGGTGCCGAGGACCTCCCCCGTGTTGGCGTCGAGGCCGCTGGGAAGGTCGACGGCCAGGATCGGAGCCCCGCTCGCGTTGGCGGCATCGATCGCGGACGACCAGGGCGGACCGAGCTCGCGCGTCAAGCCGGTGCCGAAGAGCGCGTCGACGACGAGCGGAGCCCCGGGCAGGTCCACCGCCTCGCGCTCGTTCGCCACGACCTCGACCGCTTCCCCGAGACCGCGCCAGAGGCGCAGGTTGGTGCGGAAGTCGTCGCTACCGGCCTCCAGCTTGTCGTGCGCACCGACGAAGACGACGCGCGCGCGGCGGCCGCGGTTGACCAGGGTGCGGGCGATCACGAGTCCGTCTCCGCCGTTGTTGCCCGGCCCGCAGAGAACGAGCGCCGGCTCCGTCGCGTCGCCGAGCATCCGCAGCGCCTCCTCCGCGCACGCGCGGCCGGCGGATTCCATCAGCACGATGGACGGGATGCCGTAGTCCTCGATCGCTTGGCGGTCGAGCTCGCGGACGGATTCGCGGGTGAGGACGGGTTCGGGTTTCACGAGACCACGGAGGGGACGGAGGGCACGGAGCCCGGAGTTTAACACGGAGATGAACGGAGTTATCGGAGACCGCGGAGATCGGAATCTACGGAGTACGTCTCCGCGTGTTGTCCGTCCTCGACCGCTCCAAGTCCCCGGCGTAATGCGACCGCGGAGATGCCCGTCGTATCGGAACGGAGTTGCGGGGAACGGTCAGGGTCGTGGGAGGTCGTGTCAATAGGTGTGGAAACGATGATCAGGCGACCTTGCTCCGGGTGGTATCCAGTGGGTCTCCGTTCACGTACTTGTCGCCGTTGGCGACGTCCTTGAGGCGGTGTACGGCGTCGTAGGTCTTGAAGGTGCCCTCGGCGATCATCAGCAGCTTCCACAGGACCGCCGTTGCGTTCTCGACCTTCTTGAACCGCTTGGCAGCGGTGGTGCGCAGTCGGACGAGGGCGAAGGGTGACTCCACCGAGTTCGAGGTGCGCAATCCGCGCCAGTGCTCGCGGGGTAGCTCGTAGAAGGTGACCATGCGATCCCAGTCGTCGAGCAGACTCCTGCAGGCCTTCGTGTAGTCCTTGAACTCCTCGAGGAAGTCGTCTCTGCGCAGCACGGCCTCCTCCCTCGTACTCGACCTCGGGATCTTGCGCAGCATCTGGGTGGCCTTGTCCTGCAGACGCTTGGGGAGCTTGTCACGGACGTTGAGGAGCTTGTGGTTCCAGCAGCGTTGCTCCTTGCAGCAGCGCCAGCCGAGCTCGCGGATCGCCGCCCACAGGCCCAGCCCTCCGTCCGCCACGACCACCTTCGGCTCGTTCATGCCGCGCTTCTTCAGGTGCCAGAGCACCTCCTTCCACGACTCCGTCGACTCCCGGTATCCCGGTTCTACGGCCAGCACGCGCTTGACGCCGTCCGTCGAGACGCCGAGCACCACCAGTACCGCGGCCTTGTCCTTCTCCAGGCCGGCCTTCACGTAGATCCCGTCGGCCCACACGTAGACGATCTCCTCCTCGATGGGCGCGTTGCTCCACTCGTCGAACTCCTCCAGCCAGTGCTCCTTCAAGCGAGCGATTGAGCTCGCCGACAGCGGAGCTCCCTCGCCCAAGAGCCCACGCAGGGCTCGATCGAAGTCACGAAGCGCCAGGCCCTCCAGGTAGAGCTGAGGCAGCACGCTCTGCACCTTGGTGCTCTGCCGCATGAACTTCGGCAGGATCCGGCTCTCGAAGCGCTCCTCCAGGTCCCGGACTCGGGGGCGGCGCACCTCGATCGTCCCGCAGGAAAGCGACACCTTGCGCGGCTTGCCGTAACCGTTGCGGTAGCCACGGCTTCGGCCATCGCGGCGCTCGTAGCGACGACGCCCCAGATGCTCGCTCACTTCTCTCTCCAGCAGATCCTGGACGGTCGACTGCACTTCGAGCCGGATGTACTCCTCAAGCGTTTCCCAGGCGATGGCGTCGGAGGCTTGTGTGGTAGATTCCGTCTTCTCCATGGGTGGTGTGGTGTTGGGGGTTCGTGGTATTTCCCCGGACGCTACACCGCCCGATTTCGTTTACACACCTTCTGGTTCTACCTCTCTCCGCGTGTTGTCCGTCTCTGACCGTTCCAACGTCACGGCGTGGTCATTCCGGAGTGAGCGTGGAACGGTCAGGATCGGACACCCCGCGGAGACGTTCTCCGCAAATTCCGATCTCCGTGCTCTCCGATAACTCCGTTCCTTCTCCGTGTTAAACCTCCGGGCTCCGTGGCCTCCGTTCCTCTCCGCGCCCTCCCTCAAGAGTTTCACCTGCCCCACCGATTAGGGGGCTCATGCCCTGGGGCAAGAAGCTCGTCGCTGCGCTCGCTTGCGGGGTCGCGCTCCCCCTGCTCCTCGCCGAGGTCTCCGCACAGCTCTACGTCGATCACGTGGCGCAGCGCGGCAAGCTCTTCACCCACGACGCGGCGCTCGGGTGGCGGGTGCTGCCCGATCTCGATCTGGTGCGGCTCAACGCTGACGGTGAGCCGTGGAAGGTCCGGACGGACGACCGGGGCTACCGCGGGCCTTCGAGCTGGCGGCCCAACGCGCGCCGTGTCCTCGTCCTCGGCGACTCCTTCGCGTTCGGGGAAGGGGTCGACGTCGAGGCGCGCTTCGACGCGCACTTCGCGGACTCGTCCGTCGTCAACCTCGGCGTCATGGGCTACGGCACGGACCAGGAGATCGTCGCCGCGCGTCCGTGGCTCGCGGACCTCCGTGAAGGTGACGCGCTGGTCCTCCTCACGTTCGTGAACGATTTCCTCGACCTCACTCGCGCGCGACACGCGGGTCGTGCGAAGCCCCGGTTCGAGCTCCACGGAGGCGACGTCGTGGAGCACGCGCCCGCGGTCGGAGCCCTGGAAATCCTGCGCGATCGCTCGTACTGCGCGGCGCTCCTGATCCAGCGCCTGCGGCCCGCGCCGCCGGAGCCGGACGTCGAAGCCCTGCTCGCGGGTCGCGACGTCTACGCCGAGCTCCTCCGCCGCGAGCTCGCGCCGCTGGCGGCCCGGGGCGTGGAGGTGGTCCTCGCCCACCACGGCGACGCCGTCGTCGAGCTCCCCTTCGAGCCGGACCCGTTCTACGCCGCCTTCGCCGCGCTCGGCTTCGACGTCGTGCCCCTGGACGAGACGCTCGGCGCGCGGGGCGAGGCGCCCTGCTACCTCGCGGACGGCCACTGGAACGCGGAGGGCCACGCCCGCGTGGGACGGCGGCTGGCTGCGGTCTTGGCGGAGGGGCGGGCGGACCGCTAGGCTTCGTCCCATGGCTCTCCGGGCCGTCCTCTTCGACATCGACGACACGCTCTTCTCCACCACGGACTTCGCCGGCAAGGCGCGCGACAACGCCGTGAGAGCGATGGTGGAAGCGGGCCTCGACGTGCCCGAGGTCGAGGCGCGGCGCGAGCTCGAGGAGGTGATCGCCGAGTTCTCCTCCAACTACGACCACCACTTCGACAAGCTGCTCCAGCGGCTGCGGCCGGCCTGCCTGGACGAGCGCAACCAGGCGCTGATCGTGGCCGCGGGCGTGGCCGCATACCACGACACCAAGTTCCGCGAGCTCGCGCCGTTCGACGACGTGTACCCCTTCCTCGAGGGCCTGGTCGCCGCCGGGATTCGCACGGGCATCATCACACACGGCTGGACGATCAAGCAGGCGGAGAAGCTGGTGCGGCTCGGGCTCGTCCCCTACCTCGATCCGAAGGCGGTGTTCATCTCCGACCAGATCGGGATCTCGAAACCCAACCCGAAGCTCTACCAGGCGGCGCTGCAGGACCTCGGGCTCGAGCCGCACGAGGTGATGTACGTCGGCGACAACCCCGAGCACGACGTCGCGCCGCCCCAGTCGCTCGGCATGATCGCCGTGTGGGCGCGCCGCGCGGCGAAGCACGGACTCGAGGGGACGGGCATCGAGCCGGATCACGTGATCGACTCGTTCGAGGAGCTGACGGCGATTCTGCGCGAGCGGTACGGGGTGGGCGCCTAGAACGAGCTCAGCCGTCGCCTCGCGCCGTCAGGCGCCCGACGACCCGCCGCAGGTGGTCCGACGGCCCCCACGCCGGCAGGAGCGGAACGGCCCCCACGCCGTCGAGGCCCTCTCCGAACGCCGGGTAGTGGTGGTAGACCTCGCCGGGATAGAGGATCCACGCCGAGCGCACCGACGGCAGGGCGTCCCGGTACGCGTGCATCTTGTGCACGTCGGACGGCTTCGCCCTCGCGGCCGCGTCCGCCCATTCCTCCTTCAGGTCGCGGCGGAACTTCGCGTCGAGGACGTGAAAGCCGCGACGGGGGCCCTCCGGAATCCAAAGGCCCACGTCGGGTCGCAGCGGAAGCGAGTAGGACCGCCGGGGCTCGGCCATGGTCCGGTGGAAGCGCGGGTTGTAGAAGACCTCGACGCCCGCGTCCCAGGACACGCGAAGGTCGTGGGGCAGGGAGACCTCGAGCTCCCCGGCGACGGGACCGTCGGCGTTTCGCGGCGGCCCGAGTCGTTCGGTCACGGCGTCCACCACCCGAAAGAAGCACCAGAGCTCGTAGAGGAGCGCGATGTCCTTCGCCTCGAGCAGGTCGCGCACTCCGTCGCTCGTCAGCGGCACCCGGGAGCTCATCCGCAGCCGTACGAAGTGGCGCAGAACCTCGCGGTATCCGCGGCGCTGCTGGAGCACGGTCGAAGCCGCGGGAAACCGATCCTGGCGGCCGACCTCGCTCCACAGGGGATGCGCTCGCGCCGGCGCCAGGGCGCGGGCCATGCGCTCGCAATCGGCGCGCAGCTTGAGGTGGAAGGGCGTCGAGCTCGAATGCGCCTTGGCGGAGACCCGGTCGACGATCGCAAGGCACTGCTCGAGGAACGCGAGCACGAAGCGGTTCTCGGGCACGTCGACGCTCGCGCGCGCGCGCGGGACGTCCAGCTCGAGCGGCAACCGGCCATCCAGCGCCGGCAGGCGCGGCGGAACGGCGGCGTCGCGGACCCACCCGCCGCGCGCCTCGACCATTCCGATCAGGGTCCGCTCGTCGATCCTCCGCGCCGCCTCGAGCGGAACGCGCCGGCGGGCGCGCTCGAAGCGGCGGTGCGGATTCCGCAGGATCGCCTCGAGCGCGTGCAGCAACCGGTGCCCGAGCGGCGCGCGGTCCGACAGGGCGTGCCGCAGGTAGACGAAGGAGTGATAGAGCGGCGGCTCGAGGTCCGCGAAGCTCCGGTCGTAGGGCAGCGCGGCGCCCGAACCCGCCCTGAACGGCAAGCCCGCGACCTTCGCGCAGACGTCGGCGAGCATCGCCTCGAAGTGGCCCTCGTCCCACTTGCCGGACCGGACGTCGACGACGCCGAGCCCCGGGATCTCGAAGCGGCCCACGCAATTGCCGAACGTCAGCAGGACGGCCGGCCCGACGCGCGCGGCCACCCTGGGCGGCAGCGTCCGCGCGACGGCGTCCACCTCGAGCGCCGTCCCCTCGACGACCCACGGCGTCTCCGCTTGCAGGACGAGACGATCGTCCTCGACCGGGGGCAGGCCGCCGTCGCGCTGCGCTCGAATCAGGACCACGGGCCTACTCGATGAACGAGGCGAAGCCCTGCGCGCGCAGGCGGCGGCTCATGCGCCAGAGCTTGCGCGCGGTTCGCGGCAGGACCGGAACCGTTCCGCCCTCGGTGACGAGGTTGCCGTTCGCCTGCTTCCACTCGTCGAAGCCGTGCGGGCCGGCGCCCCCCACGCAGAGCTTGAAGAGGTCGCGCAGCACCGACTCCAGCTCCTGCTGCGTACCGTGGAGCTTGGGCAGGACCTTCGCGTGAACCGCAACGTCGACGGCCGCGGCGAGCACCGCGGGATCGTTCGACGCCTGCTCCGCGGCGAGTCCGACGAAGCGGGCGATCTCTGTCGCCACGCGGTAGCCGAAGTGCCGGTTGTCGTTCTCCAGGAGCGCGTGGAGCTCGAGAAGGAGCGGGCGGATCCCGTCCTGGCCCAGCTCGGCGAGCCGCGTCCAGTCCGCCGTGCCGGGCTTGCTCTCGAGGACGAGCTCCCCCGGGAAGCCGCGAAGGTAGAGCCCCCCCGCGGACGCCCGCGCGGCGCCGACGCCCATGCGCTCGAGGTCGACGTCGTTGAACTCGAGCGTGAACGCGCGGTCGAGCACCTTCGGGCTGAACAGGTAGGTGGTCTCGTCGACGTTCACCGTGCCGGTGAAGAAGACGTTGTCCGGCACGGCCAGCTCCATCGGAACCGCCAGCTCGTCCTCGCCGCCCTCCTCGAGCGCCGGGTCGTCGTGCAGGTGCAGGTTCTCGCCGGACTCGAGGCAGGACAGGAAGTCGGAGAAGTAGTGCTCGACGCGCGCCAGGTTCATCTCGTCGAGGACGGCGAAGTACGGCGGCGGCGGCTTCCCCTCCCGGCGCGCGCGCTCCTCGTCCTCGGCGGCGCGCAGGAGCAGCCGCAGGAACGGTGTGGCGTGATAGTCACCCGTGATCGGGTTCCTGAAGCCGAGCAGTCCGCGGTTGTCGGTCCAGTCGGGACGCACCGCGACCACCTCGTAGGTCCGCCGCGTCGGTCCCACCGGTTCGTGCCCCGACAGGGGGGCGATCCCGAGCGCCCCGTCCGCGACGGAGAGCCGGTAGCGGTCCCCCACGTCGAAGGACGAGACGAACCACTCGCGCGCGCCTCCCTTCAACAGCACGAACGGCCTCCACGTCTGCGGGTGAAAGCTGACCGTGCAGAGCTGTTCGCCCACGGGGGTCTTCACCCGGATCTCGCGCGTCTCGCGGGCTCGGCTCACCACCTCCGGCTCGGCGTTCTGGAAGGCCGCCTTCAGGGCGAAGCGGCGGTAGCGCAGCACCGCGGGCGTCACCCTCTGGACGTACTCGTCGTCCGGCTCCGGCCCGACGGGGTGCGCGAGGCGCGGCTGGAAGAACCGGGCCACCTCCTGCGCCAGCCTGGTCTTTCCCGTTCCCGAGATGCCGGTGAGGATCACGAAGCGCTTCGTCTGCAGGGCGAGCAGGTAGGCCGCGACCACGTCCGGTGGAAAGTGGAGACCGTTCGAGGCGATCGCCTCGAGGAGGCCCGCGAAGGTTCGCGAGGGCTCGTCGATGGACGGCTTCTTCGGATTCGGGACGGTCTCGACGTCCCAGGCGTGACGGGAGATCTCCGCGAAGCTCACGTCGAAGCGCTCCTCGACCGCGTCCAACCAGCGGCGATACTCACCCCAGGTCGCGGGCTTGTTGCCGGCCACGCCGGCGCGCCGGACGTAGTCGATCGTGTGGTCGTCGACGGCGAGGAACGCGTCCGGATCGAGCCAGAAGAGCCCCATCGTGAGCTTCGCGATCCCGACCGCCTGAACGGCGAGGGCGCGCTTGAAGAGCTCCGCGTCCACGCCGTCGCGTCCCTGCTCGACCGCGGCGCGGGCGAGGCTCCACAGCGTCGGTACGTCCTCTTTCTTGCGCTTGCGAACGAACGCGACGAACCAGGACGCCACCGCGTTGACCGTCGGAACTCCGTCGAGGTCCTCCGGCAACTCGCTCTTGAGGTCGAAGACCTCCTTGAGCTCGCGGAGCACGGCGACGCGCCCTTCGTGCCCACTGCGATTGAAGCTGGCCAGGAAGGTGAAGGGATCGATCTCCGCCAGCGGGAACTCCCTGCCGTCCTCCTTGTCGACGACGCTGATAACCTTGAGGCCCTTGGCCCGCGCCTTGTCGAGGATCTCGATCAGCTCGTCCTGCCGTTCCTCGTAGTCGAGGATGCGCTCGGCCAGCTCGCGGTAGATCGGCCGCCACGTGAAGCGGTTCGCCGGCGCGCTCGGATGCCCGGCGTCGGGGAGCTCCCGTCCGAGCTCCTCCCGCAGAAACGCCACGACCCCGGGCGAGTGCGCGGCGGCGTACGGCGTCCGTCGCGCCGTCGTCGCCGCCAGGTCGACGAACGAAAGCGCCGCCTCGCGAACGTCGTCGATCAGCGGCGCCAGGGCGCCGACCGGCACGACGAAGCCGACGCACTCCCGCAGCGCGGCGTGCCGAAAGACGCCCGCGTCCTCGCCCGCTGCGGCGAGCTCCTCGAGGACGGGCGGCGCGAGCTTGCTCCGGTCGAGGTACAGCCGGGCGCGCGCGCCCTTCTGCAGGTCCACCACCATCGCGGAGCCGACGTTGAAGCGCACGAGGCGGTCGTGCAACGACACGGACCAGCGGCGCTCCCCGTGCCGGTGCCCGCGTACGATCAGGTCCGCGAGCAACCCGAGCACGGCCGTTCGTTGCTCCGGATCGGGCAGGAAGGACTCGATCCGGGCGCGGGCGAAGCCGGGGTCAAGGCGAGCGGCTTCCCTCGTGGAAGCGTCGAGCAAGGTCACGGGGAAAGCCTACCAGGTTCGGCGTCGCGCCGGATACGCACTCGTACCCGCGCCCTACTCCACGACGAAGCAGGCGACGCGCTGGCCGTCCTTCTTCTCTTCGAGGGGCGGCATCTCCTCGCGGCAGCGGTCCTCGACCACCGGGCAGCGGCTCGCGAAGGGGCACCCCTTCGGCAGGTCGTACGGGCTCGGCACGTCGCCCTGGAGCACGGTGAGGTCGCGCGCGTCGTCCGGATCGTTGACCGGGTTCGCGCCGAGCAGCGCCTTGGTGTAGGGGTGCAGCGCGCGCTCGTGCAGCTCGTCGCAGGAGAGCTCCTCCACGATGAAGCCGAGGTACATGACGACCACGCAGTCGCAGAAGTGCTCGATCACCTTCAGGTCGTGGGAGATGAAGAGCAGCGTCAGGCCGAGGTCGCGCTTCAAGTCCATCATCAGGTTCAGGACCTGGGCCTGGATGGACACGTCGAGCGCGGAGACCGGCTCGTCGGCGATGATGAACTCCGGCTCGAGCGCGAGGGCGCGCGCGATGCCGATGCGCTGGCGCTGCCCGCCGGAGAACTCGTGGGGGAACTTGTCCGCCGCCTCGGGGCGCAGGCCGACCTGGGCGATCAGCTCCATGATGCGCGCGTCCAGGTCCTCGCGAGGCACGATCCGGTGGAAGGCGAGCACCTCCTTGAGGAGCGCCTTCACGGTCAACCGCGGGTTCAGCGACGAGTACGGGTCCTGGAAGATGATCTGCATCTTCCGGCGGAAGGGCATCAGCTCGTCGTGGCGGAGGTCGAAGAGCTCTTCGCCGTCGTAGGTCAGGGAGCCGCCCGTGGGCTCGATCAGCCGGATGACGCACTTGCCGAGCGTGGACTTGCCGCAGCCCGACTCGCCGACGATGCCGAGGATGTCGCCGCGCTCCACCGAGAAGCTGACGCCGTTCACGGCGTGAACCCGGCCGACGACGCGGTTCAGGAGCCCACCCCGAACCGGGAAGTGCTTAACGAGATCGTGAACCTCGAGCAGCGCCATCAGCGCACCTCTTCGGCGACCTCGCCGATCTCAAGCGGGAAGTGACACCGCACCTGCCAGCCCTCGTGGTCCTCGAGCCGCGGCTCCTCGTCGACGCAGCGCTCTTCCTTGAGCGCGCAGCGCTCCTGGAAGCGGCACCCCGGCGGGAGCTCGAAGAGGCTCGGGACGATGCCCGGGATCGTCGGCAGGGGCTTTCCGTGCTCGCGCTTGCCGCTCTTCGGGATCGAGTCGAGCAGCGCGCGGGTATAGGGATGCCGCGGGCGGTGGAAGATGTCGCGGATCGTGCCCTCCTCGATCACGCGGCCGGCGTACATGACGAGCACGCGGTCGCACACCTGGGCCACGACGCCCAGGTCGTGCGTGATCAGCATGATCGCCGTGTCGAGCCGCGTCTTGAGCTCCCCCATGAGCTGCAGGATCTGCGCCTGGATCGTCACGTCGAGAGCGGTCGTCGGCTCGTCCGCGATCAGGACGTCGGGCTCGCACGAGAGCGCCATCGCGATCATCACGCGCTGACGCATGCCGCCGGAGAGCTGGTGCGGGTACTCGGAGATGCGCTTTTCGGGGTTCGGGATCTCGACCAGGCGGAGCATCTCGATCGACTTCTCGCGCCGTCCGGCGCGGTCGAGGTCGGTGTGGTACTTCAGCGCCTCGTCCAGCTGCCAGCCGATGGTGAACACCGGGTTGAGCGACGTCATCGGCTCCTGGAAGATCATCGCGATGCGCGCGCCGCGGACGTCGCGCATCTCGCGCTCGGGGATCTGCGCCAGGTTTTTGTCATCGAAGAGGATGCGGCTCTCCGGACCGTAGATCGTCAGGTGGTCGGGGAGCAGTCGCATGATCGACTTGCTCGTCACGGTCTTGCCGCAGCCCGACTCCCCCACGATGCCGAGCGTCTCGCCGGCGTAGAGGTCGAAGGAAACGTCGTCCACCGCGGTGACGACGCCCTGGTCCGTCTTGAACGACGTGCTCAGGTTCCGGACCTCGAGGATCGGCGCGCGCTCAGACATGCTTCGGGTCGAACGCGTCCTGGAGCGCGTCGGAGAGGACGTTGAAGGCGAGCACGAGGACGAACATGAACACGGTCGCCGCGCCGATCTGCCAGAAGAAGCCGCTGATGACCTCCTGCGTCGCCTGTTTGATCATCACGCCCCACGACGGCTCGTTCTTCACGCCGAGGTTGAGGAAGCTCAGGATCACCTCCGCCTTGATCGCCCCGATGAAGAGCAGCGAGAAGTTGATGAACATCAGGTGCGTCGTGTTCGGGATGATGTGCTTGAGCAGGATGCGCCCGCGCCCGAAACCCACGGCGGTCGCCGCCTGCACGTACTCGAGCTCCCGAAGCTTCATCACCTCACCCCGGATCACGCGACAGGGGGCGATCCAGAAGGTCATGCAGAACGCCGTGTAGACCGGAACCAGCGTGCCCTCGAAGGCGCTGCCGAGGAACATCGCCGCGAGCACCATCAAGAGGACGATGTACGGAATCGCGGAGAACGTCGAGTAGAGCCAGACGATCACGTGGTCCACGACGCCGCCGAAGAAGGCCGCGGCGCCGCCGAGGATCGTGCCGATCGCCACGGAAATCAGGGCGCAGACCAGGCCGATCTGGACCGCGATCTTGATCGAGTAGAGGGCGCGGAGGAATATCGAGCGACCCTGCCGGTCGGTGCCGAGCGCAAGGGCGAGCCTGCCCATGAGCCCTTCCGGTTCGGTGTACAGCGTCGCCGCTTCCGCCTCGAGCTCCTCCAAGCGCGGGAGCGACTCCGGGTCGTCGGAGAAGGCGTCGTCCTCGTACAGCTCGACGAGCTCGTCGTAGACCTCCCACAGCGGGTCGATGCGCTCGATCACCGCGTCGGGGTCGGTCAGCGTCGGGAGCCGACCGTAGAGATCGATGGCCGCGAGCGACGCCTCCGGCGTTCGGCTGTCGGCGGCCGAGTAGAGGTTGTCGAGATAGAACTCGAGGTAGAGCAGCCGCTGCTCGATCGTCGGTTCCTCGAAGAAACCGACCTCCGTGTTGGCTCCGACGCGCTCGAAGGTCTCCTCCTTCTCGACCAGGAACCCGCACCACATCATGAAGAAGAGGGCGAGGTAGATCGAGATCACGCCGAGGGCAACCATCGCAAGCCTGTCGCGCACGAGCTTGCGCACACCCCGCGAACGGAAGAAGCGGCGCATCATGACAGCCGCACCCTTGGATCGACGAGCGCGTAGAAGACGTCCGTCAGGATCACGCTCACGAGGAAGATCCCGGCGAAGACCGCGACGAGCATCTGCGTCACCGGGAAGTCGTTGGAGAAGATCGAGTCAAGGAGCGCGCGTCCCATCCCCGGGATGTTGAAGTACATCTCGAGGAGGATCGACCCCATCACCAGGAAGGGCAGCGTGCTCATGACGCGCGTGATGATGGGAATCATCGCGTTCTTGAGCATGTGCACGAACATGATCTTGCGCTTCGTCGAGCCCTTTGCGCGGGCGGTGATGATGTAGTCGCGCCCGGACTCCTCGACCATCACCGCGCGGTAGAACCGCGTGTCGTAGCCCATGGCGACGATCGTGCTGATCAGCACGGGAAGGAGGCAGTAGTGCGCCCAGTTCGCGGCACCGGGCTCGTAGCCCTGGACGGCGAAGAACTCCAACTCGAGCTTCTGGTTGAGCAGATAGGCGGCCCAGTACTGCCCGAAGATGATGTAGACGAGGAAGCTGATACTCATACCGAGCACCGCGCTGACCATCATCAGCTTGTCGGGCAGGCGTCCGCGGTAGTACGCGGAGAGCAGGGCGATCACGATGGAGATGAGCAGCGTGAAGCAGAGCGCCGGCACCGTGATCGAGATGCTCGGGATGATGGACTCCCGCAGGATCTGGCCTACCGTGCGGCCCTCCTGGGACCAGCTCTCGATCCCGCGGCTCCGCAAGACGGCCGCACCACCGTCCTCGGACGCCGTCACCTCCTCGTCGGGCACCTTGATGAACTCGAACGTGACGAGCTGGCGCAGGAAGTCGAAGTACTGGACGACGAAGGGCCGGTCGAGTCCCATCGATTCCTTCTTCGCCTGGTACGCCTCTTCGCTGGCCCCTTTGCCCAGGAAGCCCGCCACCGGGTCGTTCACCCGCAGGCACGCCATGAGGAGCAGCACGATGCCGAGGTAGACCGGGATGCTGTACAGCAGCCGGCGGAGGATGTAGGTCCACATGGGACGGCCAGGATCTCAGGGAGACGCGGGGCGGCGAAACCTACGGGGTCCGCTTCGTCTCGTCCAGGTCCATGTACTTGACCCAGTTGTAGAAGTCCTCGGTCGGCTTGAAGTTCTTGAGCCAGGGGTTGATCAGGTAGAACCGCGTCCGCGCCATCGACCCGATGTAGGGCACGTCGCGCAGCGCCATGAGCTGCATCTCTTCGTAGATCTCCGTCCGCTTTGGCGTGTCCGGCATCGTCTGGATCTTGCGGTAGAGCTCGTCGAAGCGGTCGTTCTTGTAGTTGAAGTGGTTCGCCCCCGGCGCCTCGTTCGGGCCGTAGAGCAGCGCGAGGTTGTTCTCGCCGTCGGGATAGTCGGAGCTCCACGCGAAGCCGAAGAGCGGCGCCTTCTTCTTGTTCACCGCGTCGATGAGCTGCGGGAAGGTCAGGATCCGGACGTTGAGCTCGATGCCGATCTTGCCCATCTGGCGCTTGAAGAGCTCGGCCTGCTCGGGGATGTTCCCGCTCGCGGAAACGTAGTAGTCGATGACGGGCAGGCCTTCCCCGTTCGGGTAACCGGCCTTCGCCAGGAGCTCCTTCGCCCGCTCGAGGTCCGGACCGATCCAGCTTATCTCGGCCTTGCCGTCCTCCGGATAGCCGGCCAGCCCGGGCGGGATCACGCCGTCGTAGATGATGTTCGTGCCGGTGTAGAAGACGTCGTTGAACTCCTCGAGGTCGATCGCGAGGTGCATCGCCTGGCGCAGCCAGCGCTTCTCGTCCGTGTAGCCGCCGAGGAGCTCGTCCTCCATGTTGAACCCGCGGAAGATGAAGTCGAGCAGCGGCGTGGCGTGCGATACGATGCCCTTCTCCTTGAACTCCTTCTTCAGCTTGCGGGAGCGCTTGTGGAAGGCCTCTAGCTGGTTCTCCGCGGGAACCTGCGTGTAGTCGAGCTTGCCCGACTTGAACTCGAGCCACATCGGGTTCTCCAGCACGAAGAACGTGATCTCGATGCGGTCGACGAAGGGGATCGTCTTGCCGGCGGCGAGGTGCAGGCCGAGCTCCTCGTCCTCGGGCATGTGCTCGCTCGGGTACCGCTCGCCGCGGAAGCTCGGGCTGCGGAGCACCGTCATGTCCTTCTTGTCCGTCCACTGCTCAAGGATGAACGGCCCCGTGCCGACGGGATGGCGCGCGAAGCCCGTGCCGTACGTCTCGACCGCCTCGCGCGGCACGACGGAGAGCTGGAACTGCGCCAGCTTCCACTGGAAGGCGTAGATCGGTCGCTTGAGGATGATCTCGAAGTTGTGGTCGTCGATCTTGACCAGGCCCTCGACGGGCGCGTCGTAGTCGTGCTCCTTACCCTCGTCGACGCGCGCGGTCTGCTCGTCCTTGTACTCGTCGAAGCCCTTGATGGTGTCCTTGAGGATCCACCAGCTCTCGTACTCGTACTCCTTGTCCGCGAAGCGCTTCCACGAGTAGAAGACGTCGTCGGTGACGAGCTCACGCCCCTTGCCGCCGGGGAAGCAGGGGTCGTCCTGGAAGCGCACGCCCTTCTTCAGGGTGCACTTGAGGCGCATCTCCTCGCCGTCGAGCGTCACCTCGGGCATCTCCGCCAGCAGCAGCGGCTCCAGCTCGAGCGGGCGCTTCAGGTACTTGTACTGGACCAGCGTCTCATAAAACATCGACGCCGCGCGGTTGTCGTACACCGTCGACCCGGTCACCGGGTCGAGCGAGCCCGGACCCGCCGAGCGCATCGGCAGGTTCAACACCTTTTCCTTTCCCTGCGCGCTGGGGGCGGCCGTGCCGGGGAGCGTCAGGGCGAGAAGAGCGGGTCCGAGGAGGAGGGTCGAAAGCTTCATCAGGTCTCCGGTTGGATCAGGTGGCAGGCCGCGGAATGTGTGGCGGACAATCTTACATAGTCGGGGTACGTCTCGGCGCACCGATCCTCGGCGAGAGGGCACCGCGTTCGGAAGTGGCAGCCGCTCGGCGGGTTCATCGGCGAGGGGACGTCGCCTTGCAGGACGATGCGGTCCTTCGCGAGCGTCGGATCCGGGCGCGGAACGGCGGAAAGCAAGGCCTGCGTATACGGGTGCGCCGCGCGCTCGAAGATGTCCTGCGTCGTCCCGGTCTCGACGATCCGGCCGAGGTACATCACCGCGATGCGGTCCGAGAGGTACTTCACCACCGACAGGTCGTGCGCGATGAAGAGGAAGGAGAGGTTGAACTCCTCCTGGAGGTCCTTCAGCAGGTTGATGATCTGCGCCTGGATCGAGACGTCGAGGGCGCTGACCGCCTCGTCGCACACGATGAACCGCGGGTTCAGGGCCAGGGCCCGCGCGATGCCGATGCGCTGGCGCTGGCCGCCCGAGAACTCGTGCGGGAAGCGGTTGCGGGCCTCGGCGCGCAGTCCCACGCGCTCGAGCAACTGGGAGACGCGGTCCTCCAGCTCGGCGCCCCTCGCGAGTCCGTGGACCCGCAGCGCCTCCCCGATGATCATGCTGACCGGCATCCGCGGGTTCAGGCTGGCGAAGGGATCCTGGAAGATGATCTGCAGGTCGCTGCGGAAACCGCGCATCTTCGCGTTGCTGAGCTCGAAGAGGTCGACCTGCGGGCCGTTCGGGATCGGGCGGTAGAGCGCGCTGCCCCCCGTCGGCGCGAGCAGCCTCAGAAGCGTCCGGCCTGCGGTGGTCTTGCCGCAGCCCGACTCCCCCACCAGGCTCAGGGTCTCGTTGCGGCGCACGCGGAACGAGATCCCGTCGACCGCCTTCACGTCGCCCACGTGGCGCGCGAAGACGCCCTTCCGGATCGGGAAGTACTTCTTCAGGTCGCGGACCTCGAGCAGCGGGTCCTCGATGGTGAGGTCGACGCTGCTGGCGCCGGCTTCGAAGGCGGCCTTGCTCACAGCCCGAGCGCCTCCTCCGGGAAGTGGCAGGCCAGCGTGTGGCCTTCGCCCGAGTCCTCGACGGGCACGAGCGGCGGCTCCTCCCGCGCGCACTGCTCGCTGGCCAGCGGACAGCGCGTGCGGAAGCGGCAGCCGCTCGGGAAGCGGAACGCGCTCGGCACGATGCCGGGGATCGCCTGCAGGCGCTCACCCGGCGCGGCGAAGTCGGGCAGGGAGCGAAAGAGGCCGATCGTGTACGGATGGCGCGGCTTGGCGAAGAGGTCCACCGCCGTCGCGTACTCGACCACCTTGCCCGCGTACATGACGGCGACGTGGTTCGCCGTCTCCGCGATGACGCCGAGGTCGTGGGTGATGAGCAACACGCTCATGTCGGTGCGCGACTGGAGGTCGCCGATCAGCTCGAGGATCTGCGCCTGCACCGTGACGTCGAGCGCCGTGGTGGGCTCGTCCGCGATCAGCAGGTCGGGGTCGCACGACATCGCCATCGCGATCATGACGCGCTGCCGCATCCCGCCGGAGAGCTGGTGCGGGTACTCGTCGATGCGGGCCTCCGGATTCGGGATGTGGACGAGGTCGAGCATCTCGATCGCCCGCTGGCGCGCCTCCTCCTTGCCGAGCCCCTGGTGAAGGCGCACCGTCTCGATGATCTGGTTGCCGATCGTGTACACTGGGTTCAGCGCCGTCATCGGCTCCTGGAAGATCATCGAGATCTCGTTGCCGCGGATCTCTTGCATCTCCTTCTCGGAGAGCTCGAGGAGGTTCCTCCCCTTGAACCAGACCTTGCCGCCGACGACCTTCCCCGGGGGCGACGGTATGAGGCCGATGACCGAGAGGGCCGTGACGCTCTTGCCGCAGCCCGACTCGCCGACGACGCCGAGGGTCTCGCCCTTCATCAGGGTGTAGTCGACGCCGTCGACGGCGCGCGCCTCGCCCTCCTCGCTGTAGAAGTAGGTGCGGAGCCCCTGGAGCTCGAGCAGCTTGCCGTCGGCGCTCATACCTTCATCCGCGGGTCGAGCGCGTCGCGGATCCCCTCGCCGACGAGGTTGTAGCAGAACACCGTGACGAAGATCAGGATCCCGGGGAAGATCTGGATCCACCAGTGCTCGTAGTCGCGGCTCTCGTTGATCAGCGAGCCCCACGACGGGATCGGGTGCTTGATGCCGAGGCCGAGGAACGAGATCGCCGACTCGGTCAGGATGCCGGCCGCGACGGAGAAGGCGGCGGCGACCAGCACGGGGCCGAGGGCGTTGGGCAGGACGTGCCGGAAGATGATCCGCCAGGTCGAGAGGCCCAGGGCGCGCGCCGCTACGGCGAACTCCTGCTCCTTCAGCCGCAGGAACTCGCCGCGCACGAGCCTCGCCACTCCCGTCCAGCGAACGATCGCGATGAAGAAGATGATCGTGTAGATCGGGTGCAGCGTCTTCTCCGGGATCATCGCCACCGCGGTGATGATCAGGAAGAACGCCGGGAAGCACTGCACGATCTCGATCAGGCGCGAAAGCAGGATGTCGGTCAGCCCGCCCATGTATCCGGCGATCGAGCCGATCACGACGCCGATCACGACGAGCAGCACGGTCGAGATGAGCCCGACGGCGAGCGAGATGCGCGCGCCGTAGAACAACCGCACGAGGAGGTCGCGGCCCATCTGGTCGGTGCCCAGCGGGTGGCGCAGGAAGGAGTTGGTCTCCGGCTCTCCGTACCGCACGTCCACCGGCTGCGCGTCGCGGATGTGACCGGTGACCGGGTCGGGCTCCGGCACGCGAGGACCGCGCACGTAGTACCCCTCCTCGTTGATCTCGGCGTAGTCCTTCCAGGTCGGCGGCCGGAACGCCTCGGCCATGTGGGTCTCGGCGAAGCCCATCCGGAGCGGCGGGTAAACGACGCGCTCGGCCTCGATGTCCCCGTTGGTGAGCCGCTCCTTGAAGTAGGAGGTCTCGAAGGTCATCGACCCACCGACCAAGACCGACCAGAGGAAGGCGCATACCAACGACGTGCCCAGAACGGCGGCGACCTTCGTCTTGCGGTTCTCGCGGATCCGCTCCCGGTCGCCCTTCAGGAGTATCCGGTTGACCATCCGGTTCCAGACCGGCCAGCCGAGGATGAACGCCCAGAGCACCATGAAGAAGATCTCGGTCGTCGTGGTCGACTCGAGGACCGGAAGGCTCGTGACGCTCTCGAGCTGGACGTCCTCCGCCTTGTAGGTCGAGCGGATCTCGCGCGCCCGTTCGACGACGCCGGTGGCCGCCGACTGCGCGGCCGCGCGGTCTCCTCCCTCGAGCGAGGCGAAGACCCCTTCGACGTCCGCCGCGAGCTCGTCGAGCGGCCCGTGCCGCTCCGCCGGGAGATACTTCAACATCGCGTCGATGCGGAGGATCATCCCGTCGCACTCGCTCCGCGCCGCCTCGAGATAGGTCTGCGTGGTCTCGACGCCCAAGGCCTCCCGCTCGCGGCGGAACGTCGCCTCGTCCTTCGCCGCGAGCTCGGAGAGCGACCCGGCGACCCCGGCGAGGCCCTTCCGCGCGTCGGAGTACTCCTTCTTGTCGATCGCCTCGAGCAAGTAGGGCCGGTCGTTCGCGATCAGCGGCGCGTAGATTCCGCTGCCGTAGAGCAGCGCCAACACGGCGAGCGCCATCTTGACCAGCGGCCGCTTGCCGAGCTGCTCGAAGACGTTGTCCCAGTAGTCCTTCGAGTACTCCTGATCCGCGGGGACGCCGTCCGCGAGGAGGTTTTCCGCTCCCTGCGATTCAGTCATAACGGATTCGCGGGTCCACCAGGGCGTAGGTGATGTCCGAGAGCAGGATCCCGACGATCGTCATCAGGGCGGAGATCAGCGTCACCGCCATGATCACGTTGTACTCGCGCAGGAGGAGCCCCTCGTACGCGTACTTGCCCATCCCGGGGATGTCGAACACGGACTCGATGATGATCGAGCCGCCCACGAGGATCGGGAGGATCGCCGCCAGCAGGGTCAGGATCGGGATGACGGAGTTCCGCAGCGCGTGCTTGAGCACGACCACCTTTTCGGAGAGCCCCTTCGCGCGCGCGGTGCGGATGTAGTCCTGGCTCATCGTCTCGACCATGCCCACGCGCATCTGGCGTGAGAGGTAGGCGAGGCTGGCGTAGCTGTAGCAGACCACCGGCAGGATCAGGTGCTTGCCGAGGTCGATCCAATACGCGACGCGGCCGAGGTCGTCGGCGTCCTTGTCGTGGAGCCCCAGGACCGGGAGCAGATCCCACATGCCCTTGCCGAACAGGAGCTGGAGCATCAGGCCCGCCCAGAAGGTCGGTACGGCGTAGAGCAGAAAGAGCAGCACGGCCGACGTGACGTCGAGGACCGAGCCTCGCCGCACCGACGAGTAGATCCCGATCGGGAGCGCGAGCAGATAGCTCACCACGATCGAGATGAGCGCGAGCGGTACGGTGACCTTGAGCCGCTGCACGACCTCCCCCGCGATCTCGACCGTCGGCCGGCGGAACTCGTTCCCGAGGTCGCCGACCAGGATCCCGTTCCAGGGGTCGTCGCCGCTGCCGCCGAACCAGGAGTGCCCCTTCGGGCCCAGGTTGAACGGCCCGAGGTAGTGGACGTACTGCTTCCAGAGCGGCTGGTCGAGGAGGTGGCGCTCCCGGAACTTGCGGATCATGTCCTCCTCGTTGGCGCCGACCTGCGACTCGCCGCTCGCCATCCCGGAGAACTTGACGGCCGCCGGGTCACCCGGCGCGAGGTGGATCAGCCCGAAGACGACGATGCTGATCCCGAGGAGCGTCGGGATCATCCAGAGCAGGCGCCGGAGGATGTACTGGAGCACGGGCCGTCGGGGGGGCGGTGGCGGCGAACGCGACGGGGGCCGCTACTGCTCCGTCTCTTCGATGAACCAGTCGCGGACCGAGTAGCCGGGGTTGATCGCGTAGGACTTGAAGTTGCGGATGCGTTTGTTCATCGCGAACTTCACGGGGACGTTGTACGTGAACATGTAGGGCTGTTGCTCGTAGATCCGGGCCTGCAGCTCGTGGAAGAGCTCGTAGCGGCGCTCTTCGTCCAGCTCGACCTGGATCGCCTCGATCAGCCGGTCGATCTCCGGGTCGTCGAGCCCGGGGTAGTTCGAGCCGCGGCTCTTGCCCTCGGAGGAGTGCCAGAGCTGCTGAGGATCGCTCTCCACCGGGAGCACCCAGGCCATGCCGAAGGCGTCGAAGTCCTTCGTCTTGGCGCGCTCGATGAAGGCCGCCCAGTCGCGGGTCGCGACGTTGACCTTGATTCCGATCTTCGCGCAGTTCTCCTGGAGCTTGAGGACGATGCGCTGGGACGCCGTGTTGCCCGGCGTCATCAGGTACTCGAACTCGAGCGGGATACCGTTCTTGTCGCGGATACCGTCCCCGTCGCGGTCGTACCAGCCGGCGTCGGTCAGGATCTCCTCGGCCTTCTCAAGGTCGAACGCAATCGGCTCGAGCGCGTGGTCGTACGTCGGGCTCATGTAGAACTGCGTGCTCGTGATCCGCACACCCAGCCCGTTGCCGACCGTGCTCAGGAACTCGTCCCAGTCCATCGCGTGGCCCAGCGCGGTGCGGACCGCCTGCTCCTTGAACACGGGCCGGCGCGTGTTCCAGGCGATGTACTGCATCCGCGGCTGGTAGGTGTAGCCCTTGTAGTGCGTGTTCGTGAACGCCTCCTGCTGGCAGTATTCGCCGAAGTAGTCGTCCGAGCTGATGCGCGCGAAGTAATCGAGCTCGCCGTTCAGGAGCGCCTGCTTGCCGGCGTCGACGCTCGGGATGTGGCGCCAGTGGATCGCGTCCACGTAGCCGGCACGCTCGGGATCAAAGTAGCCCTCGAAGCGCTCGGCGATGACCCACTGCTCGGTGACTTCCTTGACCTGGTACGGCCCGAGCCCCACCCACTTGAAGTTGTTCTCGTGGTCGTTGACGAACTCGCCTTGCGCGGCACCGAGGACGTCGCTCGCCGGATCGTGCTTGGGGTTGTCCGGGTCGCTCAGGTTGTAGAGGTGCGACGGGAGGACCGTAAGATCGGTGAAGGCGTCCAGGGCCAGGAAGTACTGCTCGCCGTAGAAGAACCGGATGCGGTGGTCGTCCAGCACGTCGGCGTGCACGATCTTCTGGATCTTGTACCGGGAGTCCTCGCAGTCCACGGTCTGGTTCCAGTAGCACTGCCACGCGAAGTAGACGTCGTGGGCGTTGAAAGGGTGGCCGTCCTGCCACTTGACGTCGTCGCGGAGGTTGAACGTGAAGACCGTCTCCTTCTGCAGGCTCTCGACGTCGCTCTTCGCGACCCGCTTCTCGCCTTCGAGCGGGTTGTCGCCGGAGAGCGGCTTGACGACGTAGGCGTCGCCGTCCTCGCTCACCTCGCCGTAGACGATGTTCGCGTTGTCGTCGCCCCGCCCCCCCTTGAGGATGAGCGTGTCCTCGGTCACCCAGTCCGTCGACAGACGCGGCTCGTGGACCCACGTGTCCCAGTTGCGCTGCACCAGGTACTCGTGCACTTCATAGAGGATCCAGCGCGACTCGGCGGAGTTCTCCGTCATGTAGTTGAAGTGCCTCGGCATTCCGAACAGGTGCACGAACACCCGCCCACCACGCCGCGGTTCCGGCATGGGCGGCCGGGTGCCGTCGTCGTCCGGCTGGTTCATCGGGTGGAAGACGTCCGCCTCGGCCTGGCCGGGACCGCCCTTCACCTGCGGGTCCGGCTTGCCGCTCCAGGCCGGCTTCACGTCGTCCGGCACCTCGTCGGCGGTCCTGCCAGCGGCGGCCACCTCGTCGCCCCCCGACGCTTTCGGCGCCGCCTCGTCCGAGGAGCCGCCGCAGCCTGCGGTCAGGAAGGCGCCGAGCCCGAGGGCGAGCGACGCGGAAAGAGGAGCGAATGCCGGCTTCTTCATGGGGAGTCCATGGGGGTTTTGGGACGAGGGGGAACGGGAACCAGCGCGCGACATCTTCCTCTACCCGCCGAGCGTGGGCCACCTATCCGACTTTCCGCCGGAAGCGGCGCGCAGGATAGCGGTGAGGGAAAACCCAGTCAAGACGGCAACCCCTTGACTAGACTGGACTTGCGGCGGTTCGCCGCCCTGCTACGATCCCGCCCGTGAACCGGGCATGGAAAGGTCCGCTGCTGCGGCAGGCGGTGGCTCTGCTCCTCTTCGCCGGCCTCCTCGCCGGCCTGGTCGGCGTGGCGGGCTCGGCGCGTCTCGAGCGCGCGGACTTCGTGTTCAACAACACCGGCGAGGTGCAGTCCCTCGACCCCGCGACGGTGACCGGCGTGCCGGAGGGCCGCATCCTCCGCGGCATCTACGAGGGGCTCTGCGTCAAGGACCCGGTCACGGTGAGGCCGCTCCCCGGATCGGCCGCGTCGTGGACGAAGTCGCCCGACGGCCGCGTCTTCGTCTTCGACATGCGCGACGAGGCGCGCTGGTCGAACGGCGATCCGGTGACCGCGCACGACTTCGAGTTCAGCTTCCGCCGCTTCCTCCTGCCGGAGACCGCGGCGGAGTACTCCTATCTTCTGTGGAAGGTCGTGAACGCCCAGGCCTTCTGCACCGGCAAGGACGCCGACGGCACCGAGCGCGAGGTCGACTGGTCCGAGGTCGGCATCAAGGCGCTCGACGCGGACACGCTGCGCATCGAGCTCGAGGACCCGGTCCCCTACTTCCTCGAGCTCATGGCCTTCTACCCGCTCTTCCCGGTCCACCGCGCGAGCCTCGAGGCGGCGCAGCGCGAGTTCCCGGACACGTGGAACGTCGAGTGGCTGAAGCCGGAGCGGCTCGTGTGCAACGGCCCCTACGTCGTCGAGGAGCGGCGGATCAACGACCGCATCCGGCTGCGGAAGAACCCGATGTACTGGGACGCCAAGAACGTCGCCCTCGACACGATCGACGCGCTCCCGATCGAGCACTGGGGCACGTCGGTGAACATGTACCTCACCGGCGAGGTGGACTGGCTCGACGGCTCGATCCCGCCGAACCTCGTGCCCGAGCTCCTGAAGCGCCAGGACTTCATCCCGAAGCCCTACCTCGGGAGCTACTTCTACCGCGTCAACGTCACCAAGCCCCCGCTCGACGACAAGCGCATCCGCAAGGCCCTCTCGCTCGTCATCCCGCGCCGCGCGATCGTCGAGAACGTCACCAAGGCCGGCCAGGCGCCGACCTGGAGCGTCGTGCCGTGGAAGGAGCTCGATCCCGAGAACCCGCCGCTCGAGGGCGAGGCCGCGGCCGAGGAGGCGCGCCGGCTCTTCGCCGAGGCCGGCTACGGCCCCGGCGGCAAGCCGTTCCCGGTGATCGAGGTCCTCTACAACACCTCGGAGACCCACCGCGACGTCGCGGAGGTGATCGCGGACGCCTGGCAGCGCGAGCTCGGCGTCGACATGCGCCTCAAGAACCAGGAGTGGAAGGTCTACCTCGACTCGCAGACGAACCTCGAGTACGAGGTCTGCCGCGCGGCGTGGATCGGCGATTGGGTCGATCCCGGCCCGCTCAACTTCCTCTCGCTCTTCGTCACCGGCGGCGCGAACAACAAGACCGGCTGGGGGAACGCGGAGTACGACCGGCTGATCGCGGAGATCGGGCTCGAGCAAGACCCGGCCAAGCTTGAGCAGCTCATGCTGGACGCCGAGGCGATCCTGCTCGAGGAGTACCCCGTGCTTCCGATCTACTCCTACGTCACGCAGAACCTGATCAAGCCTCGCTTCGGCGGGCTGCACGGGAACATGCTGAACGAGCACTTCCCGAAGTTCTGGTACTGGATGGACGACGAGGAGCTCGCGGAGAAGCTCGCGGATCTGCCGCCGGATCTCCAAGAAGTCCCGCCGGGCGGACCGAGCGGCGGCAAGTACGCGCCGGTGGGCAGGGCTCGGCAGATCGGTAGGAACTAGGTGCTCGGGTTCCTCCTGCGACGGCTCGGCTGGTTCGTCATCACGAGCTGGGTCGTGATCACGGTCTCCTTCTTTCTGATGCGCAAGGTCCCCGGCGGACCGTTCAGCGGCGAGCGCAACCTGACGCCGGAGATCGAGGCGAACATCAACGCCAAGTACCACCTCGACTGGCCGACCTGGAAGCAGTACCTGCACTACCTCGGCCCGCTGAACCTGGACGAGCGGGGGCTCTTCGGCGACCGCTCGAAGCCCTTCGGCGGCGTGCTGACCGGCGACCTCGGGCCCTCGTACAAAATGCGCGACTTCACGGTCAACGACGTGATCGCGCAGTCGCTGCCGATCTCGGTGATGTTGGGGCTCGTGGCGCTGATGTGGGCCCTCGCGCTCGGGATCAGCGCGGGGTTGGTGTCCGCGCTCCGGCCGCGAACGGGGCTCGACCTCACGATGCGACTCGCGGCGACGGCGGGCATCGCGCTGCCCAACTTCGTCATCGCGGCGTTTCTCATCATCCTGTTCGTCTTCCTGATCCCGCTCTTCCCCGTGGCGGGCTGGGGGACGCTCAAGCACATGCTGCTGCCGGGCTTCGCCCTCGGCGCGCCGCGCGCGGCGTACATCGCGCGGCTGACGCGCACGGGGATGCTCGAGGTGCTCTCGCAGGACTACATCCGCACGGCGGTCGCGAAGGGGCTGCCGAACCGGCTCGTCCTGATGCGGCACGCGCTGAAGGGCGGCCTCCTGCCGGTCGTGTCGTACCTCGGCCCGATGACCGCGTGGATCCTGACCGGGAGCCTCGTCATCGAGAAGATCTTCCGCATCCCCGGCACCGGCTCGCACTTCGTGAACGCCGCGCTGAACCGCGACTACACGCTCGCCATGGGCGTCACGATCCTCTTCACGGTGCTGGTCTACGGCATGAACACGCTGGTCGACCTCGCCTACACGTTCCTCGACCCGCGGATCAAGCTGGAGGAGAGCTAGGTGGATCCCTCCGGGCGCTGGAACCTGCACGTGCGGGACGAGGAGCGGCTCCTCGCGGAGGCGGCGGAATACAGGGGCGAGAGCCTCTGGCAGGACGCCTGGCGGCGCTTGAAGCGCGATCGCACCGCGTTCTGGAGCATGATCTTCCTCGCGGTGTTCGTGGCGCTGTCGCTCTTCGCGCCGCTCCTGCCGCTGCCCTCCCCCATCGCGCTCGACCTGAAGGCCGAGCCGCAGCCGCCGGTGTGGACCGAGCTCGGCAACCGGGGCTTCGACTACACCTTCGAGACCGACGACGACTACAAGCTGGCGTACTGGGATCTCTACTGGCACGACAAGCGCTTGGTCGACGTCAGGAAGGCGGTCTTCGGCGACTGGCAGACCGGTCGCTGGTTCGGCACCGACTCCAAGGGCCGCGATCTCCTCTCCCGCATCGTGTGGGGCAGCCGCACGTCGATCTGGGTGGCTTTCGCGGCGACCCTCTGCTCGCTCGTCATCGGCGTCACCTACGGCGCCTTCTCGGGCCTGATCGGCGGCCGGGTCGACAACCTGATGATGCGGATCGTCGACGTCCTGTATTCGATCCCGTTCATCTTCGTCGTCATCTTCATCCTCACCTTCCTCTCGGAACCGCGGCAGGACCTCGAGACCGAGTCTCTGGTCGACAAGGGGTGGGTGTTCTTCATCGTCATCGGAGCCATCTACTGGCTGACGATGGCCCGCGTCGTGCGCGGCCAGGTGCTCTCGCTGAAGAACTCCGAGTTCATCGAGGCGGCGCGCGCCGTCGGCGCGTCGACGGCGCGCATCCTCTTCGTGCACGTCGTGCCCAACGTGCTCTCGGTCGTGATCGTCTACCTGACGCTCACGATCCCCGCGATCATGCTCTTCGAGGCGTTCCTCTCGTTCCTCGGCCTAGGCATCGAGCCACCGAAGGTCTCCTGGGGGCTCCTCGCCGTCGACGG
The DNA here is from genome assembly GCA_028278425.1 of Planctomycetota bacterium. Lineage (GTDB taxonomy): Bacteria > Planctomycetota > UBA1135 > UBA1135 > JANQEJ01. Next base: position 5,754 of record JANQEJ010000212.1, on the reverse strand, counting down.
CACCGACGCGATCAACCCGATCAGGACCTTCTGGTGGCTCGTCGTCTTCCCCGCGGGCGCGATGGGATCGACGCTGCTCGCGCTCAACTTCCTCGGCGACGGTCTGCGCGACGCCCTGGACCCGAAGCTCCGGGGGAAGCACTGATGGCGCTCCTCGACGTCCGCGACCTCTCCGTGCGCTTCGAGACGCACCAGGGGACCGTCCGTGCCGTCGAGCGCGTCTCGTTCCGGCTCGAGCGCGGCGAGACGCTCGGCATCGTCGGCGAGTCGGGCTCGGGCAAGTCGGTGACCTGCCTCGCGATCCTCGGGCTGATTCCGTCGCCGCCGGGCGTCGTCGAGTCCGGCGCGGTCGACTTCGACGGCCGCGACCTCCTGAAGCTCTCCGCCGCCGAGCTCCGCCACGTCCGGGGCAACGAGATCAGCATGATCTTCCAGGACCCGATGACCTCGCTGAACCCGCTGCTCACCGTCGCGCGGCAGCTCACCGAGGTCCTCGAGATTCACGAGGGCGTCTCCCACCGCGAGGCCCGCAAGCGCGCCGCCGCCGCGCTCGGCGACGTCGGCATTCCCCATCCCGAGGCGCGGCTCGACGCGTACCCGCACGAGCTCTCCGGCGGCATGCGGCAGCGCGCGATGATCGCGATGGCGCTGCTCTGCGAGCCGGTGGTGCTCTTCGCCGACGAGCCGACGACCGCGCTCGACGTCACGATCCAGGCGCAGATCCTCGAGCTCATGGGCGAGCTGCAGCGAAAGCGCGGCACGGCGATCGTCCTGATCACGCACGACCTCGGCGTCGTGGCCGGAATGGCCGACCGGGTGCACGTCATGTACGCCGGACGCCTCGTCGAGACCGGGACGACGCACGCGCTCTTCGCCGCGCCGCAGCATCCCTACACGCGCGGCCTGCTCGAGAGCGTCCCGACGCTCACCGGCGATCCGGACGCGGAGCTGCACTCGATCGACGGCCAGCCGCCCGATCTCGCGGCGCTTCCCTCGGGCTGCGCCTTCGCGCCGCGGTGCGAGCTGGTCGTCGACGGTTGTCGCTCCGCCGTTCCACCGCTCGAGCCCGTCCCCGGCGCGGATCCCGCCGCCGGCGATCGCCGCGCCGCCTGCTTCGAGGTGAAGCCGTGAGCGCGCTGCTCGAGGTCGAGGACCTGCACAAGCACTTCCCCGTCGGCAAGCGCGGCCTCTTCGGCCGCCCCGCAAGCTGGCTGCGCGCCGTCGACGGCGTCTCCTTCACCCTGGAGCGCGGCGAGAGCCTCGGGCTCGTCGGCGAGTCCGGCTGCGGCAAGTCGACCACCGCGCGCACGGTGATCGGCCTCCAGCGCGCCACCTCCGGCTCCGTGCGCCTGGACGGCGCCGAGCTCACCCACATGACGCGGGCGGAGCTGCAGGCCTACCGCCAGCGCATGCAGATGATCTTCCAGGACCCCTACGCGTCGCTGGACCCGCGCCAGACGGTCGGCTCGATCCTGACCGAGCCGCTGATCATCCACGGCATCGGCCGATCACGCGAACGGAAGCTCCGCGCCCTGGCGCTGCTCGACGCCGTCGGCCTGAACCCGCGCCACGTCAACCGCTACCCGCACGAATTCTCGGGAGGCCAGCGGCAGCGCATCGGCATCGCGCGCGCCCTCGCACTAGAGCCGGACCTGATCCTCTGCGACGAGCCGGTCAGCGCGCTCGACGTCTCGATCCAGGCGCAGATCGTGAACCTCCTCAAGGAGCTCCAGGAGCGCTTCGGCCTCGCCTATCTCTTCATCGCGCACGACCTCGCCGTCGTGCGCCAGCTTTGCCACCGCGTCGCGGTGATGTACCTCGGCCGCGTCGTGGAGACCGCTCCGCGCGACGACCTCTACCGCGATCCCAAGCACCCGTACACCCGGGCGCTGCTCTCCGCCGTGCCGGTGCCCGACCCGCGCGTCGAGGAAACCCGCGAGCGCATCGTGCTCGAGGGCGACGTTCCGAATCCGTCCGATCCTCCGACCGGCTGCTCGTTCCACCCGCGCTGTCCCGAGCGCGGGAACGTTCCCGGCGACCGTTGCGCCGTCGAGATCCCGGCGCTCGAAGAGCTCGGCGCGCGCAGACTGCGCGCCTGTCACCTCGAAGCCGACGACGGGCCCCGTTCGTGAGCGGCGGCCCTTCCGGCTAGAATCGCTCGGATGGAGACCCTCCGGGGATAGGGAGAGGTGGAGATCCGGGAAGGCGAGATGTTCCTGCACTACCGCATGGTGGGGCAGTTGGGCAAGGGGGCGATGGGCGTCGTCTGGCGGGCTCGGGACACGGCTCTCGAACGCGACGTCGCGATCAAGATCCTCCCCGAGGTGTTCGCGGAGGACGCCGAGCGCCGGATCCGCTTCGAGCGCGAGGCCAAGCTGCTCGCGACGATCAACCACACGAACGTCGCGGCGATCTACGGCCTGCACCTCGACCACGGTCGGCGGTTCCTCGCCATGGAGCTCGTCGAGGGCGAGGACCTCTCCCAGCGGCTGTCCCGAGGAGCGCTCCCGATCGACGAGGCCCTGATCATCGCCGTGCAGATCGCGCGCGGCCTCGAGCAGGCCCACGACCACGGCGTGATCCACCGCGATCTCAAGCCGGCCAACATCCGCATCACGCCGGACGACACCGCCAAGGTGCTCGACTTCGGTCTCGCCAAGGGCGTCACGGTGGGTTCGAACCTCGGCGCCGTCGACTCGAGCTATGCGGCGACGATGACGGCCGACACGACCGCGGCCGGGATGATCATCGGCACGGCCGCCTACATGAGCCCGGAGCAGGCGCGAGGAAAGTTGGTGGACAAGCGCGCCGACATCTGGGCCTTCGGCTGCATCCTCTACGAGATGCTCGTCGGCCGGCGGGCGTTCGAAGGCGACTCGTTCACGGAGCTCCTCGCCGCCGTCGTAACCCGCGAGCCCGACTGGACGCGGCTGCCCAACTCGACGCCGCTCTACGTCGTCCGGCTCCTGAAGCGCTGTCTCCGCAAGGACCCGGCGCACCGGCTGCGCGACCTCGGCGACGCGCTGCTGGAGCTCGAGGAGCTCGATGTCGCCGAAACCCCGGACACCCTGGCGAACCTGGCTTCGAGGGCCCAGGTCCTGCGCTGGTCCGCGATCACCGGGCTCGCGGCGGCGCTCGTCGTGTTCCTCCTCATGTGGGAGCCGGGAGCGGAGGAGGCGACGGCCGTCGGCGACCCCTACGCGTTCGCGATCCCCGCGCCGCCGGGCGCGCGGCTGAACCGGGTCGCGATCGCGCCGAACGGCCGGCGCGCGGTCTACTCCGCCGAGTCCGACTCCGGGACCGCTCACCTGTGGCTGCACGAGCTCGGCACGTCGGACGTGCGCCGCCTCGAGGATACCGAGAACGCCGAGGACCCGTTCTGGTCGCCGGACTCCCGTTACGTCGGGTTCTTCGCGGACAAGTTCCTGAAGAAGATCGAAGTGCGCACCGAGACCGTCGAGGACATCTGCCCGGCGAAGATCGAACGGGGCGGCACGTGGAACGAGGACGGAACGATCGTTTTCGGCGGCGGGGCGGGCGGGCTCCTCCGCGTTTCCGCAGGCGGGGGCGTCCCGCGGGAGACGACGACCCTGGACCGCGACCGGGGCGAGAACCAACAGCGCTTCCCGTCGTTCCTGCCCGACGGCGAGCACGTGCTCTACTACTCCCGCAACGCGGTGGAGGCGGATCGCGCCGGACTCTGGCTCGCGTCGATCGAGTCGGGGGAGTCCCGGAGACTGGCGGACGCCTTGTCTTCGGCCGTATACGCGGATCCGGGCTACCTCCTGTACCGGCGCGACGACCGCCTCGTGGCGCACCGATTCGACACCGAGACGCTCGAGCTCTCCGGCGAGCCGGAGCTCGTGGCCGACAGCCTGTGGTTCGACCCGACGCAGACGGCGCTCACGAGCTTCAGCGTCTCAAGAAACGGGATCCTGCTCTACCGCACCGGCGGCCAGGAGAAGAGCGACCTGGCCTGGTTCGATCGGGCCGGGAACCACGCCGGCGACGTTCCCTGGGGCGCGAACAGCTACGTCGCGGTCGCCCTGTCGCGCAGCGGCGACCAGATCCTCGCCAGCATCCCTAGCACGGGCGTCGATCGCTGCGTCTCGACGTACGACCTGCGCACCGGGCTCCGCACGCAGCTCACGTTCTCGGGCGACGCGGCGGGTACCGCGCTGTTCTCGCCGGATGGCATGCGCGCGATGATGACGATGTACCTCGACGAGAAATTCGGGCTGTTCGAGATGGATCTCGTTTCCGGTTCGCTCGAGGCGCGCCTCACGGAGGAGTATCCGTCGGTCACGGACTGGGTGGACGAAGACACGGTCGTCTACCAGAAGCCCTCGCCAGGCGACTATGCGCTGCACGTTCTGAACCTCTCGAACGGCGACAACGACCCCTTCCGGACCAGGGCGGTCAACACGATGTTCGGCGCGGTCTCTCCCGACGGCCGCTGGATCGCTTACACGTCGAACCACACCGGACGCACCGAGGTCTACGTCGAATCCTTCCCCCTCGGGGGCCAGCCCTGGCAGGTTTCCCGGGACGGCGGCCACCAGCCCAACTGGCACCCGGACGGGTCGGAACTCTTCTTTCTCGCTCCGGATCGGTATCTGATGGCGGCTGAGAACCTGACGGGCGACGCGAGGACGTTCCAGTGGGGCAAGCCCACGCCGCTCTTCAAGACCGACGTGATGGACCTCGGCCCGCGGATGGTGTGCCGCACGTTCGCGATCGGCCCCGACGACGAGAAACGCTTTCTCATCATCACGCGGCGGAAGCAGGACGCGACGCCGGCGGTCGCCGTGCTCAACTGGACGAGCCGGTTGGAGGGAAGATAAGACACGCCGCAGCGGGAGAGCGGTAGCGAGCTCCGGTTACGGGTTTTCGCCAGTCGATCGAAGCGTCCTGGACGTCTTGTGAGGGTTTGCGGCTTGCGGTACGGTTAGGGGTCCGGCCACTTTCCGTCGTCCCTTCGCGGACGAACGAGCTCAGGAGACTCTCATGCGTTGCAGCTTGCTGCCTCTTTCGGCCGCGGCGACTCTCGTGATCGCCACCGGTATGTCCTCGGCCCAGGTCCACTCGAACAACAGCACCCTCAACAACGGCGGGGACGTGGTGTTCCTCTACTCGAGTCCCAGCTCGGGTTTCACCGCCGGAGCCAACCCGCCGGACGCCGCCGGCGACTGGTACTACAAGGTCTGGACGGGCGCGGGGACTCTGAACCACGTCAGCCCCGCGCTCGGCGCGTCCGTGATGGAAGTGGACGGCTTCTATGAGTCGCTCTTCGACACGTTCTGGGGAACCATCGGCTCGCCGGCCTCGTCGTCCGCCGACTTCTACTCACGGACCCTCGGTCCGGCCGTCGCCTCGACGATCAACCCCGGGATCCTCGAGCCCGGCTTCGTCACCGCCGGCTTCACCACCGAGACGCTGGTCATCGTCGGCAACTCCGGCTTCGGCAACCCCTGCACGGTCGCTCCGTCGCTGTGCTCGCCCGTCGGCTCGACGTGCCCGCCCACGGGCTTCGTCAACGGCTATCTCGTCGAGCTCAACTTCAGCAGCACGCCCGGCACCGGCGTCGTCCTTTCGGCCGACGGCTCCACCGCGTCCGACACGGCGCTCACGTACTTCGTCAACGGCGGCATGACCGCCACCGGCGGCGTCTGCGGCCTCGGTGACTACGGCCTCCAGGACGTGCACTCGACCGACGAGACGCAGGCCGACCTCGCCGGCGGTCTGAACATCGAC
>JANQEJ010000211.1 GCA_028278425.1 Planctomycetota bacterium | reverse complement strand
CTGAGAAGCGCGGAGTCGACCTTGACGGGTCGTCGAGCACTTCGAGGGAGCGAAGTCGCGAGATGGCGAGTGGCTACGGCGATCTCGGTGAAGCCTGGTCAGGGATGCAGGCTAAGATGGGGCGATGCTTGTGCGCCTCGTCCTCATCCTCGCCCTGCTGGCGCCGGCCGCGACGGGCCAGTTCCGCGCGGAGGAGCACCCCACGCTCGGGCTCAAGGTCCAGCGGCCGCTGAAGTACAAGGCGGTGCCGACCACGCCGACCGAGAAGTTCATCGTGCTGCGCTACGTCGAAGACGTGGACAAGCGCAACCCCAAGGAGATCCAGCCGGCGCTTCACATCGTTCGCATCGATTGGGTCCCGGATCCGGAGCCGGAACCGGAGCCGATCGAGGAGGAGGAAGAAGAGGAGGACGAGGACCGCTCGCGCTCCAAGCCGGAGGAAGAGGAGGAGGAGAAGAAACCGCCGCCGCCGCCGATCAGCACGCTGGAGCGCTACGTCGAGCAGCGATTGGGCGACTGGGAGCTCCGCGACTCCGAGAAGGGCAAGCGGAAGCAACCGTTCGAAGGCACCGTACACCGGCTGTCCTACGTCAAGAAAGAGAAGCGGCCGTCGGGCTACGCCGGATGGGTCTACGAGTGGGAGAACCCGGAAAAGCAGACCTTCGCCGTGCTCGGCTTCTGCCACGAGGACGACCTCAAGGCCCAGATCAAGATCTGGCGCAAGGTCGCGGAGAAGCTAGAGATCTCCGAACCCACCGAGTCGAAGGAGACCGCCAAGTGGCGACGCTTCTACGAACGGCGCCCGAAGTTCAAGAACCCCGAGTTCCGGCTGAAGATCCGCGATCAGCTCGTCGGCGACTGGAAAGCCGAGGACTCGGAGAACTACATCCTGATCTACAGCACCTCGAAGGAGAAGCTGATCCGCGACCTGATGCAGCGGCTCGAGGCGATCCGCAAGGCCTACATCGAGCTGTTCCCAGCGGCGGCGCCGATCACGGCGGTGTCCGCGGTGCGGATCTGTCGGGACCGCGACGAGTACCTCGCCTACGGCGGCTCGCCGCGCAGCGGCGGCTACTGGTACGACAAGGCCGAGGAGCTCGTCTTCTACGACTACGCCGATCGGAAGGGCGACCGCGGCTCGGGCAAGGCCAACTCGCGGATCGTGCTCTACCACGAGGCCTTCCACCAGTACATCTACTACTCGGTCGGCAAGCTCGCGCCGCACTCGTGGTTCAACGAGGGCTACGGCGACTACTTCTCCGGCGCGGTCTTCAACAGCTACGGCGAGGTCGCGAAGATCGGGGTCAACCCCTGGCGCATCGGAACGATCCAGGGCGCGATCGAAAGGGGCAAGCACATCCCCTGGAAGGACATCATCGAGTTCGAGCAGGCGGAGTACTACCGGCCCGGCCTGCCGTGCTACGCCCAGGGCTGGTCGATGATCTACTTCCTGAACCACTCGAAGGACGTACAGCGCAATCCCGCCTGGAAGGCGATCCTTCCGACGTACTTCGACACGATCAAGGAATCGCACGCGCGCGAGATGGCGCAGCTCGAGGCCTCCGGGCTCCAGGACGACGCCGAGCAGTGGGCGGCCGCCGCCCTGCGCTCGCGCGAAGCGGCGGTGAAGGCCGCCTTCGAGGGCATCGACCTCGACGCGATCGAGGAGGCGTGGTTGAAGTACACGCTCTCGCTCAAGCCGCCCAAGTAGGCGGCTTCGACCCGATCAGCGTCCCTGAGCCGCCGCGCGCTCGACCTGGTCGAGGAAGTTCTGGACGTGGCTCTTCGGCTCGAGGTCGTACGCGCGCTTGACGAGGGGGAGGGCCTCGACGTACCGGCCTTCGCCCGCGAGGAGCTGGGCGTGGCGCAGCTTGGCCTCGGCCTCGTACTCCTCGAGGGCGGCGGCGCGCTCGAAGTAGAAGGCCGCCTGCTCCACCTCGCCCTCGCGGCCGGCGTGGCGTCCGAGGAGGATGAAGGCCCGTCCGTCCAGGGGGTCGAGCTCCACGACCTTCTCCAGGATGCGCGCCTCCTCGTCCGTGGCGCCCTCGGCGAGGGCGATGCTCGCCCGCATCTTGAGCAGCTTCGTCCGGTCGGCGACCTCGAGCTCGTCGCCGCGAAGCCTGTCCAGCCCTTCCAGGAGGACGCGGCATTCGTCGTAGGCGCCAAAGTCGACGAGGAACTTCGCGGCCCGGATCGCGCGGTCGGGCGACGCGTCGTCGCTCTTCTCCAGCGCGCGAACGTAGCAGTCGACCGAAAGGGCGAAGAGCTTCTCGTTGGCGTAGATGTCGCCCAGGTTCTCGAGGCTCGCCACCGTGGACATCCCGAGCTGGTCGAGCAGCTCGTAGTTCTCGGCGGCTCGCAGCGGCTGTCCCTGACCGATGAACGCCGTGGCCTGGATGAGCCAGAGGGTCTTGTTGTCCGAGTGCTCGGCGATCAGCGCGTCGCAGAGCGCCGCGGTATCGGCCCAGCGCTCCTGGAGGAGCAAGGTGCGCGAGAGCCGCATCTGCCATTCCAGCGTCTCCGGGTCGAGCAGGATGGCCATGCGGTACGCCGTCTCCGCGGCGACGTGGTTCTCGGAGGAAGAGTAGATGAAGCCGAGCAGCCCGTAGATCAGCGCGTTCCCGCCGCCGAGCTCGACCACCTTCGTCAGGGCGGGCAGGGCCGTCTCGTAGTCGCCTTGCTCGAAGCTGATGACGCCGATGTTCTGCCAGGCGCGCCGGAACTTCGGGTGCTTGTCGACCGCCACGGCGAGGACCTCGAGAGCCTCGTCGAACCGCTCCTGCTCGACGAGCAGGTTGGCGAGCGTGAAGTCGAACACCGCGTTGGTCGCGGGACCGCGGTTCTCCTGGATCAGCTCGAAGGCCTCGGCCCTCTCCTCGTTCCCCATGAGCTCGCGGAACTCCTCCATGACCTCGAGCTCGATCACGGTGACGCGCGGCTCGATCTCGGTCTCGGCCATGTAGCTCTCCCGGAACAACCGCTGGAAACGCGGGTCCCTCCAGATCGAGAGCTCCGGATCGCCGGAGACCTGAGTGCGCAGCACCGGCGGAGTCGCAGGGGCGTCGCCAACCGTCTCCTGCGCGTCTTCGGCAACGTAGGAGTACGAGGCCTGCACGGGGATCGGGTCGCCGGAGCGTCCGGACGCCTGCTCCTCGGGAGCGGAAGCGCACGCGAACAAGAGGAACGACGGAAGGGAGAGGAAGGCGACTCTTCTCATCAGGATTGCGCGGGGAACGTGATGGGTTGGCGGATGCGGAAGCGAACCGGACTGCCGTTCCGCTTCCCGGGCTCGTAGACCCACTTCTTCACCGCCGTGAGCACGGGCCGCTCGAAGGCCGGGTCGGTGGAGCTCAGGATCTTCGGGTCTTCGACGCGACCCCTCTCGTTCACGTAGAACGTGACGTAGACCTGTCCGGGAGCCTTCTTCCGGACCTTCTCGTTGAGCACGGGCGGCGGCTGGCGGAGCGCGCGCGGCTTCTGATCCAGGTCGTCCTCGGTGAAGAGCGTGTCGAGCTCCTTGCCGCTGGCGCCGAGCGCGCTGAGCTGGAGGCCCAGGTCGCCCCCCCATCCGTCGCCGAAGTCGGTCTGGAGGACGAGCTCGAGCTGGGAGAGATCGAGCTTTTGCGGCTCCTCGTTGAGCTCGGGTTTCTCCTCCGGCTCTTCCTCCTCCTCCGGGGGATCCTCCTCTTCCGGAGGAGGCGGCGGGGGCGGAGTGCTCGCCGTGTTCATCGCCGTGACGATCGAATCGGTCTCGGGCTTCTTGCCGATCGCCTGGATGAGCGGCAGCACGAGGAAGAACATCAGCGTGAGGCCGACGGCACCGACGGCCGTCAGCCATATCTGCAACAAGCGCCGGAAGAAGGAACCGACTCTGCCCTTGGTCACGGCGCTCGCTCCGCTAGCCCTTCTGGGCCGTGGCGACGCTCACCTTCTCGGCGCCGCCGGCCTTGGCCTCGCCGACCACGCGAACGAGGAAGCCGGATTCCGATGCGGCGTCGGCCTGGATGATCACCGGCACCGGTTCCTTCTGGAGCATCCGCCGCACGAGCGGCGCGACGCCCTGGATGCCGATGTCGCGGTTGTCGTAGACCACCTCGCCCTTCGCCGTCAGCGCGATGAGCAGGCTCGTCTTTTCGAGCTGAACGGAGGACGCGGCCTGCGGCTTGTCCACCTCGACGCCGGTCTCCTCGACGAAGACCGTCGTCACGATGAAGAAGATGAGCAGGATGAACACGCAGTCGATGAGCGGGGAGATGTCGATCCCGGTCTCGCCGGCGTCGTCGTCGGCAGCGGAGCGAAAGCGTCCCATGTCAGGCGGCCTCCTTGACCCGTAGCTTGCGGTAGAGCACCTGCGCGCAGACCGTCTCGACGTGGGCGAGGAAGGCCTTGTAGCGCTCGTGGGTGCGGGTGAGCTGGTACTGGAAGAACAGCCCGGGCAGCGCGATGACCAGCCCGGTCTCGGTCGTGATCAGGGCCTCGGAGATGCCTTCGGCGACGAGGCCCATCGTCTTCTCGCCGCCGGAGCCCGAGGACAGGGCGCCGAAGGTGGCGAGCATGCCGGTCACCGTCCCGAGCAGACCGACGAGCGGCGCGGCGCCGACGCAGATCTTCATCACGCGCAGGTCGCGCTCGAACGGCGCCGACTCCGTCGCGCGCACGCCCTCGAAGGCGGCCGCGTTCTGCGTGAGCGTGGGCGCGCCCGTCACCTTGTCGAGCAGCCTGCCGATCGGTCCCTTCCGCTCTTCGGGATGCTCGATCCAGCGGCGCCAGGTCTTCTCCGGAATCGAGCGGAAGCCCTTGCGCCTGAGCTCGAGGAAGACGTGCACGCCCATGCCGAAGATCACCAGGGCGATGGTCGCGATGGCCACCATCGCCCATCCACCTGCGAGCCAGATCTTGCCGGCTTCGTCCAAGAGCGCTTCGAGTCGGTATGCCATGGCTTAGGTCTGTGCGGTGAGCTCGCGGGCCTCGCGCTCGGGAACGGGGACCGGGGGTTCGTGCGGCTCCGCGGGCGGCGGGGCCATCGGCGTCATCTCGTCGCGGCGCGAGCCGCCGTCGTCGTCGAACGGCGTACGCCCGATCTGGTTGGTCAGCGCTACGGCCGCCTGTTCCATCTTCCCGATGACACCGCGCGCCTTTCTGGACAGGAAGGCGTGCATGAGAAGCGAGGGCACGGCGACGATCAGGCCGAACTTGGTCGTGATCAGCGCCTCGGAGATGCCGCCGGAGAGCATCCGGACGTCGCCGGAGCCGTAGACGGTGATCATCGCGAAGGTGTCGATGATGCCGGTCACCGTTCCGAGCAGTCCGAGCAGCGGCGCGGACGCAGCGCAGATCGCGATGAACGGCAGCATCCGGTTCACCTTGAGCTTGGTGACGAGGACGTTCTCGTACATGACCTCCTCGATCAGCTCGCGCGGCTCGCGGATGTGCTCGACGCCGGTCGACAACATCGCGCCCACCGGGCCGCGCATCGCGCCGGCCGCCTGCTTGGCGCCCTCCTCGTCGCGGCGGCGCACCGCGTCGAGCAGCTTGGCGATCTTCTTGCGCGACGGCGTGCGCACGAAGAGCAGGGCGATGAACTTGTAGATCGCGATCAGGAGCGCGAGGCCCGCGAGCGTGAAGATCGGATACATCACGGGGCCGCCGGCCTGGATGTGCTCGAGCAGCGTTTCCTGGGTGGCCTCGACCTTGAACGCGTTGCCGAGCGTCGGGTCCACGGGGAAGAAGCCGGAGCCGTTGGCCACCAGAGTGCCCGCCGCCGCGGTGTCCTCGGGATTCCCGAAGGGAATCTGGGTGGGCTCCTGGGAGCCGAGACGCTCCTCGACCGCGCCGACGTTCGCTCCGTCCGCGGAGCGGAAGAGCGCCATCGGGCCGACCAGCACGAAGGTGCCGTCGTTCACGAAGCGGCTGGAGTCGAGGGCCGTCCCCTCGAACCGGGTTCCGCCGAGCGCCTCCTCGAGCCGGTCCAGCCCGACGGACAAGAGCTTCGCCTGCGTCGCGTAGATTTCCCCGTCGGAGAGGTTGCTGTCGTCCGGGGCCAAGCGCGCCGCTTCGACGACCTCGTCGTAGCGCTGCTTCTCTGAGATGTGCAGGCGCGGATCGAAGTTGTTCACGTACTCCGTCAGGAGCCGCGTCGAGACGTATTCGAGCTCGTCGCGCCGCGCCTCGGTGTCGGTCCGGAGCTTGCTCTTGGCCAGCGTGCCGCGGTCGCGCGCGCGGGCCTTCTCCTGATACTCGCGCTGGACCGCGGCCAGCTCGGCCCGCAGCTCGCTGAGGCGGCCGCTGAGCGGAAGCATCTCGTCCTCGATCTGCTGGCGCAGCTCCGCGAGCTCGGTGATGCTGGTCTCGAGTCGAGCCTCGATGTCGGACACCGCGTCGTCGAACGTGCGCTCGACGGCTTGCTCGGACGGATCGACTTGCTCCGCTTGCCGGGGTTGCTCGGTTTGCTCCGCGGGCGGCTCGTTTGCAGGCGGTTCCTGAGCCTGCGCGGCCGACGCCAGGGCGAGAAGGAACGACAAGCCTGTGATCTGGATCGCCTTCATCGCGTCACTCCACCCTCAGCGGAAGACGCACGAAGGCCGCCTGGTCCACACCCTCGTGGATCCGGATCGCCTGGGCGATGTCCGCGGCGGACTCGTTCGCCGCGGTCCACGTCCACCCTTCGGGCTTGGCGGTGCCGGTACCGCCGATCGTGCCTTCCGCGTTGGCGTACCAGGCCTGACCGATGCCGGCGTAGAGCGCGGTGACCTCGATCGCGCGGCCGTCGGGCAGGGTGCGAACCTCGCTCGTGCGGGTGATCTCGCCGTTGAACTTGTCGATCTCGTTGAGGATGCCGACGACGTACATGTAGCGCTCGCCCAGCCCCTGCTCGGTCGTCTCGGGATCGTCCGGGAGCTGCTTGAGGAACAGCCCGATGCGGTCGAGGATCGGATCCGGCAACCGCTTCACGAGCTCCTTGATCCGCGCCTCCAGCTCCGTGACCGTCGCGGTGAGCTCGTCGGCGGCCTCGACGTACTTCGCGTTCTCCGCCTCGAGCTCCGCGCTCTCGGCGTCGTTTTCCGCGATCTCCTTCTCGGCCTCGGCGATGTCCTCGCGTACCGCATCGATCTGGCCCTGGACCATGTCGATGCGGTCCTCGAGCAGATCGCGTCCGAGAGCCCAGTCGCGCTTCTCCTGCGAGATCAGGCGCCGGTTCTCGACCCACTCCTCGAGCGCGGTGCGGGCGTCGTCGACCTTTCGGTCGATCTCGTCGCCCTCTTCTTGGCCGCCCGGCGCGGCCCCGGTGGACAGGGCGAAGGCGCCGGCCAGGAGCGCCGCCGAAGCGAGGACCGCGCGGTGTTTTGCTGTTTGCATGATTAGGGAACGAAGGTGAGGCCGATGGAGAAGTCGACGCCTCGGGTGAAGGAGGTCTTGACCACGTCGGGCCCGCTGAAGTTCGAGCGGAAGACCTCCTGGATCTCCGGGTTGGTGAGGTTCTTCGCCTTCAAGGTCAGGGTGAGGTGGTCCCCAAGCCCCTGGGACAGGCTGAAGTTGAGCGTGCCGAACTCCTTGGCGTAGACGCTGGGCACGAAGTTGCCCTTCGACTCACCGGCGCCGGACACGAGGGTGTCGCCCTTGACGGTGTAGAAGAGCGCGAGCTTCGTCTTCGTGTCCGCCAGGTCGTAGGTCAGGAACAAGTTGTAGAGGTGCTCGGGCGCGAAGGTCGCGTCGCGCGAGGTGATCGGCGCGCCAAGCCCGGCGAGCGCGGCCGCCTCGTCGTCGGGCAGCGTCACGCTCGAGTTGATGAACGTGACGTTGCCGCCGAAGCCCAGGCCGTCGAGCTCCTCACGGAACCTTCCGAGGCTCTGGCGCAGCTCGAACTCCACACCGCTGATCTCCCCATCCGGGTAGTTCTCGGGCGACGTGAAGGTGAGGTTCACCTCCTTCGTCACGTACTCGATCGCGTCCTCGAGGTCCTTGTAGAAGTACGAGGCCGAGACCAGACCGCCGTCGTACGGCACGTAGTCGATCCGCAGGTCGTAGTTCTCGAGCTGGCCGAGCTCGAGGTCGGGGTTGCCGATGAAGATCGGGCCGCCGACGAACTCCTGCTGGAGGATGGGCGTTAGCTCCTTGAACGTCTGTCGCGCGATCGTCTGGCTGTAGGCGGCGCGCACCGTTACGCCGTCGGCAAGCTCGTAGACGAGCGCAACCGCGGGCAGAAGGTCGTCCGAGCTGAAGTCGGCGTCGCCCTCGCCGGGATCCAGGGTTTCCGGCAAAAGCGCCCCCTCCGGGAACCACAGCGCGTCCTTCTCGGGGAAGTTGACGATGCTGATGTCCGTCGTCTCGAACCGGGCTCCCGCGATGACGTTCAGCCTCTCGGAGAGCGGCAGGTCGAACATGCCGTAGACGGCGCGCACGTCGAGCTCGCCTTCGTAGTCCACGTCGGTCTCGGACTCGAAGACCGGATGATCCTCAAAGGGGAAGACGTCGCTCCAGGGCTCCCCGAACTGCCCGGAGTAGTTCGTTCCCGGATCGCCGAAGTTACTGAAGGTGTTCTGGTCGAACTCGCGCTCGACGCTGTCGTCGAACGCGCCGACCTTCAGATACCCCTCTTCGCGGTCCCACTGCTCGAAGGGGAACTTCAGGTCGAGCGCGAACTGCAGGCTGTCCTCGTCGATGTCCTTGAAGATCCGCTGGAGGTTGCCGAGGTTGATGTTGGCCGCGGGCTTGAACGGTCCCCAGCCGGGCGGATCGAAGCCGGGATCGCTGAACCCCGGAGTGCCGGGATCGAAGCTTTCCGGGAAGAACACCTCGCCGAAGAGCCGCTTGTCGGGTTGGTGGAGCTTTGCGAAGCTCGTCGCGACGGTCCAGTCGACCTCGGGCTCCTGGAACTCGAGCGCGTCGAGGAGATCGAACCCGTCCTTCTCGATGACGTGCGCTCCGGTGAGCTGGATCGTCTGCGTCGTCCGCTCGGTGTACTCGAGCGTCTGCGAGCGGAGGTAGGGCGCGGTCGAGAGCTCGTCCACCGAGCTCCCCGGGCTCAACGGGTCGTTGGGGTCGTGGCCGGGGAAGAAGAACTCCTTGCCGCGCGTGTCCACCGCGAGCGTCGCCCGGTCCTCGGCGGTGTGCGTGTACAGGTAGTTCAGCGCGAAGGCGTGGTTGTCGGTTTCGGCTCCAAAGACGCCCAGGCCGCCCCACTGGAGCGATTCCGTAGCCTGCGTCACGTCGAAGAGCGACGTCAGGAAGTCCCCGCCTCCCTGGTCCTGCTTCTTCTCGGGCGACAACGGCTCCCCCGGCGTCTCGACCCAGTAAGCGTCGTTGATGCCGTCGTCGAAGAAAGAGCTGTCGCGCTCGTAGAACAGGCTCGCGAACGCGCCGACGGTCCAGTCGCGGTTGACCTCGTACTTGCCGCCGTAGGCTCCGGAGAACTTGTAGTCGGTCGGCGCGTCCGTGCGCGAAACGCCGACGGGGCCGTCCCAGCTCTCCCCGAGGTTGTCGAGCTGCGGATCGACGTCCTTCATCCCGAGCCCGTCGACGCCGCCGCCGGAGTAGCTCAGGAAGTCGCTCCGCCCGCTGACGTTCGAGTTGAAGCTCACCTCGCCCTTGACCTGGAAGATCGGTTCCTCCGGGATGCCGCGGAGCTTCACGTTCACCGCTCCGCCGGAGGCGTCGCCCTGCTGGTCCGGCGTGAAGGTCTTCGTGACCTGGATGCTCTCGATCACGACGGCGGGAAACTGGTCGAGCTCGACCGCCCGCTTGTCTTCGTCCGCCGTCGGCAGCCGCACGCCGTTCAACTGCGAGCTGACGTAGCGGTCCGGAAGGCCGCGGATGACGGCGAACCGCCCGCCCTCGACCGAGGCGCCGGACACGAGCTTCAGCGCGGCGGCCGCGTCGCTGGCGCCCGCGCGGCTCATCAGGTCCGAGCTGATCGAGTCCATCAGCGACGGGCTCTCGAAACGGATCTTGAGCAAGGCCGCCTCCGATCCCGCGTCGAGCTGGAGGACGTCCTGGACGACGAATTCCTCCATGTCGACGAAGTCGCCGGCGAGCTCGACGTTCACCTCGGTGAGCTGACCCGGTGTGACCACGACGTCGCCCTTGACCTGTCGCAGGTAGCCTTCTTTGGAGAAGACGAGCGTGTAGGTTCCGGGCGGCATTTCGTTGAAGACGTAGTTCCCCTGGGTCGAGGTCGTGACCTCGAGCCCCGCCTCGACCACCTGAACGGTCGCCGCGCCCAGCGGTACCTCGAAGTCCTTGTCGTAGACCGTGCCGCGGATCGAGCCCGGTTGCTCCTGAGCGCCGGCGAGCGCGCTCAGGGCAAACATGGCTCCCATCCAGATCCGGTAGAACGAGCGCCGCTCAAACAGCGACTGCAAAGTCCCCGCCTAGCGTCCGAACGATCACGGTGCTGCGCTCTTGCCTTCCTGATGACGAGAGTGGGGCTGGTTGTGCTTCGACCGATCAGGCGGCGGAGCGTAGGCGCCGTCCTTAAGGAAACGATCAAGCCCGCTTTGGATTGGGGTCAAGACCCCCTAGTGGCCTCACGCTCCTTACCACTCGCGTCCCAGCTCGCCGTGGATGTGGTTCATCAGGTCCCAGAGGTCGGGGGAGGGCTCGAAGCCGACCGACGCCATCGATCGACAGGTGGCGGAGAGGTCCTCGGCCCGCGGCCGGGTGTTCTTGTTGAGGAATCCTTCCTCGACGGTCAGGCGGTAGACCGCCGGCGCCGCCGGAGAGCCCATCTCGTGGTACGCCTCGGCCAGGGGCCGCAGGGCCTCGGCACGGAAGATGTCGACGATCTCCTCGCGCCCGTTCTCGTACTGCGCGAGGGCGAAGTCGGCCTGACGGCTGGCGCCCTCGGCGTCGCCGGCGAACGCCAGCGCTTTCGCGAGAGCGGCCCGCATGGGGACGCCGAACTCCGCGCCGATCTCGAAGTCGTCGATGAGCTTCTGAGCTTCCGCCGCGAAGCCGAGGGCCGTGGAGGAGTCCCCGTGGTCCGTCGCGAAGCCCGCGAGCTTGAGAAGGAGCTCGAAGCGGATCTGGAGCGGCAGCTTCTGCCAGGCCAGGGAATCCTTGATCGCCTTCTCGATGCGCGTGCGGCGCGATTCCTCGGCGTAGAAGCGCTCGTAGAGGTACGCGTAGCCGTGCAACGCGTTCTGCATCACGTCGAAGTGCTGCGTATCGACGGCGTTCTCAAGCGCCTTCATCTGGGCCTCGAAGTCGTCTTCGGGGAGCAGCGCGGCCTCGGCCTGCCGCACCTTGCCCATCTCGGACTCGGACACGAGGGACGCGTCCACCTGACCGGCCTTGTCCGCTTCGCCGAGCGCGAGGTGCGTCTCCGCAATCTTGACCTTGATCCGGTCCTTGCGCCAATCCTGGCCGATCTGCTCCGCCGGCCAGTCGGCGATCTCCTGGGCGCGATCGATGTAGCGCCGCGCCTCGGCGGAGTGACCGCTCTCCGCGCAGTAGAGCGCGTAGGCGCCGTAGCCCGCTCCGCGGCGCCAGTTGGGGATCTCCTCGATGTACCGAAGAGCCAGACGCGGCTGGTCGAGGTCCAGGCAAACGTTCGCCACGGCCTCGATCTCCCGCGAGCGGTTCTTGATGTGCGGGTGGAGCGGCATCGTGAGAGCCGCGCGGTAGCCGAGATCGAGGAGCTTGAGCCGGTACTCGTCGATCGGCGCGTCCACGACGCCGGCGGCGTCGGGTTGAGCTTCTTCCTTCTGCGCGAGGACGACCGCCTCGCTCTCGATCGCGCCGCCCTGGCAGAGGCAGGCGAGGAGGGGGAACAGGAACTGCGTGTTCATCTGGGGATCTTGATTAGGGCGAAACACGGCCCGCGGCGCTTGCACGCCGCGGGCCGGTTCTGCCGGCTGCCGTAGGGAGGGTTACGCGCCGATCGTGATCTCGATCGCGTCGCAGAACTGGATGCCGGAGGCGGTGAACGAGCCGCCCTGCACGTAAAGCGTGAGGCCGACGTTGATGTCGTCCGGCGGAATCGGAAGCGCGAAGACGGTCTTCGGGCTGCCGACGGGCGACGTAACGACCAGGAACGGGCTGAGGCCGCAGAGGATCGAGCCGAGCGGCGTCGGGATGTCGGATTGCACGCCGCTGATCGCGACGAAGTCGACGAGCGCGGTCGGGGCGAAGCCGCCGGAGTGGTCGAGGGCGGGATCCCAGGTCTTGCCGATCTCGGGACCGGTGGTCTGGCTCGTCTGCATCGCGGCCGGGTTCGGGGCGATCGTCGAGTTGAAGATCGTCTCGAGGCCCGGGACCTCGATGAAGTCGAAGGCGACCGAAGCCGACCACGGGTACAGCCAGTTGCTGGTCTCGTCGAACGCGCCGCGGTACTGGGCCGGCGTGAAGAAGCCGTCCGCCGGAGCGGCGCCGACGCTCGTGGTGGCCTCGTTGGCCGCCCGCGGGTCGAGGCCCTCGACCGGAAGCATCGAGTAGGTCGTGCCCGACGCGCTCAGGTCGACCTGCGAGCCGCGCGTGATCGAGCGGATCGGAGCGTCCGCATCGTCGGTGCCGGGGATGAGGACGTTGTTGGCCAGCGTGAAGATCGGGCCGGGGGCGTCGCCGGCGGTCGGCGTACGGAAGAAGACCGTGTCCGCGATCTCGATCATGCTGCCGTCGACCATCGACTTGTAGAGGTCGCCGTAGGTCAGCGGGGGGATCGGGGCGTGCGGGACGAAGTAGCTGTTGTAGGGGGTCGTCCACAGCGACGCGAAGCTGTCGGCGAAGAGGCCCGAGCCGGGGGGATCTTCCCCGCCGTAGCCGCAGGCACCGTCGGTGTCGTCGCCGTTGTTGTGGACGACCTTGGCGCCGATGTCCATGAACATCGAGTTGCGGATCTGGGCGCGGCAGTTGTCACGCCAGGAGGTGCCGTGGTCGCCGTCGAGCGGCTGGCCGACGACGCTCATGTTGTAGAGCACCGGGGAGCTGACCGGCTGCCAGGTGCAGTTCTCCGCACCGTCCATCTCGAGCGCGTTGTCGCCCACGCCAGAGCCCTGCTTGGCGTCGGCGCTGTAGCCCTGAACGATCAGGCCGAACTGGGCCTTGCCGCGCCAGCCCTGGTCGAAGTCGAGGCTGTCGTCGCCGACGTTCCAGATCGAGAAGTTCTTGAGGTTGACGGTGCCGCCCCAGATCTCGATGCCGTCGTCGACGTTGTTCATGATCTCGACGTGGCTGATGTCGGTCCCGCGACCGATGCCGCCGAGCGAGAGGCCGTTGAGCTCGTTCTGGAGCGTCACCACCCGGCCGCCGTAGCGGAAGGTCACGTAGGAGAGCGAGCCGCTGTCGTCCTCGTCGTCGCCGCCGCCGTACTGCTGCTTGGTGCCGCCGACCGTTAGGCCTTCCATCGCGGCAACGTTGCTGGCGGAGGGAGTCGGGACGTTACCGGGGGTCGCGTCCTCGGAGATGTAGCCCTTGCCCATGATCGTCAGGTTGCCCCACTCGTTGGCGGCAACGCGCCAGGTGCCGGTGGTCGGATCGCCGCCGGTCGGGTGGGTGCCGTCCGGATCCCAGGTCGCCACGTCGGCCTTCGACGTGAAGATGACCGGGTTGTCGGCGGTGCCGTTGACGAAGACCTCGCCGCCCGCGGCGACGGCAAGGCTACCGCCCGGGTCGCTGGCGATGACGACGCCGGGATCGATGATCAGCGTGGCGCCGGGGTCGACGAAGATCTGACCTTGCAGGTTGTAGGTCTTGTCGGCCGTCCAGGTTTCGACGCCCGTGATGTCGGTGGTGACGAGCTCGTCGGCGCTGGCGGTTGCCGCCAAGGCTCCGACCGAAGCCGCGACCGCGGTGGACTGGATGAGCTTTCTCACTGGGTACTACTCCTGAGGGTTGATTGGAGCTCTCTGGGGTGTTGACGCGAGACGCTCTCCACGCGAGCCGTCTCCAACGGCGCGGGATGCTAGGGGCGCACCTTTTAGCGGCGGTAAAGAGCCGGCGAAGCTTTCTTCAGCGCGGGCTCTTAAAGGAACCGCGAAGAACAAGCCGCAAAGCGGCGGCGAAACTACGATCACACCCGCCATGGAGCTGCTTCGACTACCGCCAGGAAGAGCGACCGGGACCGCGGCGGTCTGTCTGATGGCCGCCGGCCTCGTTGCTTGCAAGGCCGACGATCTGCGCGCGTCCGGGTGGCGCGCGTACGACCGCGGCGACTACGAGACCGCCCTCGTCGAAACGCGCGGACTCGCCGAGGAGGGGGTCGCCGACGCGCAATTCCGCCTGGGACTCATGTACCAGGACGGCAAGGGCGTCGAGCAGGACCTCGTCGAAGCGGCGGCGTGGTACCGTCTCGCCGCCGAGCAAGGCTACGCCGCCGCCCAGGTGAACCTCGGCCTCATGTATCTCGACGGCTCCGGCGTCGTGCAGGACACCGACATGGCGAGCAAGTGGCTGCGCCTCGCCGCGGAACAGGGCATCGCGGAAGCCCGGTTTTCACTCGCGACGATCTATCACCCCGACCTGCCTTGGCGCACGACCATCGCGCGCGACGAGATCCGCGACTACGCGACCGCCGCGAACTGGTTGCGGCTCGCCGCCGACCAGGGGCTCGCCGTGGCGCAGGCGGATCTCGGCTGGATGTACCTGCACGGCGAGGGCGTCGAGCAGGACGACGTCGAGGCGGCGAAGTGGCTGCGCATGGCCGCCGAGCAGGGGCTCGGCGTCGCGCAGGCGAACCTGGGCTTGCTCTACGCCCGCGGACAGGGCGTCCCGCGGGACGAAAGGCAGGCGGCGTACTTGCTGGGACGCGCCGCGGAGCAGGGCGTCACGGCCGCACAGCTCCAGCTCGGCCTGATGTACGCGCGCGGCGAGGGCGTCGCCGCGAATCCCGAGGAAACAGCGAGGTGGATCCAGCGGGCCGCGGGGAACGGGCTCGCGGAGGCGCAGATCAACCTCGGTCTGCTCCACCTCCGCGGCGACGGCGTGGACGCGGATCCGGCGGCGGCGGCGAAGTGGTTCCAGCGCGCCGCGGACCAGGGGCTCCCGACCGCGCAGCGTCACCTCGCGCGGATGTACCAGCACGGCCGCGGCGTTCCGCGCGATCCGGTCAGCGCCTACGCCTGGTACAGCATCGCCGGCTCGCGCGGAGACGCGGCTTCGGCCGCGGAGCTCGACGTCTTGGCGGAAGCGCTAACCCCCGCCGAGATCGACGAGGCGAAGCGACGCGCCGAGGCGTGGCCGGGGACGCACCCCGACGAGGTCCTCTCAGGGATCGGCGAACCGCACTAGGAAGCCCGCCTCCGAGTCCAGGACGTAAAGCGCCCCCTCCGACGAGATCGCGAGCGAGACGTTGCCACCGGTGGTCGAGAAGATCGGCAGCGTGACCGCCGACGCGCAATCGACGAAGCCGGGGCAGTCGACGGTCTCCGTTCCGAAGTCGAAGCGGCGCAGGACCCCGGTCAGGGTGTCCACCCAGTAGGCGACGCCGTCCGCGGTCGTCACCGCGGGCGAGGGCCGCGCCAGGCTCGCGAGCACGCCTTCGCCCTCGACCGTCGCGGGCGTTCCGTCGCCGGCGAGCGTGGACGACTCGATCGGCAGGTCGACGAAGTCGTTGCCGAAGAACTTGAGCACGCCGCGCAGGCGGTGACCGCCGCCTCCCCCGTCGCCGGCCTCGGAGACGAGGAGCTGGCCGCCGCAGCTCACGGAGAGCCCCCACGGCGTGTCGAAGGCCGTCGCGTCGAAGTCGCCGTCGACGGACGCGACCGTGCCCGTGCCGGCGTGGGTCGCGACGAAGTTGAGCGCGGTGGCGGTAATGACTGGACCGCCGTCCCCCGCCGTCATCGATGGGATGTAGACGCGGACGCGGTCATTGCCCGTGTCCGAGATGAAGATCCGGCCGTCGCCCGCGGGGCAGAGGTCGCCGGGCTCCTGGAAGTCGAAGCGCGCGGCGCCGGACGTCGTGGGCGCCGTGTACTCGCCCGTCTCGTCCATCTCGCCGATGAAGTGCGAGAGCCCCGCGCCCTCGACGAGGGTCAGGATCGAGTTGGAGGTGTGCTCCATGACGACCAGCACGCCAGATCCTCCGCCGAAGCTCTGGAGCACGGCGATGCCCGAGACCTCCGCCAGCGTCGTGATGCCGCCGACGCTGCTCAGGACCTGCTGGAAGTCGGCGGAAGAGGCGAGGACCGTCTCCGCCGGCGCCCCGCCGCCGGTGAAGTCGAGCTCGACGACCGCAGCCCCGCCGTCGGACGGGTCCAGGCCGGTCAGGTAGAGCTTCTCCCCGTCGGTCGCCGCCGCGATGCGGCTCTTCGGGCCGATCTGGATCGTGGTGAGAACCGGGATCACCGTCGATCCCGGACCGAAGGACAGCTCCGCGCCGTTGCACCCGTTCGCGCCCCCCGCGTTCGGCGGGATGGGCTCGAGCGGGGCGACGAAGGGCGTGAAGCTGTCGTCCGCGCAGCTTGCGAGAAGCGCGGAGAGCACGACGGGTACCGCGGGGACGGGCGGGCGACGGCGCGGCATGGGCGACACTCTCGCGGCCGCACCCGCCGGAGAGAATCAAGGCAGCGTGAAGATTCGCTAAGGAAGATCCGGGCTCTTGCGGCTAGGCGATCTGCTCGACGCTCGTCATCGCGTCGCGGAGCTCCGCGGCGGCGGGAGCGTCCAGGCGAGCCGCCAGGGCGTCGACGAGCTTGCGGTCCATCGCGAGCGTGCGGTCGCGGCCGCCGTTGAAGCGGCTCCAGACCGAGTCGCGGTCCCCCACGCGCCCCGCGCGCTCGAGGTCGTGGAAGAGGCTCTGGAGGTTGTGGAGCTTGTCGCCCGCCTTGACGACGCAGGCCGACGCCGAGAGGCCGGGAATCGAGTCCACCGCGGCCTGTTTGCGCTCCTCCCAGGACTTCGACTTGTCCTCGGAGAGCTCGTTCACGATGGCCGCGACCTCGTCGCCGAAGCCTTCGCTCACGCGCTCGACCGTCCACTCCTCGCAGTCCTCGACGACGTCGTGCAGGATCGCCGCCTGGATGATGGCGTCGTCGGCGCCCCAGCGCGCGACGATCAGCGCCACGTGCACCGGGTGCAGGATGTAGGGCGCGCAGTCGGTTCCCTTGCGGACCTGGCCGTCGTGAGCGGCGTGCGCCGCTTGGAGGGCGCGCTCCACGCCCCGGGAGAACATCTAGATCTGGATCCCGAGCGGCTTCAGGATCGCCACGCCGAACGCCATCGACGCGAGGAAGAAGATGACCAGGATGGCACCCGGTCCGTCGGGGAGGAAGCGGAGGTCGCGCGTGGGGTATTCGAACTTGACGCTCGCGATCGGGCAGTCGCTCGGGAAGCGATCCTCGGCCGGCCAGATCCAGGACAGGAGGAAGCTCGAAACGCGCTCCGGCTGCATGACGCGGGCGCGCTCCTCCCCGGTGACGATGCGCTTGATCGCCGACTTGCCGTCCGCGAACACGAACTCGACCTCCCACTCGCCTTCCTGGACGGCGATCACCTCCTGGAAGGCGACGCCGTCGGCGGTGTTGATCACGGGGCGCGAGACGGCCTTGAGGCCCGCGGGCAGGCGGATCGACATGCCGGCGACTTCCGCCTCGCGGCCCTTGGCCATCTCGATCTCGAGCATCGTGCCCTCGCCGGGGAGCATCGCCACCTGGGCCCCGTGTACCGGGATCGGCGCGAAGCCGTAGCGAACAACGAACTGCGCCAGCACCAGGACGAAGGGCGCGAGCAGGAGCAGCATCGGCCCGAAGTTGAGCGTCAGGTACGCGAAGTTGCGGAAGAACACCCTCACGACCGACTGCCCGACCACGACCAGATCGTCCTGGTAGATCCGGATCGCGATCATGTCGCCCTTGATCTTGTCCTTGACCGCCTTGATGCCCTTCTGCCACGAGATCTGCTTGAAGATGATCAGCGCGACGATTCCGAAGAGTCCGCTGACGAGGATCAACGCGAGCTCGTCTCCCATCAGCTCGAACGGCGTCAGGAGGAGGTCGAAGACCTTCGTCGTCAGTCGGTTGAGGGCGTTCATCGGTCCGCGGACGGGCGAGAGATTGGACTAGCTGATGTAGCCGAGGCCGCGGAGCTTCTCGGTGATGTCCTCGTCGGACGAGGCGTCCTCGAAGTGCGCGAGCTCCTTCTCGAGCACGTGGATGATGAACTCCTCGTGCGAGGCGTAGCCCGCCACCTCGGCGACGCGCTTGATGCGGTCGAGGAGGTCTTTCTCGAGCTTGATCTTGTTGCCACCGCCAAACATTTCGTTCTCCGTGGATGGGTCAGGGGCCGGCCGCGAGGACACGGTGTCCCTTCTGGTTGGGTGAGGGGTCGACGCCGTAGAGGGACAGCACCTCCACGGTCAGGTCGGTCAGGTCGTGGTCGCCGTCGCGCACGGGCCTGTTGGAGAGCAGGATGCCCGCGACGACGTCGGGAGCCATCAGGTGGCTTCCGTTGAACGTTCCGCCGGTGTTGTCCTCGATCACGTAGCTCGTGATGCGTCCCGTGGACGCGGGATCGGAGTTGCCGTAGCCGGCGTTGTATCCGACGAGCATGTCGGGCGCTTCGGCCAACCGCTCGCCGCTGTAGACGTCCGCGGCGAGGTCGCAGCGCAGGATCGGCTTCAGGCCGGTGTCCTCGTCCACGACGGCCTCGAGCTTCTCCTTCAGCTCGGCGAGCAGCGCCTCCGCCTCGGCGCCGGGCTGAACGATCCCGGACGAGCCGATGAGCTCCCCGTCGGCGTCCTTGCCCTCGCGGCCGGCGAGGTTCAGGTAGAGTCCGTTGAAGCCCATCCCGTACGCCCGCGTCTTCGACCAGTCGACGACGCCGGAGGCGAAGATCACGACGTCGCGGTGCGCGGGGTCGTCTTTGGGAAGCTCCTTCTCCTTGCCCTCTTCTAGGACGAGGTAGCCGTTCTCCAGGAGCCACGTGTTCAGACTGAACTTGCGCCGGTAAGGCGCGAAGCCGTGGTCGCTCATGACGATGAACGTCGCGTCGTCGCCGACCCGCTGGCGGATCTTGCCGACGACCGGGTCCATCTTCATGTAGAGGTCGTGCACCGTGTCCATCCAGGTGCTGCCCTCGCGGTCGGACCACCACGACGAATCGCGCCCGGCGATCTCCGCGTCGTGCGCGGGATGCGCGCGGTCGGTGTGGCGCCACATCATGTGGCTGGCCAGGTCGACCGTGGAGAAGTAGAAGAAGAGGAGACCGCCCTCCTCCTTCTCCGTGTAGCGGTCGAGCGCGTAGTCGAGCATGCGGACGCGCTCGAGGTAGACGAGCTCGACCTGCTGCATGAACTCCTCATCGGTGAGCACGTTCTTCTTCAGCGCGCCCACGTCCTCGGCCATGCCCTGCGTGTAGTAGTAGCCGATTCCCCCGTCGGAGGGCTTTGCGGCGAGCTCGGCGCTCGCGCTCACAGGCTCGGAGACGGGGTTGATCGGCGCCATCGGATCGACGTTCACCGGCGAGCAGTAGAGCTCGAACTCCGGCTCGATGCTGCGGAGGTAGAAGCGGCAGATGCCGCTGAGCGTCTGGCCGGGCAACATCGCCATGACCCCGGGGAGCATCGGGAACTCGACGGGCACGAACGTGCTCCATTGTCCCGGCTCGAGCACCAGCCGCCTGGTGCCGGTGTCGATCGCCGCCGTCTCGTTTTCGTAGTCGACGTAGACCTTGATCGGCGTCGACGTCTCCTCCTGGACCTCGCGTTCGTCGACCCTGTAGAGGTGCGGCGGGCCCTTCAGCCGGATGTTGACGCGACCGCGGTTGACGCGCACCTGCTCGACCTTGTGGTACTCGACCTCGAGCGCGCGACGGTCCGACGTGGTCCAGAACGAGCACTCGCCGTAGGCCGAGTCGAGCGCCGGCGTCATCATCCCGGGGAACGACCACCCCCTGGAGGGCTCCACGGGGAAGTTGATCGGCATGCGCCAGACGTCCGCCGGCACGCCGTGGTCGCGCAGAGTCGTCCAAAACGCCTCGCCCGTACGGTTCGACCCGCCGCCGTCGCCGCCGGCGATCGGGACGCGGTAGTTGCCGAGCGAGAGCATGAGCGGGTCGCCGCCCGCGCGGACGGTCGACGACGCCGGCTTGCGATCGACCGGGTCGCGATGGATGAAGTCGAAGATCCCGTGTCCGCCCGGGTTCAGGCCGGTGATGAAGTTCGACCAGGCGACGGGGCTCTGCGGCGGCGTCGACGTGCCGAGGGCGCGGATGCCGCTGCCCTCCTCGGCGAGACGCTTCAGGTTCGGCACGCGCTCGGGGTAGAGCTCGATGACGTCCTTCAGGATGTCGGGGTCCATGCCGTCGATCCCGAGCACGACCACGCGCGGGTGGGTTTCCGGCACGGCCGGCGCGTTGGGGTCGACCGCGGTCGCCGCGAACTGCGCGTCGAGCAGGGCCCGCGCCACGCCCGCGTGCGGGTCGGGGGTCTCGCCGGGGATCGCCGTGATCAGGAGCGCCCCGAGGATGGCCACCGCCGGGTAGACGGTCCAGCGCGGGATTCTCATGAGGCCGCCTTCTCCGCGGAGACGGGTTGCGGCTGCGGCGCTTCCTCCGGTTCCGCCGGCGCCTTGCGCGGTGCCTCCGGTCGCGCCGGGCCGAACAGGTTGTGTCCCTGCATGTAGCGCGGCGCCTCGACGCCGAAGAGATCGAGGATCGTCGGCGCGAGGTCGAGCAGGTTCGGCTCGTCCGTGTTGATCTTGCGGTTGCACCAGAAGACGCCGGGCACGAGCCGCGGATCGACGCAGTGGTCGCCCGACCAGGACTTCGTGTTGTCGGAGAAGACCTCCTCGGACACGGCACCGGTCGCGCAGTCCCACGAGTGGCGGAACGTCTTGTGGTAGCCGACCAGGATCTCCGGCGCCATGTCGCGGTACGGCCCGCCGTGGATGTCGTCGGTGAGGAAGGCCTCCTTGATGACCGGATCGCCCGTCTTCGGGTCGACGAGGCGTTCGAGCTTCTCCTTGATCTCGGCGCGCAGCGCGTTGAGCTCCTCGCCCTCTTCGACGATGCCCTGCGCCTCGCGGCCCTTGCGGTTCAAGAAGATGCCGGTCAGGCCGAGCGTGAACGCGCGCGTCTTCGTCCAGTCGACGTTCTGGAACCACTCGGGCGAGGTGCTGCCCTCCTTCAGGACGAGGTAACCCTCGTCGCGCAGCCACGCGTTCAGGTTGACGCCGCGCGTGAAGTTGCAGAACCCGTGGTCCGAGATGATCATCAGGACGGTGTTCTTGTCGTCGCCGACCTTCGCGCGGACCTCGACGAGGAACTCGTCCATCTTTGCGTAGAGGTCGCGCATCACGTTCTTGTGCTCCTCGACGTCCTTGCCCTCGTTCGCGGGGTGGTCGGGGTCGAGGTAGCGGTAGAACATGTGGCTGATGCGGTCGGTCGTGTCGAAGACCGTCGTGACGAAGCCCTTCTTGGTCTTCTTCAACACGTCCCAGAGCATCTTCTTGCGCTCTTCGAAGATGAGCCACGCCTGCTTGAGGAAGGCCTCTTCGTCGACGACGCGCTCGTTCAGCGCCCAGGTGTCCTCCGCGAGGCCGAGCGTCGCGTAGGGCCCGATCAGCTTCGCCAGGTAGATCGAGTACACGAACGGGTGCGAGATCGGCATCGCCGGCGCGTCCGGGTCGATGTTGATCGGCGTGACGTAGATGCCGACGTCGTCCTTGTCCCACGTCTGCACGTAGAAGCGCGCGATGCCCTTGACGCCCTGGAAGGGGACGCGCAGCCACGGCGTGTACTCGCGGAAGCCGACCGTCACCTTCTCGTCGCCGACGGTGAACGTGGCCTTGCGCGTCTCCTCGTCGAAGCGCACCTCGAACGGGCACTTCATCGGGTGGCCGTCCTTGCCGGGCGGGCCGGTGAGGTTGGACTTGACCTTCCCGTTCTTGACGCGGATCTGGTACTGCTGCCCGCCGGTGTGCTGCCCCTGGCGCTCCTTCGTCGAATAGAAGCTGAACGAGCCCTGCGTCCCCTGGAGGTCGGGCACGCACATGCCGGAGAGCAGCGTTCCGTTCTTGAACTTCTGCGGCGGGAAGGTGATCGGCACGCGGATGATCGACGACCAGACGCCGTTCGCGCCGAGCAGCTTCCAGAAGGGCTGGCTCTTCTGAAGGATGCGGTAGACCGTCTTGCTCCCGAACGGGATCTTCGCGAGCCCGAGGTTGAGCGTCTTCGGGATCGAGCGGATGTCGGTCGACGAGAGCGCCGGCAGGTAGTTGCAGGGGTCGCGCGTCAGGAAGTCGTAGATGTTGTGACGCGACGCATCGACGCCGGTCGCGTAGCTCGACCAGGCGACGGGAGAGATCGACGGGTAGGCCGTTTGCAGCGGGTGGAAGCAGCCCTCCTCTTCAAGCTTCTTGAAGTTGGGCATCAGCCCTTCGTCCGCGAAGCGCTTCGCGAGCCCGGGATCGAAGCCGTCGAGCCCGACGACGACCACCCGCTTGACCTTGGGCTTGGGCAGCCCGATGCGACCGATCAGCCGGATCACCGCCTTGATCGGCCAGGCGAGCACGATCACGAAGGCCAGGAGGAACGTGCCGAGGAGCACCAGCACGCTGCCGGCCGCCGCGAAGCCCGCCCCCGGCCCCACGTACGCCGATGCCGGGGGCGCAACGGCGGCACACACCGCGAGCGCCCCCAGTCCGATGCGGAGAGTCCGCTTCCAGTCGAACATAGAGGGGGATCGGGAGACGAGTTGGAGACGGCCCCTGCGGGGGGGCGGGCCGAAATCGAGGGCGGAAGATTCTATCGGCCCGGAGGCGATGCGGCTGGAACTGGATCGTCACCCAGAGCGCTTCCAGCCTACGAAGCCGCAATATTGTAGGGCTCGACGCCCGCCGAACCGCCCCGCCGAAGTGGGTATCGCAGCGTTGCGCGCATCCGTCGGCCCGTTCTTGCGCGATTCCCTTCCGGGGCCGGCGGCGCGATCTCGCACGGAAATTCGAGGCGCGACTGCCACCGTGGCCCGGCCGGCCGGTCCACCCCCCGGGGGGAGGGCGAGGTTCCCTGACCGGGGTCTTGACAGGGAGTCGTTCAAACGTACGATTCAAACGATCGTTTGCCTCAGACAGCCCTCCCGTGACCACCCAGACCGCGAAATCGACCAAGGACCGCATCCTCGACGCCGCCGAGGCGCTCTTCGCCGAGCACGGCTACGACGGCACCTCGTTGCGCGGAGTGACCGGCCAGGCGGGGGTGAACCTGGCCGCCGTGCACTACCACTTCGGGAGCAAGGCCGCCCTCTTCGAGGCGGTCTTCCGTCGGCGCGTCGAGGACGTGAACGCCGAGCGCCTCTCCAAGCTGGACGAGCTCGAGGCGCGCGGGCCCGAGCACCCGCCCTCCCTCGAAGAGGTGCTCGAAGCCTTCCTCGGTCCCGTGCTCCGTCTCTCCGCCCGGCGCGACGACGAGGGCTGGCGGCGCTTCATGCAGCTCGTCGGCCGGTGCAACTCGGTTTCGGGCGAGCACATGGAGCCCCTCCGCCAGGTCTTCCAGCAGGTGGCCGCGCGCTTCTTCCCGGCCTTCCTGCGCGCCGTCCCCCACCTGCGCGAGAAGGACCTCTACTACCGCCTCCACTTCCTGATCGGGTCGATGTCAACGCTGATCGCCGACCCGCTCCGGATCCAAATCCACTCCGAGGGCCTCTGCCGCTCGGACGACCCCGACGAGGTGCTGCGTCACCTCGTGATCTACGCGGCCGAAGGCTTCCGCGCGCCCACCCCGGTCCGATGAGGAAGGCCCCGCTTCTCGCCGCGCTTCTCGTCGCGTGCCGCGTCGCTCCGGAGGAGCAGTACGAGCCCGAGGTCCGGGTCCCCTCGAGCTGGAACGCGCCCGCCGACCCCGGAGCGGTGGCGGAGACCGCCTGGTGGACGACGCTCGGTCCGGCGGTCACCGCCGTCGTGGAGGAGGCGCTGGCCTACAACCACGACCTGGCCGCCGCCGCGGCGCGGGTCGAGGCGGCGGCCGCGCTCGCGCGCATCGCCGGCGCCGACGAGCTGCCGGCCGTCGGCGCCAACTTCGGCCGGACCTTGCGGCAGGACGTGTTCATCGGCTTCCCGGCGCCGAGCAGCCGTTCGCGGCCCTGGACCGCGTCGCTGGACGTCGCCTGGGAGCTCGACCTTTGGGGGCGGCTGGCCGCCGCCACGCGCGCCGCGGAGCGGGAGTTCGAGGCCACCGCCGCGGACTACCGGGCAGCGCAGCACTCGATCGCCGCGCGCACGGTCAAGGCCTGGCTCACCTGGCAGGAGGCGCGCCTTCAACAAGCGCTCGCGGACGAAACCGCGTTGAACTTCCGCCGCAACGCGCAGCTCATCCGCGACCGCTACGAAGGCGGACGTTCCGATGCGCTCGACCTGCGACTCGCGGAGACGAACGCCGCGTCGGCGGAAGCGCTGGCGGCCTTCCGCGAGGAGGAACGGGAGCGCTCGAGCCGGGCGCTGGAGATCCTGACGGGCCGCTATCCCTCCGGCGAGATCGCTTCGGTGATCGGCCTTCCCGACCTGCCTCCGCCTCCGCCCGCGGGGCTGCCCTCCGAGCTGTTGCAGCGCCGCCCGGACCTTCGCGCGCAGGAACTGCGGCTGCTGGCGTCGGACGAGCGGCTGTACGCTGCGCGGGCCGAGCTCTACCCGCGGTTCGCGTTGACCGCCTCCGGCGGTCGATTGAGCGAAGAGCTCGAAGAGCTCAGCGGCGGCTCCGCGACCATCTACTCGCTGCTGGGGAACGTCACGCAGCCGATCTTCCAAGGCGGCCGGCTCCGCGCCGGCATCGACCTCGAGGACGCGCGAACGCGCGAGCTGCTCGCGAGCTACGCCGGCGGCGTCCTTCTGGCCTTCGCCGAGGTCGAGACCGCGCTCGCGGTCGAGGAGCATCTCGCGGATCGCGAGGACCGCCTCCGCGACGCGAGCGAGAACGCGGCCGCGGCGCGCGATCTCGCGGAGGATCGCTACTCCAGCGGCTTGACGCCGCTCATCACGGTGCTCGAAGCCCAGCGGCGCGCGCTCAACAACGAGAGCGAGCACCTGACCGCCCAACGCCAGCGGCTCGACGCTCGCGTGGACCTGCACCTCGCCCTCGGCGGCGGGTTTGGAGGCGAATCCGAATGAAGCTCTTCCTGCAGATCGCCCTGCCGTTCGTCGTCGTCGCCCTGGGCGCCGCGGCGATGATGGGGCTGATTTCCCTGCGGCCCGAACCGGCGGCCAGGTCGCCCGAGGTCGTCCTCCCGCTGGTCGAAGTGCAGCGCGCGATCCCCGAGGCCGTGCAGCTCAGCGTCTACACGCAGGGAACGGTCGTGCCGCGCACCCAGAGCCGGCTCGTCGCCGAGGTGTCGGGTCGCTTGACGTGGGTCTCGCCCGTCATGGTCAGCGGGGGGTTCTTCGAGGAGGGCGAGCACCTGCTCTCCATCGACTCGACCGACTACGAGCTCGCCGTCGAGCAGGCGAAGATGTCCGTCTCACAGGCCGAGCTGCGCCTCGCGCAGGAGGAAGCCGACGCCGCGCTCGCGCGCAGCGAGTGGGAGAGCCTCGGCCGCGGCGAGGACCCGAATCCGCTCACGGTTCGCGAGCCCCAGGTCGCCGAGGCGCGCGCCGCGCTCGACGCGGCGAAGGCGCTGCTCCGGCGCGCGACGCGCGACGTCGAGCGCTGCCGCGTGAACGCGCCCTACGCCGGCCGCGTGCGCGCCGAGCACGTGGATCCCGGGCAGTACGTGACGCTCGGCGCGGAGCTCGCGCAGGTCTACGCGATCGATCGCGCGGAGGTGCGGCTGCCGCTCGCGGATTCCGAGCTCGCGTACCTCGACATCCCGCTCACCTATCGCGGAGACGCGGAGGACATCAACGGACCGACGGTGACCCTGCGCGCCAACTTCGCCGGTGAGGAGCACCGTTGGGACGGGCACATCGTCCGCACGGAGGGCGAGCTCGACCCGATGAACCGCATGGTCGTGGCGGTCGCGAGCGTGGACAACCCCTACGGCCGCGACGCCGACGCCGCGCGCCCGCCCCTCGCCGTCGGCATGTTCGTCGAGGCGGAGATCGAAGGGCGCGTCATCGAGGGCGCGATCGTGCTCCCGCGCCGCGCGTTGCGCGGACGCGCGCAGGTCTACGTCGTCGAGGACGGCAGGCTGGGCATCCGCCCGGTGCGCGTGTTCAAGGCCGAGAGCGAGCGAATCGTGCTCGACTCGGCCGAGCTCGGCGGCACGGACGTCGTGGTGTCGCCGCTCGAGGCGGTGACCGAGGGGATGCGCGTCAAGGTCGTCGACGCGGGAGGCGAGCGTTGAAGAGCGCGATCGAGTGGTTCGCCCGCAACCCGGTCGCGGCGAACCTCCTGATGTTCGCGCTCCTGATCGGCGGGGCGTTCGCCGCGGCGACGAACAAGCTCGAGCTCTTCCCCGAGTTCTCGATGGACATGATCCGCGTCGAGGTCGTGCTTCCGGGCGCGGCGCCGGAGGAGGTCGAGGAGTCGATCTGCGTCCCGATCGAGGAGGCCGTCAACGGGCTCGAGGGGATCAAGCGCGTGCGCTCGACGAGCTCGGAGGGCTTCGGCACGGTGACGATCGAGATGCTGAGCGGCACCGACGCGGACGCGCTGCTCGACGACGTCAAGACGCGCGTCGACGCGATCGACACGCTCCCGGAGGACGCCGAGAAGCCGATCATCGAGGACCTCCTGATGCGCAATCAGGTGATCAACGTGGCGGTGTACGGCGACACGGACGAGGCCTCGCTGAAGCGCATCGGCGAGCGGGTCCGCGACGACATCAACGGGTTGCCGGGCATCAGCCAGGTGGAGCTGGCGAGCGCGCGGCCGTACGAGGTCTCCATCGAGATCTCCGAGGAGGCGCTGCGCCGCCACGGCATGACGCTGGACGAGGTGGCGAACGCGATCCGCAGCTCGTCGCTCGATCTCTCCGGCGGCTCGGTCAAGACGCAGCAGGGGGAGATCCTCCTGCGAACGAAGAACCAGGCGTACACGGGCCCCGAGTTCGAGCAGCTCGTGTTGCGCACCCGCGCCGACGGGACGCGTATCCTGCTCGGCGAGGTCGCGGCCGTCGTCGACGGCTTCGAGGACACCGATCAATCCGCGCGTTTCGAGGGCGAGCCGGCGGTGATGGTGCAGGTCTTCCGCACGGGCGACGAGAGCGCCCTCGGCGTGTCGGCGGCGGTGCACGAGTACGTGGAGACGGCGCAGGCTCAGCTTCCGGCCGGGATCGAGCTCAAGACCTGGCAGGACGGCGCGCGCATGCTGGAGAGCCGCCTCGACCTGATGCTGCGCAACGGCGCGCAAGGTCTGGCGCTCGTCTTCCTCGTTCTGGCCCTCTTCCTGCGCTTTCGCCTGTCGTTCTGGGTGACGCTCGGGATCCCGATCTCGTTCCTCGGCGCGATGCTCCTCCTGCCGGTGATCGGAACGTCGATCAACATGCTTTCGCTCTTCGCGTTCATCCTCGTGCTGGGGATCGTCGTCGACGACGCGATCATCGTCGGCGAGAGCATCTCCAGCGAACGCGAGCGCGGCCACGGGGGCGTCGAGGGTGCCATCCGGGGGGCCAACCGCGTAGCCATCCCGGTCACGTTCGCCGTCCTGACGTCGGTGATCGCGTTCCTTCCGATGCTCGGGATCCCGGGCCTGTTCGGGAAGTTCTTCCGCGTGATCCCGCTCGCGATCATCCCGACGCTGCTCTTCTCGCTCGTCGAGTCCAAGTTCATCCTGCCCGCGCACCTGGCGCACGAGAGCTCGTTCCTCACGCGCGTCGGCCAGGTTGCTCCGTTCAAGTGGTGGGTCGCGTTCCAGGGCCTCTTCGCCCGCGGGCTACAGGGTTTCATCGAGCGCGTCTACAAGCCGCTGCTCGGTGCCGCGCTCGAGTGGCGCTACGTCACGCTCGCCGTGGCCATCTCGACGATGCTCTTCACGTTCGGGCTCGTCGGCGGCGGCTTCGCCAAGTTCGTGTTCTTCAACGACATCGAGGGCGACGTCGTCTCCGCCAACATCACCATGCCGCTCGGCACGCCGGTCGACGTCACGGCGCGAGCGGTCGAGCGCCTCGAGGGAACGGCGGAGACCCTCAGGCGCGAGATCGAGCGGGAGAACGGACCGATCTTCGCCGGCTTCATGGCCTCGGTCGGCGAGCAGCCCTACAAGACGCAGAAGGCGAGGTTCGAGGGTGGCGGCGGGTTCGTCGGGCCGCACCTCGGCGAGGTGACGATCGAGCTCGTGCCCGCGGAGGAACGCGAGATCACCGCGGTCGAGATCGTGCGGCGCTGGCGCGAGCTGTGCGGCCCGATCCCCGGCACGGTCGAGCAGAAGTTCGACGCGGCCCTCATGTCGACCGGCGAGGCTCTCAACGTCGAGTTCTCGGGCACCGACATGGACGAGCTGCGCGGGATCTCCGAGGAGCTCAAGCTCGAGCTCGCGTCGTTCGAAGGCGTCTTCGACGTCACCGACTCCTACCGGGGAGGCAAGGAGGAGCTCGTGCTCGACATCGAGCCGGCGGCGGAAGCGCTGGGGCTCTCGCGGCGCGATCTCGCGCGGCAGGTCCGGCAGGGCTTCTACGGCGAGGAGGCGCAGCGGATCCGGCGCGGGCGCGACGACGTCAAGGTGATGGTTCGGTACCCCGAGCTGGACAGGCAGTCGCTCTACGGTCTCGAGACGATGCGCGTCCGGACGCCGATCGGCGACGAGGTCCCCTTCTCGACCGTCGCCCGCGCGGACCTGCGCCGCGGTTACGCGAGCATCCAGCGCACCGACCGTGAGCGGACGATCAACGTGACCGCGGACGTCGATCTCACGGTAGCGAATCCCAACGAGATTCAAGCCAAGCTGGCGAGCGACGTCCTACCCGAATTGAAACGTCGCTACCCAAGCGTCGACTACGCGTTCGAGGGCGACAACCGCGAGCAGGCCGAGGTCATCGGGACGATGATGAAGTTGTTCCTGTTCGCTCTGCTCGGGATCTACGGGATCATGGCGATCCCGTTCCGCTCCTACCTGCAACCCTTGATCGTGATGTCGGCGATTCCCTTCGGCCTCGTCGGTGCCGTCGTCGGCCACATGATCATGGGGGTCGACTTTTCGATGCTCTCGGTCTGCGGCATCGCCGCGCTCGCGGGAGTGGTCGTCAACGACAGCCTCGTGCTCGTCGACTTCGTGAACCGGAACCGGGCGCTCGGGATGTCGGTCGTCCAAGCCGCCCGCATCGCCGGCGTCGCGCGCTTCCGGCCGATCCTCCTGACGTCGCTCACGACCTTCGCCGGACTGACGCCCCTGATGCTCGAGCGGAGCGTTCAGGCGCAGTTCCTCATCCCGATGGCGGTTTCGCTCGCCTTCGGGGTCCTCTTCTCGACCCTGATCACGCTCCTCCTGGTTCCGTCGGGTTACCTCGTTCTGGAGGACGTGCGCGGGGCCTTCCGGCGGCTCTACGGCTCGAATCCCGAGA
Source organism: Planctomycetota bacterium (assembly GCA_028278425.1). GTDB lineage: Bacteria > Planctomycetota > UBA1135 > UBA1135 > JANQEJ01. Next base: position 38,653 of record JANQEJ010000211.1, on the reverse strand, counting down.
TTACGACAACCTAGCCGCCGTTCCCTGCCGATGAACTGGGCATGGGTACCAGGGGAAAGAGCTTCGTGCTGATCGCGTTCGGGGCCCTCTGCTCGATCGCGGCGGTCGCGGTCGTGGCGCCTGCTTCCGGGGACGACGAGCGCCGGGCGATCTCGCCCGGGCAGGCCGGCTGGGAGTCGAGCCTCCGCGGGCCCGCCGCGCCGACGGCGCGCCAGGTGGTCGAGATCGACACGAGCGAGGAGAACGCGACCGACCCGGCGGTCCTGTCCGCGAACGCCAGCGGGCTGACCTGGCAGCCGGGCGATCTCACGCCGCGGAAGTAGCGTCCGCGGAATAGAAAACGTCCGGCGCAAGCGCAGCGCGCTCGAGCCGGACGCCGGACGGTGGAATCGTCGCGACCTAGGCCGGGACCAGGCCCTCGCTGCGCAGATACGCGAGGATCTTCTCCGCGGATTCCTCGATGCTCTCCTCCGCGGTGTTGACGGTCACCTCGGCGCGCTCGGGAACCTCGTAGGGATCGCTGATGCCGGTGAAGTTCTTGATGATGCCCTGACGCGCCTTCTTGTAGAGCCCCTTGGTGTCGCGCTCCTCCACGACTTCGAGCGGGCATTCGACGTAGACCTCGACAAAGCTCGCCTGGGTCAGGTCGCGGATCTCCCGGCGCAGAGCCGAATAGGGCGAAATCGCCGCCGTGATGGAAACGACTCCGTTGCGCGACAGCATGTTCGCCACGTAGCCGATGCGGCGAATGTTCGTGTCGCGGTCTTCCTTGGAGAAGCCAAGACCCTTGCTGAGGTTCTCACGCACCTCGTCGCCGTCGAGCACTTCGACCCTCTTGCCGAGCTCGAGCAGTTTAGGGGTGAGGTACTGCGCCAGCGTGCTCTTGCCGCTGCCGGAGAGTCCGGTGAACCAGAGGGTGAATCCTTTGTCGGTCATTTCGAAATCTGTCGGAGAGAGAGGGGGGCGTCCTAGCGGATCTTGCCTTCGAGGTAGGGAACCTCGAAGCACTTGTCGTGCATGATCGGTCCGTGTCCGAAGTAGCCCATCTCGCCGAACAACTCGCCGTGATCGGCGGTGACGATGATGTGCGTGTTCTTCGGCACCATGTCGTAGAGCTCCTCGAACACACCATCGAGGTAGCGGACGGTGTCGATCTGGCGCTCGCGCAACTGGTCGAGCTTCTCCTGATCGAAGAACTGGAAGTCCTCCTTGAAGTCCGGATGGTCCTTGTCGATCTGGGTGTCCATCTTCTTGAAGACACCGTTGACGCCGCTGATGCGGGGCCACATCGACGAGTCCTCGTCCGGCTTCGCGTAGGGGTAGTGCGTCTCGCCGACGTTGAGCATGTAGAACGCCGGGCGGTCGCTCTCGAACTTCATGGTCGGCAGCATCGCGCGCATGTCGTTGTGGCTGTCCATGAGCTCGAACGAGTCGAAGGACCGATTGATCCCCGTCTTCGGGTTGAGCACCGGCAGCGACACGCGCGCGTGCGTCCTGTAACCGAGCGAGTTGCGCAGGAACTCGGGCAGCCAGAGCCCGGGCACCATCTTCGCGAACTCGATGTCCTTGGCGCCGAGGCGCTCGTTGTAGTTGAAAAAGTCCTCCTTGTAGTACTCGGACGCGTAGACGTGCTCGGGCGTCGTGTGCGGCAAGAGTCCGGTCAGGAGGTTGTAGTGGGACGGCGCCGTCCACGACGCGTAGGTGTAGCGCTTTTCGACCTTGCCGAGCTTGCCGATCACCTTCGGCTCGGCCGCCATGTACGAGTCGTGGCGGAGCGAATCGAGGATGATGATGATGAAGTTGTTGTCCGCCTTGGGCTCGGGATGCGGGGGCATCCCGCCGGGCCGCAGAAGCGGCTTGAGCGGCCGCGGCGGCGGAGCCGGCTTCTTCTTCTTGAAGGCGTCGAAAAGGCCCATGGGGTCGCTAGCTCTGCAGGGTCTTGTAGTAGTCGACGAGCACCTTGGCGGTCGACGGACGCATCACCCGCTCGTCGGGCATCTCGCCGGCGGTCAGGATCTCGCGCATCTTCGTGCCGGAGATCCCGACCATCGTGTTGCCCTCGTTTTCCTTGATCAGGCCGACGCGTCCGATCTCTTCGAAGTACGCCGCGAAGCCGACGTTCACCGTCTTGATCGCGAGATCGCCTTCCAGGTTGTCGAAGATCTCCTGCGCGTCGAAGTCGCCCCAGATCGGAGTCTTGTCGTCGAAGGGCGCGTCGGCGTGCTTGCGGCCGATGATGAAGTGCGTGAAGCCGAGGTTCTGGCGGTAGATCGCGTGCATCACGGCCTCGCGCGGGCCGCCGTAGTACATGCGCATGTCGAGCCCGACGAGCTCTAGCTGGTCGTTCAGTTGCTGGCCGTGCTTCGCCCAGAGCGCTTCGTCCATGTCGCCCTGGCCGAGGAAGCGGCCTCCGACCAGCGCCTCGTACGTCTCCATGCGCGTCGCGGCGGGCACGTCGTCGCCCTTGAGCTGGCCGACGAGCGGGTTCAGGACGACGCCCGTCTTGCGGCCGTTCGACTCGAGCAACCGCTCCGCGCCGTAGACGAGCGCGTACTCGTGCGCGCGGTGCAGGGGGTTTCTCGTCTGGAAGGCGATCGACTGCTCCCAGCCGCGCTGCTCGACCATGTCGCGCGACTGCGGGGGCGACTGCACTCGGCCGGCGAAGGGGCGCTCGTCCTTGAAGGAGGCGAGCTGGATCTCGCCGCCGACCAGCTTGGTGCGCGGATCTTCGGTCCAGAGCCGCGCTCCGGGGTGGTCGGTGCGCTCGGTGCCGTAGACCTTGGTGATGAACTCGCTCTTGTCCCAGTCGAAGACCGACTGGACGACCAGCTTGCCGAACACCTCACCTTCGAAGGTCAGGCCGATCTCCTTGCCGACGACGCAGCGCTCGGCCTCGTCGTCGGTGATCGGGAGGACGATCGGGATGCCCCACGCCCAGAGCCTGCCGTTGCGCTCGATGGCGCACTTGTCGAGAACGCTGTGGTAGTCCTCCTCCCCCATCGGGCCGAGGAGCGGAGAGAGAGTGCCGTCGGCGATGCGGTAGAGCGTCGTGCGGTCCGTGTCGTTGACCTCGACGGCGGGGAGCTTCTTCCAAGCGGGAAAGAGGACGCGCTCGCGGGGAATCAGGCGGTTGACCGGCTGGGAGAGTCCACCGTGGACGGGGGCGACGGTGGCGGCAGTGGTAGGGCTCATGGCGTGGATGGAGGTTTCTTAGAGGTAGCCCAGGTTCTTGAGCTTGCGCTTGACGACGTCGAGCTCCTCCTGGGTGAACTCGTTGTCGTGCTCCTCCGCCTCGCCCATCAGGTCACGGAGCACGTACACGATGAAGTCGGTCGGCGAGTTGAACCCCGAGCCTTCGACCACTTGCTGGATCTTGCGGTACAGCGGGCGGGGGATCTTGACGGTGACCTTGCTCTCGCGCACGGGCTTGGCTCGCGGGATGGGAGGGGGGGGGGAGATACGAAGACGCGGGCATCGTGCCCGCGCCGTCCCATCGGCTACCTTCCGCAAGGCCCTGAGCACCAAGGCCTGGAAAAGCACTCCGATCGCACCCCGATGATACTCCGATCGGAGTGCCATAGGGGTGCTATCGGGCTCTTATTGTAGCCCAACGGGCGACGATCGGCCCTAACCTGGTTACAAATCAAGGAGTTAGAGGTGCAGCGTCTCATCCGCCGGATCGGGTAGGATTCGGCGCTTCCAGAAGACCCACCACCGGATACCGCCATGCGCACCCCCCTCCTCCTCGGACTGACGTTCACCCTGACCCTGGCCTCCTGTGGGAGTGGATCGGACCCGCGCGCGCTCAGCGAGTCGGGATACGAGGCCCTGGGTTCGAGCGACTACGAGGGGGCTCTCGCGGACTTCGAGTCTGCCCTCGTGGCGATCGGCGACGACACGAGCCACGCCGAGTACGTGGGCGCCAAGCTGGGCGCCGTCGAGGCGCGCATCCACCTCGACGCCGCGGCGGCGAAAGACGAGTTCCTCGAGCTCGCCAAGGGAATGCCGTCGCAGATCACCGACAAGGACTTCAGCCTGATCGGCGGCAAGTTCGCCAACGCGAAGGAATACAGCGCGGCGATCGCGGTGCTCGACGCGGGCATGAAGACCTTCAGCGAGTCGCCGGCGCTCGTCGCCCTGAAGGACAACATCGCCGCCGCCGCCGAGCGCGACGGCGACGAGGCCGCGCTGAGCGAGATGGCCGGCCTCGGCTATCTCTAGTCTTCGGTCTCCTTCTCCTCCGCCGGCGCGTTGGAGAAGAACACGACGAGGACGAGGTCCTTCTTGACGTCGACGAAGCGGTGCTCCACGCCTGCCGCGACGAAGAGCACCGCGCCGGGCTTTGCCACGGTTTCCTCGCCGGCCGCGCGGAACGTCGCCTCGCCCTCCACGACGTAGTAGACCTCGTCACGGTCGTGCGGGCTCTGTCCGTCCTTACCCCCCGCGGGCAAGCGGTAGAGTCCAACGCTCATCGTCGAACGCTCGAGGAACGAGAGATAGGCGCGGCTCTCCTTCTTCGCTTGAGCGACGAGTTTCTCGACGGTGAAGAACTCCGCCGGCTTCGGCGCTTCCGGCCCGGGCTCCTGAAGATCCCAACCCGCGCCCGCGAGGAGCGCGGAGGCCACGGCGATCGCAACGGTCTTCATGGCGCCATGGTATCGTTCCCCGGCCGATGAGCTTCGGGCGCGCCAAAACGATCCTCCTGCGCATCGCGATCAGCCTGGCGGCGGCGGCGCTGCTTTTGGAACTCACGTTCCGGCTGCTTCTTTTTGTCGACGTGCCGGGCACGCGGCGACTCCGCATCCGGCTGCGCCAGCCCGGCAACTTCGCGGAGAAGACCGATCCCAACTACTGGAAGCTCTCGGTCGCGTTCAAGGACCCGGCGACGCTGCGGCCGGTTCCAGGTTTTGACCCCGTCGTGGGCTGGTGTGGGCCGGACGTCGCGCCGGGAACCTACGCGCACCGAAACGAACGCCTGATCGGCGATCGGCGACCGATCCTCCTCTACGGCGACTCCTACGCCCGTTGTCCGACCGAACGAAGGGACTGTTGGGAGGGGCTCCTGCAACGATCCGAGCTCGCCGCGGAGCACGTCCTTCTGAACTACGGGGTCGGCGGGTTCGGCTTCGACCAGACCTTTCTGATGATGCGTTCCTCGGTGGACCGCTTCGCCGACAAGGATCCGATCGTCGTCGTGAGCCTTTTGATCGACGACGATTTGGAGCGTTCCATCCTCCCGTTTCGCGGCTGGCCGAAGCCGCTCATGGCCGTCGAGGACGGACGCCTGATCGACGGCGACCCGGTCATCGATGGCGTCGAGGCCTTCCTCGACGAGAAGCCGCCGAGGTTCCTGAGCTACGCCTGGCGCTTTCTCGTGCATGGAACGACGCTGCTTCCCGCGTCGCGTCGGGGAGAGAGCGCGGACCGGATCCCCGAGATCATGGCGCTGAACCGCGCCATCCTCGAAGCGACGAAGGCCGAGCTCGATGCGCGCGAGCTCGACTGGTTCGTCCTGCTCTTCTACGGGCGGCAGTTTCTCACCCAGTCCGGCCGCAACAAGCTCTGGGAAGAGCGCTTCCTCGAACAGACGCTGGACGACCTGTCCATCCCTTACGTCACGGCGCGCCGGGCAATCGTCAACGACCGCTACGAGAACGAGCGCGATCCAAACACGCTCTTCGGCACCGAGGGACGCCTCAAGGGTCATTACACGCCCCTCGGCAACGAGGTGGTCTTTCAGGCCCTGCGCGACGGCATCAACGGCGACTTCGAGGTACCGCTGAGCGAACGGTAGTGCTCAGTCGCCGGACAGAATCCCCTCGATCAGCCCCGGACCGCGACGCTTCTCGCCCTTTCCGCCCCCGGCCGCCGTCATCACGCGATCCGCGAAACGCGAGAACGGCGTGGTCTGGATCCAGATCTTCCCCGGCCCGCGCAGGACTGCGTAGAAGAGCCCCTCGCCGCCGAAGAACATCGTCTTGATGCCCTTGATCATCTTGATGTCGTAGTCGACCGACTGCTCGAAACCGACGAGACAGCCCGTGTCGACGCGCAGCGACTCGCCGGCTTCCAGGTCGCGCTCGATGATGTAGCCGCCGGCGTGGATGAAGGCGAGGCCGTCGCCGCTGAGCTTCTGCAGGATGAAGCCTTCGCCGCCGAAGAAGCCGGCGCCGAGTCGCCGCGTGAACGCCACCGACACGTCGACGCCCTTGGCCGAGCAGAGGTAGGCGTCCCGCTGGCAGAGGACGGTGCCGCGCGCCAGATCGACGGGGAGGATCTTTCCGGGGTAGTCGGCGGCGAACCCGACCTTTGCGCGTTCCCCGGACTCGTTCGAGAACGTGGTGATGAAGAAGCTCTCGCCGCCGATCGCGCGCTTCAGGCCCTTCATGATCCCGCCGCCGGTGGAGGTGTCCATCTCGATGCCGGACTCCATGAACATCATCGAGCCGGGCTCGGCCCGCACGCCTTCGCCGGGGTCGAGGGTGATCGTGACGGCCTGGAAGTCGTCGCCGCTGAGCTCGTAATCGATCTGGTCGGCCATGGGGCAGCTCCTGGGGAAAGGGGTCGGCGCCCCTTACGCCGGGGCCGCCGACGGTATTCCAGATTGACGTCGGATGCCCGCCCGTTACAGGCCGAGCACGATGTCGATGGCGTCGGTGAGCCCGATGGTGCCGGTGATGTCGGCCTGCCCGGCCTGGCAGGTGAGCGGCGCCCCAATGTAGTTGCAGTTGAAGGGGAAGTGCAGGTTGAAGGGGGAGCCCGCGCCGACCGGGACCGCCGCGACGAAGATCGGATTCGGGAAGACGATCCCGATCAGGAGCTCGCCGATCCCGGGGACGATCACCGGGGCGATCGGCTGCGTCGAGAGTGCGATGAAATCGAGCGTGGGCGTCGGGACGGCCGGCGTGGTGATGCTCGGATCCCAGGGCTGGCCGATCTTGGGGGGACCGCTGCCCAGGCTGAGAACACCGACGTTGACGCCGGTGCCGGGCCGCAGGACCTGGGAGCCCGGCTCGCTGCCGTCATCCTCCTCCAGGCGGAGGTAGAACGAGCCGATGCCGGGGAACGGGAAGGTGAAGGTCCCCGTGCAGACCCCGGAAGTCGCCGGCGCCGGCGAGTACACGTCGTAGCCGTCGACGGTGCCCGTGGGGTCCATTCCCACCGTGATGAGCAGCGGACCGGTGCGACCGTCCACTCCGACGTAACCCCAGCCGATCGCACCGTCGTTCAGGTAGAAGTTGGAGGTCGCGAGCAGAACCGTCATCACGACGCCGACGGGGCTGCCGTCGGTGGATCCGGGCAGTCCGGTGAAGCTCAGGCGCTGCTCCTCGCTGGCGACGTCCCCCGCTCCGCAGTTCCCCAGGGTTCCGGAGTACACCGCGATGTCGATGGCCGCTCCGGGGCCGCCGATGGACGGGTCGAGCTCGGTCGTGCCGTAGGCGAGCTCCAGCGTGCAGGTGAGCCCGGTCATCCCCCCCGCCTTGACGCCCCAGTCGATCCACTCCTCGCCCACGGGGGGAGTGCCGAAGAAACCGGAGGTCGTCGTATTCGCGAAGGTGTCTCCCGGCACGTCCGCGGCGGAACCGGAAGAAAGCTCGCCCGGCTCGATCGTGCCCGTCGCGAGGTCGAGCGTGTAGGCCCGCAGCGGGCCTTCGACCCGCTGAAGTCGCTGCGCAACGGCGGTGCTGTTCAGCACCAAAGCGAAACATCCCACGGCAAGAAGCCGAAGCGATCGCTGCATCGGAGTAGCTCTCGATCCTGGGGTCGGAAGAAACTTCTGCGAGGGAACGAAGGAGCGAGAGGGGCCGGTTTCCCGGGGGCCGAGGCGGGAACCTCTCGCAGGGGGGAGCTGAGCAGGGGGGGCTGAACTCCTGTCCGAATCCTATCAGGGAAATCGCAATCGGGAAGGGTTTCCCGGCGGATCTAGGCCTCCCCCGCGTCCAGCGAGTACCGCCTCAGCCAGTCGGTGATGAACTCGTAGGTGTCGTCGACGGAGTTGGAGCGATGGAAGAGTTCGAGGTCCTCGCGGCTGATCGTCCCGTAGTCCACGAGCGGTTCGAGGCTCAGGACCTTGTCCCAGAAGTCCGTCCCGTAGAGCACGATCGCCACCTTCTTCCGGATCTTGAGCGTCTGGACCAGCGTCACGACCTCCATGAACTCGTCCAGCGTCCCGAAGCCGCCGGGCATGATCACGAAGGCCTTCGCGAGGTAGCTGAACCAGAACTTGCGCATGAAGAAGTAGTGGAACTCGAAGGCGAGCCGCCGGGTGATGTAGGGATTCTCGTCCTGCTCGAACGGCAGCGAGATGTTGAGCCCGATGTTCTCCCCCCGCGCCTCGGACGCGCCGCGGTTGGCGGCCTCCATGATCCCCGGCCCTCCGCCGGAGCAGATCACGAAGCGCCGCTCGGTGCCCTCGAGCGACTTGGACCACTCGGTCAGCCGATAGGACAGCTCGCGCGCGTCCTCGTAGTAGCGCGACATCGCGAGCGCCTTCTCGGCCTTGGCGACGTCGCCGCGGCCCGCGCGGGCGTCCGCCAGCGCCTGTTCGGCCTTGTCGCGCGGCAGCACGCGCGCCGAGCCGAAGACGACGATCGTGTCCCGGATGCGCAACTCGTCGAAGCGCGAGGCCGGCTCCAGGTACTCGGAGAGGATGCGGAGGGAGCGCGCGGAACGGCTGCCGAGAAAGGCCTCGTTCTTGTACGCCTTGATCGCGCTGAAACGACTTTCGTTCATCGCGGCAGGGTACCCTGGAACGCGTGCCGACCACAGAGTCCGACGTCCTGCGTCTACCGGTGACCGGCATGTCGTGCCAGGCGTGCGCTCACGCGGTCGAGCGCGCGATCCGGTCGGTCGATGGAGTCCGGCGGGCCGAGGTCAACTTCGGCTCCCGCACGGCCACCATCGAGCGCGACCCGGAGCTTGCGACCGGCCGGGCGATTCGTACGTCGATCGAGCGCGCCGGCTACGGCGTTCCCGCGGACGCGGGCGAGGGAGCGCGCTCCCTTCGCGCCGACCTGGACTTCGCCGAGCGGGCCGAAGTCAGCGACCGGCGGCGCGGAGCCCGCGAGGCGGCGCTGGCCGTCGTCCTGGGCGTACCGGCCGCGGTCGCGGTCGGCCTTGAAGAGCCCGGTCCGTGGCCGTTACTCCTCGCGACGCCCGTGGTCTTCGTCGCCGGCTGGCGCATTCTCACAAGCGGATGGAGAGCGGCACGCCACCTGGCGCCGGACATGAACACCCTGGTCGCGCTCGGCGCGGTGTCGGCGTGGTTGTCGGCCGCTGCGGCACCGCTAGCGCCCGAGGTCTTCGGACACGGCGTCCACGCGTTCCGCGCCGCGGCGATGATCGTCGCGTTCGTCCTCATCGGCCGCTGGCTTGAAGGACGCGCGCGCGCACGAGCCGGCGGCGCCGTTCGGGCGTTGCTGGAGCTCGCCCCGCCGGGGGCGCGCGTGTTCCGCGCCGGCCGCGAGCTCGAGGTCCCGCTCGCCGAGGTGAAGCGCGGCAACCTCGTTTTGGTCCGGCCGGGCGAGCGCCTGCCCGTGGACGGCACGGTGCTCGACGGACGCTCGACGCTGGACGAGTCGATGCTCACCGGCGAGAGCTTCCCGGTCGAGGTCGGCCCGGGCGACCGCGTTCACGCCGGGACGCTGAACGGTCTCGGCGCGCTATCCGTCCAGGCAGAGCGGATCGGCGCGGACTCGGCGGTCGGTCGCATCGCCGAGGCCGTACACATGGCGCAGGGCTCGCGCGCGCCGGTGCAGCGTCTGGCCGACCGCATCAGCGCCGTCTTCGTGCCGCTGGTGCTCGCCGTCGCGGTCGCATCGGCCGCGGGCTGGCTCGCGAGTGGAGCCGGCTGGAGCGTCGCGCTGGCACACGTCGTCTCCGTGCTCGTGATCGCGTGTCCGTGCGCGCTCGGGCTCGCGACCCCGACGGCGGTGATGGTGGCGACCGGCCGCGGCGCGCGCGACGGAGCGCTGATTCGCAAGGCCGCGGCGATCGAGACCCTCGCGCGGATCGACGTCCTCGCGCTCGACAAGACCGGCACCCTGACGCGCGGAGAGCCGAAGGTCGCCCGCATCGTGCCGCTGGATCCCGAAGTGCCGGAGGACGAGCTGTTGCGTCTCGCGGCCGCCGCGGAACGCGGCAGCGAACAGCCGCTCGCCCAAGCCATCCGGGCACCGGCCGAAGAGCGCGGCCTCGCCGTTCCGGACGCGGACGACTTCACCGCCGAGCCCGGTCGGGGAGTCCGCGCGACGGTGGAGGGTCGCAACGTCTGGATCGGAAGCCCGAAGGCCGCGGCGGAGGCCGAGCTCGTCGGGCCGACGATCCAAACCGCGATCGACGGCGTGACCGCGCGCGGCGAGACTCCCGTTCTGATCGCGCTCGACGGGCGAATCGCAGCGTGCTTGGGTGTGACCGATCGACTGCGCGAAACGAGCCCAGCGGCGATCGAGCACCTGCGCGCGCTCGGAATCGAGCCGCGGATCCTCTCCGGCGATCACTCGGCCGCGGTCGCGGCCGCGGCCGCGACGCTCGGCGTGGAAGAGCACGAGGGTCAGCTCACCCCCGAAGACAAAGCCGCGCGCGTGGACGAGCTGCGTCGAGCCGGCCGCGCGGTCGGAATGGCCGGCGACGGCATCAACGACGCTCTCGCGCTCGAAGCCGCCGACGTCGGCATCGCGATGGGCGGCGGGGCCGACGTCGCGATCGAGGCCGCCGACTGCGCGCTCCTTCGCGACGACCCGGTCGTGCTGGTGGAGCTGGTCAAGCTCGCGCGCAAGACGCTCAGAACCGTCCGCCAGAACCTCGCGTGGGCCTTCGGCTACAACCTGCTCGCGTTGCCGGTCGCGGCCGGCGCGCTCGCCCCCTGGACCGGATGGAGCATCCCGCCCGCGTGGGCGGCCGCGGCGATGTCGGCGTCGAGCGTGCTCGTCGTGACGAACAGCCTGCGCCTGCGCTGGAGCTGATCAGTCCTCGTCGTCGGCGTCCTTGAGCTTGTCGCTCATCTTCTTGAAGAGGTCGTCGAGGTCCTTCTCGCGGCTCTTCTCACGGGCGAGGTTGGCGTCGAAGCGATCTTCACCCGCGGCGAGCCTACCCTCGACGCGACCTTGGGCGCTGTTCCAGTCCTCGTCGGTGACGATCGGCTTGCCCGTGTGGTCGACCTCGCCGGCGCGGCGCCAGGTCACGATCTTCTGCGTTCGGACGTCGACGGTGATGCGGCTATCGCAGCAAGGACAGCGGATTGCGACTTCCTTGGTCTCCATGCGGCCATCCTAGGCCTTCCGGGGGCCCCAGAAGTGGGAATCCGGGCCGCCGAAAAGGCCGCTCAAGCCTTTTGGCGATCGCTCCGAACCTTGTATCCGCCATGCGCATCTACCACGAGACCTCCATGCGACCCGTCCAAGCCCGCGACGAGGCCTCCGCCGTGTCGGCCAAGCGCCTCTTCCAGCACCCCGAGCGGATGCTCGGCGTCGTGCTTTGGCTCGGCCTCTTGGCCGTCCTGGTCACGCTGAGCGCGCAGCAGGGCTGATTCTCGCGCTACTTCCCCTGCACCCGGTGCAGGCGCTCGCGATAGCGCTCGTAGAGCTCGACCTGCTGGTTCCCGACGTCCTGCGGTACGCCGTCGATGAAGACCTGCTTCACCTGCGTTCCGATCTCCAGCAGGTCCCCGTCGGTCACGACGACGTCCGCGATCTTGCCGGGCGCGAGGCTCCCGAGCTGGCGCTCGAGACCTAGGATCCTCGCCGGATACCAGGTGATCGCGCGCAAAGCCTCCTCGTACGGCAACCCGAAGCCCACCGCCATGCCGGCGTGGAAGGCGACGTTGCGTGGATTGCCCGAGTCGTCCGACATGATCGCGATCGGCACGCCCGCGCGGTGCAGGAGCGCCGGGTTCGCGTACGACGCGTCGTACGGGTCGTAGGAGCCGGGAACGTCGAGCACCGGCCCGATGACGACGGGGAAGCCGGAAGCGGCGATCGCCTCGACCACCTTCCAACCTTCGGTCGCGCCGTAGAGGACGCAGTCGAGCTCTTCCTCCTGAGCGAACTTCAGCGCGAAGAGGATCGTCTGGGCGTTGTCGGCGTGGAGCGCGACCTTCTTCTCGCCGCGGGCGTAGGGGATCAGCGCTTCGAGGCGCGGGTCGAAGCCCGGAGCGCGCGTCGCGTGCTGGCGGGCGTCGTTCTGAAGGCGGTCGTATTCGCGCGCCTCGGCGAAGAGCTCTTTGAGCTCCTTCACCGCGTCGCTCTCCTCCTTCTTGTCCGCGTTGTTGCGCGTCCGCGGGAAAGAGACGTGCAGCATGTCGCGATCCACCATGAGAAGCTCTTCCCAGGTGTTTCCGGTCAACCGCATGACGGCCGACTGTCCCATCATGGGACCGCCGCCTTGAGGAGCCGACTGCGACCGCGTGACGCCGTTGCTGCGCGTCACCGGGATGTGCGCGGATTCGGCGTGCAGCGACGCGGAGACCCGCAGGTCGGGCTGGTTGCCCCCGTACTCGCGGTCGTCGACCGTGCCGCGCACGGACCCCACCTCGCGCAGCCCGAGCGGCGTGTTGAGCGCGATGATGCCGGGCCACACGTGGCGGCCCGTCGCGTCGACCACCTCCGCGCCGGCGGGAATCGGGATCTGCATGCCGATGTCGACGATGCGGCCGTCCTGGATGAGCAGGGTGCCGTTCTCGATGTCCCGACCGGTGACGGGGTGAAGAGTCCCGCCGACGATCGCGATCACGTCGCCGCCGTCGGGGTTGAAGGACGCCTCGATGATGGGCGCGTCGTCCAGCGGGCGCACCGGAAGCGTCTCGTCGTCGAGCCCGAAGGCGTCCCGCCGCTGGAACTCGACTTCGCCGTCGACCAGGGTGAGCTCGACGCGCGAGTAAATCGACAGCGGATCGCCGTTCAAGAGCGCCAGGTCGGCGTCCTTTCCGACCTCGATCGATCCGGCGCGGTCCTCGATGCCGAGCTGGATCGCGGCGTTCAACGTGCAGAGCCGCAGCGTGCTGACCGGGTCGAGCCCGGCGTAGCGCATCGACTTCGCCGCCTCGTGGTAGAGGTGACGGATCAGCTCGCCGCTGTCGGAGTTGATCGTCGCCACCGCGCCGGCCTCGTGCATGAGGGCCGCGTTGTGCGGGATCGCGAAACGCGCCTCCTCCTTGTAGGCCCACCAGTCGCTGAAGGTCGACGGACCGGCGCCGTGCTTGGCGATCTCGTCCGCGACCATGTAACCCTCGAGCACGTGCTGCAGCGTCTGGATCCGGAAGCCGAAGCGTTCCGCCGTCCGCAAGAGCATCAGGATCTCGTCGGCGCGGTAGCAGTGCGAGTGGACCTGGACGTCGCGCTCCAGGACCCCCACCAGGACGTCGAGCCGCACGTCCCGGCGCGGCGGGACCGGATCCTCGCCGCGACGTTTGGCGGCCTCGTAGGCGTCCCACTCCTGCCGGTACTCCTGCGCGCGCCGGAAGCCGCGCTCGAACACGGCTTCGACGCCGGGGCGGCTGCCCGGGAAGCGCTGGCCGGGCTGGCCCCAGTTCGAGCGCTTCACGTTCTCTCCGAGCGCGAACTTGATGCCCTGCGGAGCGTCCGGGAAGCGCAGCGCGTCGGCGTCGGAGTCGCGGTGCCAACGCAGCTTCAACACCTCGCTGCGCCCGCCGATCGTGTTGGCGGAGCCGTGCAGGCACTGCATCGCGGTGACCCCGCCCGCCAGGGCGCGGTAGATCCCGACGTCGTCGGGATTGATGACGTCGGTGATGTCGCACTCCGCCGTAATCGAGAGCGTGCCCTCGTTGATGCCGCGCTCGATCGCGAGGTGCGAGTGCGGGTCGATGACGCCGGGCGCGAGATGCTTGCCGCGGCCATCGATGACCAGGACGCCTGCCGGCGCCTCCAGATCGGACCCGATCGCCGCGATGGCGCCGTCGCGGACGAGGACGTCGCCCTCGTACGCGGGCGAGACCGCCGAGTGGATCGTGACGTTCTCGATGAGGCAATTGCCGCCGGTCGAGATCCGCGGAACGCGCTCCGCGTCGGTCTCGAAGGGATGCTCGAAGCGCGGGGTGGTCTCCGGAGCGGACTCTTCGCCCTCGGTTTCCTGAGCGACTGCGAGGCAGGGCAAGAGGAGGAGGGAAATGAAAGTCATCGCTTTCACTGGACCCCTCCTTTCTCCGAGTCGCCGGATTCTGGATCGCGCGTGGCCTCGAACAGTCTGGTCGTGGGTTCCTCCGCCCACGGCAGGTTGACCTTGGACTCGCCTTCGATCGTGTCGCCCTCGATCTCGCCGGTGAGCTCGAAGGTGATCTCCTGATCGCCGAGCTCCATCGAGCCGGACAGCGTGAGCTTCGTTCCGTCGACCCATCCCTCGACGTCGGCCTCCATCGCGGGCCCGCCGGGAATGGTCGTCGAGTAGGTGCCCGTCACCGCGCCGTCTTCCTCCATCTCGAGTGTGACGGTCGCCTCGCTCGGACTTTCTCCCTCGCCCTGCAGCGCGACGGTCCAATCGCCGGTGACGTCGACGCCCTCGTCGGGTCCGTCGCCGCCGCCGGCGCCCTTCTCTTCCTTGCGCTCGAACTCGTGCGCGAAACCGTCGACGAAGGCCCAGGCGGGCTTCGCCTTCTTGTCGGTGAGCGGATCGCCGTCCCAGAGGACGAGGGTCGCGTCGTGACCGGGCGCGATCTCGCCGAGGCGGCGCTCGGCACCGACCACCGCCGCGCCGCCTGTCGTCAGCGCGCCAAGAGCGACGTCGGCGTCCAGGCCTGCCTCGATCAGCGCACGGACGTTCTTCATCAGGTCCTTTGGCTTCGCGTCGCCGGTGCCGAAGGCGAAGCGAACGCCGGCCTCGCTCAGCCGAATGGCACAGTCGCGCCGCTCCTCCCAAAGCCGCCGGCGTTCCGCCCGCACGGCTTCGGGCTCGCGGTACTCCCACTCGTCGAGCTTCTTGTTCTTCTCCTTCTTGTCCTCGGGGTCCTTCGCCTCTTCGCCCCAGTCGAGGGTGAGGACCACGGGAACGTCGAGGACGGCGAGCTTGTCCGCGACCTTCCAAGCGTCCCTGCCGCCGCTGATCGCGGGCCGGAAGCCGAACTCCTCGGAGAGCTTGATCCAGCGCTCGACGTCGCGCGCCGTCTGGGCCTCGCACAGAAGGCGCACGTCGCCCGAGAGGATCGCGCGCCCCGCCTCGAGCTCGTCGTCGTGCGGGGGACGGATCCCGGGCCGCCCCTGCGCGTAGCGCCGCTGCAGCTCCTCGTGGTGGCGGACGTCGAGGAAGAACTGGCGCAACTGCGCGATGTAGCCCATCAGCGTGCTCGGATAGCCGGACCCGCCGGCGCGGAAGGCCGCGTGGGCGTAAACGTCGGGCCGCACGACGACGTCGCGCATCGCGGCGTCGCGGACGGTCGCCAAGGTGCTCGTCCCCGCGAGCAACTGTCCGCTGGGCGAAGAGAGCAGCGCGCCGAAGCCCGCCTCGCGCCACGCCTTGACGTCGCCCTCGCTCAGCGCGAGGACGTCGACCGCGCGGAACGAAGGCTGAATCCCCTTGCGGTTCGCGAGCCGCATGTCGACCCGCACGTCGCTGACGACGTCGACCGGCGCGTCCTGGTCCTTCACCGGCTCCGGCGTCGCGCAGCCGGCGCGCGAGTAGGCGTCGACGAAGGCGGGCAGGGCGGTCAGCCCGGCCCCGTTGATCACGCGCGTCCCGTGGGGCACGGATGCGTCGGCTTCGAGCACCGCCTCGATGCGCCCGTCGCGCAGGAGCAGCGTGGCGGAATCGCCCCCGCGGCCGAGCTGGACCCCCTGAACCGAGTAGGCCTCGGGACGCGGCGGTGCCTGGGCGAAAGCGACCGAGAGAGACGACGAAGCGGCGAGGAGCGTGAGCGTGCACGCTCCCCTCCAGCGGGGCGATCGGGTCATGGAGACTCCTACGGCAGGGAAGTATCGAGCATGTCGCTGTCCTGGCCGCCGGAGGCGGCACAGGAGACGACGAGCTCAACCGCCGAACCCTGGAGCGCGGCGTAGGCCGCTTGGGGGACGGCTTGGTTGACGGTCAACGTCAGGATACTCCCCCCGGGGAGGGTTCCGCTGAGCGACTTCTTCAGCAGGACCGATCCGTCGCTCTTGGCCCGCAATTCGAACATCGCCGAAACGCCCTGCGGGACCGTGTCGTGGTTCTCGACGTCGGCCCGCAGAGTCAGCATCTCCGCCACGGGGTCGTAGGCGATCGGCTGGATGCCCGCCCCGGTGACGGCCGGCTCCAGGAGTTGAATCCGCTGATCCGCGGGCAGCTCCACCAGCGTCTGCACGACGCCGGACGGCCAGTGGACCGTCATCCTGTCGATCTGTTCCGCGGAGCCCAGCCCGAAGTGGACCATCAGGGTCGGGCTCGATTCGAAGATCGGATCGGCGAGCACCTGGCGTTTCAGCACCGTGCCGTCGACCTCGGCGTCGATGCGCGCTCCGATGCCCTCCCGGTTGCTGAAGCGACCCGCCAGGTCGAGCTCGAACCAGTGGTTGTCGGCGCCGATCAGGCCCTTGTTCACGAACAGCCGGCTGCGGTCGCCGGGGAGGGCGATCCAGTCGGCGCCGTTGTTTTGCACGTAGAAGTCCGGAAAGCCGTCGCTCTGCAGGTCGACCCACGCCAGTCCACGACCGGATCCGAGGTCGGCGAGGCCGGAGAAGACGTCGGGCACGCGCTCGAACGTGCCGTCCCCCTGGTTCATCCAGAGGGTGTTCGCCGAGCGCAGCTCGTTCGCGATGAAGCTCGCCGACGGCATGTGACCGTTGCAGACGATCAGGTCCTCCCACGAGTCGTTGTCGACGTCCTCCCAAACCGTCGCCCAGGAGGTCAGCAGCTTGCCGGTCGGCCCGACGCCGTCGACCGGGCCGGCCGCGTACGTCCCGTCGACGAACTGCCCGCCGTCGTTGCGCAGGAGCAGGTTGTCGCCGAGGTTGCTGAGGTAGAAGTCCCAGTCCCCGTCGTGATCGAAGTCCCGGGGATAGATCCCCATGTTGTAGTGCGGCCGGGTGTCGAACCCGGTCGCGGCGGACACGTCGGCGAAGGCCAGGAGTCCGCCCGACACGTCGTTCCGGTAGAGCGTGTTGCCGATCACCCACTCGCCGAAGTCGTTGCCCACTTGAAGGTCGGGATCCCCGTCCTCGTCGTAGTCGCAGGTGGCCGTCGCGAGCGTGCACCCGGCCGTCGGCTGGCCTTCGGGCGACTCGTAGGGATAGCCCGGCACCGACGGGCCGAAGACGCCCACGTTGTCGACGCCCAGCGCCGGCGCGAAGTCGGCGAAGACCGTTCCCAGGTTCATGAAGAGCTGGTTCGGCTCGCCGTAGTGATAGGGGAAGTTCAGGATGCGGATGTAGTGCCCGACGTACAGGTCGAGGTCTCCGTCGAGATCGAAGTCCGCGAACGACGCGCCCGTGCTGAACCGACTGCCGCCCGAGACGCCGAGCACGGCGGTCTTGTCGCTGAACTGGCCGCCGCCCTCGTTCCGGAACATGTAGTTCTGGCCGGTCGTCATCAGGTAGACGTCCGAGCGACCGTCCTGGTCGTAGTCGGCCGTCCTCACGGCGATCGGATCGACGAGGGGCGACACGCCGATCCCGGATCCCGCCATGACGTCGGCAAAGGAGTCGCCGTCGTTGCGGAAGAGCGCACCGGCGTTCTGGCCGCTCGGGGCGTACAGATCCTCGTCGCCGTCCCCGTCCATGTCGAACCAGGCGCATCCGGCCCCCATACCCAGGCCGAAGCTCCCCTCGGTGTTCTTGAAAAGGACGCCGTAGCTCTCGGAACGGTCCTGGTAGTAAGCCTTGCGCCCTTCGAGCGAGACGATGTCCGCGCGCTTGGGACCGGTGGTCACCTGAGCAGCGAGGACGGCTCCAAAGGACACGAGTCCGGCCGCAGCGGCGAGCGGCGGGAAAAAGAGGTGCTTCATCGATATCTCCTCCAACCAGACCGGGGAGAGGTCATGCCTGCCGTGATGCCCACGGATCAATGTACCTTCTTAACCGGAGAAGCACGGTTCGATTTCACGCAGGGCCGGCGCGGGGTTCCCCCGAGAGTCGGATCGCCTGCCGCCTAACGGAGTCGTTATGAATCTGGAACGCATCCTGCCGCTCGGAGCCCTCCTCCTGCTCCCCGTGGCGACCCGTGGAGTCCTGCACGATCCGCCCGCGCCCATCGCTCCGGAGCGCGACGTCGCCACGCTGATTCCCGACCGCGCCGTGTTCTACGTGGACGCCCCCGGCATGCCGGCGCTGCTGGAGCAGGGGCTCGATCATCCCTTCCTCAAGACGCTCCTGGCTTCGCCGCTGGGGCAACTCCTCCAAACGGAAATGGAGGCGAGTCCCGAAGAGCTTCTGGCGGTCGGCGAAGCGCTGCTCGGCGCGCCCGTTCTCCCCACCCTCGCGAGCATGACGCGGCACGGCGCGGCGCTCGCCTCGGGCTTCGGGCCGAAGGGCGTCGCCTGGGTGCTCGTGCTGCACGGGGACGACGATCTCATCGCAGAAGAGGTCCTCACGAAGATCTTCGACCAGCTCGAGAGTCAGTTCGAGGCGCCGGGAGCTTTCGACGAACCGCACGCTTCGGTACGGGGCGCCGACGTCTGGTACCTCGGCGACGACGTGAAGATCGCGCGGCGCGATGCGCTCGTGGTGGCGAGCAGCGACGAAGGCTACCTGCGCGACGTGCTCGACCTCGCGGCGGAGCCGTCCGCCAAGGGCCTCGCCGGCCGCGCGTCGTTCGACGAGGCGCGGGAAACGCGCTCGGACGAACAGCTTCTCTGGGGATGGGTCGATCTGAAGCGAGTCGAGGCGGTCGCCAACTGGTCCGGCAGCGGCGAGAAGATGAAGGAATTGCGCGCGATGAACGGTCAGCCGGCCGTGCAGATGCTCCTCGGGCCGGGGGTCGCCGCGCTCGGCACGTCGGAGACCGCGACGTTCTGGATCGCGACGCGCGGCGCGGAACTCGAGCTCGGACTCGCGGGCCAAGGTGTCGAACCCGCGGAGGTCCTGATGCCGGACCCGTCTCGCGACGCGCCGCCCGCGCCGCTTCCCCATGCGGACGACTGCGGGAGTCTGCTCGTCTACCGCGACCTCGCCGGAGCCTTCGCGCACCGCGTCGATCTCTTCCCGCCGGAGATGCTCCCCAAGTTCTCCAAGGCGACGACGGATCTGGCGCTCTTCTTCGGCGGGAAGGACCTCGGCGAAGACGTCCTGCCGCACGTTTCGCCCTGGATCCGGGTCGTGGCGCGTCATCCCCGCTTCGACGAAGGCGTCGTGCCCGAGATCCCGCTGCCCGCCGCCGCCGCGCTCGTGAAGGTCGACGACCCCGCGACGCGCGGACCGGAGCTGACCGCCGCGTTCCAGACCTTGATCAGCGCGATCAACCTCGACCGGGCGCAGAAGGGCATGTCGCCCTTCGTCATGCAGCTCGAGACCGTGGACGGCGTCTTCGTCACGCGCGCGCACTATCCCCCGCCCGGCCCGGAGGACGGCGTCGACATGATTTACAACTTCGTTCCGGCCGCCGCGATGGTCGGCGACGTGTTCGTGATCGGCACGCACGCGAGCGTCGTGCGAGACCTCGTCGGCGAGATCGCGAGCGGCGAGACGCGGCCCGTCGAGGGTGCGAGCGAGGCGATGTGGCTCGACGGGCCGGCGCTCGCGCGCGTCGTCGAAGACAACTTCGACGCGCTGGTGATGCAGAACATGCTCGACGAGGGACACGACATCGAGGCCGCGCGCCAGGAGATCGGCGGCTTGCTCGGAGCGGTCCAGAGCCTCGAGCGCTTGGACGCTGAGATCCTCTACCCAGACGACGACTCGGTCGAGGTCCGGGCGACGCTCGTGCTGCACGCCGACGAGGACGAGGAGGCTGTGCGGTGAGAGCGGGCGCGCTCGAAGCCTGGAAGCCTCGCGACGGGGAGTGGGATCGCGCGGCGGCGACGCACCTGTACCGCCGCGCCGGTTTCGGCCCCGCGCCGGGCGACGTCGAGCACGCGCTCGACGTCGGGTTCGAGGCCGCGCTCGAGGCCTTGCTCGCGCGCGACGGGCACGATCCCGCGCTGCTGAACGGCGTCAAGCACCTGCTCGCCGCGGGGAGCATCGACCAGCTCGCCGCCTGGTGGATGTCCCTGATCCTCGCGGGCGGCGCGCCGCTGCGCGAGCGCGTCACCCTCATGTGGCACGACCACTTCGCGACGTCGAACGCCAAGGTGGACGACGTGCGGCTGATGCACCGCCAGAACGCGCTCTTCCGCGAGCACGGCCTCGGCGACTTCCGCGAGCTTCTGCACGCGGCGGCCAAGGATCCCGCGATGCTCAACTGGCTCGACGGGAACGACAACAAGCGCGGTCACCCGAACGAGAACTTCGCCCGCGAGGTGATGGAGCTCTTCGGGCTCGGCATCGGCCATTACACCGAGACGGACATCCGGGAGGCGGCGCGCGCGTTCACCGGCTGGGGAACCCAGGGGCGCGCCTTCCGGATGCGCGAAGCGGACCACGACCCCGGTCCGAAGACGATCTTCGGGCGAACGGGCGATTTCCGCGGCGAGGACGCGATCGACCTGGTCCTGGCGCACCCTGGTTGCGCGCGGCACGTCGCACGCCGGCTGCTCGAGGAGCTCGTCGCGCCCCGTCCAAAGGAAGCCTGGATCGACGAGACCGCCGGCGCGCTGATCGAGCTCGATTGGCGGATCGGCGCGACCGTCGAGCGCATCCTGCGCTCGAGGCTCTTCTTCGGGCCCGAGGCCCGCCGTGCAAGGATCGCGGGACCGGTCGAGCTCGTCGCGATCACGGTGCGCGCGCTCGGCGCACGCGTCGCGCCGCGCGACGCCGCCGAGGCCGCGGCGGAGATGGGGCAGTCGCTCTTCCGCCCGCCGTCGGTCAAGGGTTGGGACGGCGGGCGGACGTGGATCAACGCGGGCACCTGGCTCGCGCGCCACAACGCGCTGGCCGACGTCGCCGCGGCCCACCGCGGCGAGAGCGACGCCGTCGAGGTCGACCTGAGCGTCGCGCTGGGGGCCGCCGAATCGCGCGACGAGGTGGCCGCGATGGTCGTCGGGAACCTCGTGCCCGACCTGGACGACCCGGCGTACGTGAACGCGCTACGGGCCGGAGCCGAGTCCTGTGAGTCGGTCGACGACGCGCTCGCCCTCGTCACGGCGGCCGTCCTCACCTCCCCGGAGTACCACCTCCTGTGAGGCGAGCATGATCACCACGCGAAGGCAATTCCTCATCGGCGGCGTGCGAGTGGCCGCGGCTGTGCCGCTCGTTTCCCTCGCGGGCGGAGCGCGCGCGTCGGCGCGCACGGAGGGCGACCCGGTCCTCGTCGTGCTCCAGCTCTCCGGCGGGAACGACGCGCTGAACATGGTCGTCCCCCACCGGCAGGACGACTACTACCGCATGAGGCCGACGCTTTCGCTCGCGCGGGAGAACCTTCACGCGCTGGACGACGACCACGGCCTGCACCCCGACATGGCGGGTCTGGGCGAGCTCTACGCCGAAGGCCACCTCGCGGTCGTTCACGGGGTCGGCTACCCGGAGCCCAATCGTTCGCACTTCCGCTCGATGGAGATCTGGCACACCGCCGATCCCGACGCGCCGCCGGGCGACACCGGCTGGATGGGCAGGCTGGCCGACCAGATCGCGGTGCGCCAACCGGGCACGATGGCGGCGCTTCACGTCGGCGGCGGCGACCTGCCGCTCGCGATGTACGGGCGCGAGTACTTCAGCCCGACCGTGCGCGACGCGCGCGGCTTCCGCCTTCGCAAGCCCGGCGGCGGATTCGACGGGCTCCGCGGGCGACTGCTCGACCGGCCGCCCGCGACCGGCGACCTCGCGTTCCTCCGCGAAGCCGCCGCGGGCACTTACCGCGCCGCCGAGCGCATGGCCGCGGTAGCGGGTCGGGAGTCCGCGGTGAGCTACCCCGACCTGGAGCTCGCGCGACGGCTCCGCCTGATCGCCCGGCTCGTCGCCGGCGATTTCGGCACCCGCGTGTTCCACGTGGCGTTGGAAGGCTTCGATACCCACGCGCGTCAGAAAGCGACGCACGCCGCGCTTCTGGGCGAGCTGTCCCAGAGCCTGACCGCGTTTCAGCGCGACCTCGAGGCGTCCGGCGCGGCCGACCGCGTCATCACGCTGGTCTTCAGCGAGTTCGGCCGGCGCGTCAAGGAGAACGCGTCGCGAGGTACCGACCACGGAGCGGGCGCGCCCGTGCTCCTCGTCGGACACGCGGTTCGCGGGGGAATGCACGGCACGGCGCCCGATCTGCAGCGGTTGGAGAACGGCGACGTTCCGCCGACGACCGACTTCCGTTCGGTCTACGCGGCGCTTGAGCGCGACTGGATGCGGCTCAACTCAGCGACGAACGCCGCGTCTCTCGAGCTCATCGACGCCTAGGACGGCACGACGCTTCGTCCACGACCCGCAGCCGGTTCAAGGCTCCGGCGAGGGCCGCCTCACCGTCACGCGGCCTCCTTGTTAGCATCGCGACCGGCGCCGCTCGCCGCGGTTCCCGCCGTCAGGCGCCGAGGAGCTTCCCCGTGTCCCGCCGGTTTCGTCGCTAGGGAGGAGTGAGATGGCCAAGAAGCGCAAGAAGGCGACGCCTTTGATGCCGCCGGGGAAGTCGACGATGGTCGTCGAGTACGGGCGGGTGTCGACCGACGCGCCGACGCTGGCTCGCTTCGGGAGCAGCGTCGGCAACAACCGTCTGAACGTCCTCCGGTCGTCCAACGGCACGTCGTGGCGCGACAAGCGAACGTTGAAGGGGACGACCACCTCCGGGCCCGCGCTCTGCGTGCTGGGCAAGCGGCTCCTGCTCGGATGGCGCGGGGTCGGGAGCAACATGCTGAACATCACGCAGTCCACCAACGGGACAAGCTTCAGCGGTAAGGGCACGCTGGGTGAAACGACGACGTCGCGTCCCGCTCTGCTCGGGGCGGGCAGCACGGCCTACCTGGCGTGGGAAGGCGTGGGCAACCGCCGCCTGAACGTGCTGCAAAGCAAGAGCGGATGGACCTGGACGGGCACGAACGCCGCCCACAACCTGAACACGCTTCTCCACAGCCTCGCCTGAACGAGGCGTCCGTCCCAAGTTCGGATCGTAGCGCCAGGGCAATTCCCTTCCGGAAGCCTGAGGCCCTCGGAATAATCCGCCCCATGAAAGTCCTGATTCGGATCCTCATCGGACTGGCGATCCTGCTGATCGTCGGCGGGGTCGCGATCGTCATGATGCTCGACTCCATCGCGGCCGAGACCATCGAGCGCGGCGGGACGTATGCCCTCGGCGTCGAAACGACGGTGGACGCCGTCGACATCGACCTCGGCGGGGAACTCCACGCCGGGCTTTCGGGCCTCGAGATCGCGAACCCGCCCGGGTTCGAGTCGCCGCGGTTCTTCGCCCTCGGAGCCGGCGGGCTGGAGTTC
This sequence comes from Planctomycetota bacterium, assembly GCA_028278425.1. Taxonomy (GTDB): domain Bacteria; phylum Planctomycetota; class UBA1135; order UBA1135; genus JANQEJ01. Next base: position 15,236 of record JANQEJ010000211.1, on the reverse strand, counting down.
CCCCTCGGATCGATCATGAGCGACTCCGTCGAAGTTCCGGAGATTCTGCTCGAGGGGATCGAGATCAACCTGGAGCGTTCCGGAGGAAATACCAACTACGGCGTCATCCTCGACAGCCTGGCGCGGTTCGAGTCCGGCGAGACGGAGCAGGCGGAGGGCGAAGAGGGCGGCAAGGTCTTCGTGGTCCGGCGCATCGTCCTGCGCGACATCAGCTCGACGATCGACCTGATTCCCATCGGTGGAGACTCGACGCGAGTGTCGTTCCAGATCCCGGAGATCGTGATCGAGGACTTGGGAAACGAGACCAGCACGGCTGATCTCTTCGGCATCGTGATCAAGACGCTTCTGACCGCGGTGCTGAACAACGCGGGCGGCCTGCTCCCGGCCGACATGCTCGAAGATCTCAACGGGCACCTCAACAGGCTCGGCAGCGTCGGCTTCGAGCTGACCGAGGGCGTGGTTCAGAGCGCCGAGAAGCTCCTGGGCGAGGGCCAGGAGAAACTCGGCGAGCTCGGTGAGAAGGCCGGCGAGGCGCTCGAAGGCGTCGGCAAGGAGGTCGAGGACGCGGCTGGCGAGGCTCTGAAGGAGCTTGGCGGGCTCTTCAAGAAGAAGGACGGCTAGCTCCTAGAGCCCGCGCAACCAGTCCGGAACGAAGGGCGCGTTCTCCGGGTGGGCCAGGACTCCGTCCAACGCGCGGACCAGGGACTCCTTGTCCTTGGGGAGCGTGCCTGAGAGCGCCAGGTAATTGCTCGCGTGGTTGGAGCGGAATACCGAGCCGCGAAGCTCGAGGTCGGCCACGAACGTGCGCAGCTCGGCGGCTAGCTCAATGGGATCCAGGTGATCGACTTCCCCGCGGCGGTCCTGCTCCCAGAGCGGCGTATCCTCGACCGGCGTCATCACCAGCGTGCTCACGAAGCGCGGCTGGATCGCGTTGACCACCCGCGCCGACTCGCGGGCGTGCTCGCTGGACAGCTCGCGCCCGCCGGCGCCGAGCAGGATCATCGTCGAGAGCGCGACACCCGCTTCGGTCGCTTTGCCGGCGACCCGGATCATTTCGGCGGCGTCCACGCCCTTGACCAGATGCTCCAACACGCGGTCGTGCCCGCTCTCGATGCCGAGGTAGTAGAGGGTCAGGCCGGCGTCGCGGAGCTCCCGCATCTCCTCGACCGACCGCACTTGCATCGACTGCGGCGACGCGTAGCACGAGACCCGCCGCAGGTTCGGGAAGGCCTCGCGCAGCTCGTCCAGAATCGCGTGCAGAAAGCTCGCCTTCGCGATCAAGGCGTCGCCGTCCGCCAGGAACACCTTGCGCACCTCGCCGCCGAGCTCGTCGCGCGCCCAGGCGATCTCCCGCGAGAGCTCCTCGAACGGGCGGACGCGGAAGCGCTTGTCGCGGTACATGCCGCAGAACGTGCACTCGTTGTAGCTGCAACCGATCGTCGCCTGGAGAATCAGGCTCCGCGCCTCCGACGGAGGCCGATAGAGTGAGCCCTCGTACCGGATCATCCCCCCATCCTACCGTGGCCCCCTCGACGTTCGACTTCCCGCCCTACGTCCCTCACCCCCTGCTCGCCCACACGTACGCGCAGACGTTCGTCGGGGCGCTACCGCGTTCGATCCCGGCGCGGCTGGAAGCGACGGGCGTCGAGCGCGTGTTCGACACCGTCGACGGAAACCGGGTTCTGTCGAGCTGTCACTGGCAGGAGGAACGGCACGAGCGCCCTACGCTTCTCCTGGTGCACGGGCTCGTCGGCGACTGGACGTCGCCCTACGTGCTGGGGACCGCCGACAAGGCGTTCGCGCGCGGCTTCAACGCTGTTCGGATCAACGTCCGCAACTGCGGCGGCACGGAGGAGCTCGCGCCGGGTGCCTACCACGGCGGAATGACCGATGACCTGCGCGCCATCGGTGAAGAGCTCGCCGAGCGAGACGGGCTCACGCGGATCTACGTCTGCGGCTTCTCCCTTGGCGGCAACATGGCGCTGAAGCTCGCAGGCGAGCTCGGCGACGATACACCGGAATGGTTGCGGGGCGTCGCGACGATGTCCCCTTGCATCGACTTCGCCTCCTCAGCCGACTGCCTCGACGCCAACCTCTTCAACCGGATGTGCCAGCATCGTTTCGTCAAGGGCTTGAAGCGCATCGTCCGGCGACGCAAGGAGCTCCACCAGCCGGAAATCTCGCTCGACGGTATCGAGTCGATCCGCACGGTGCGCGACTTCGACGACCGCTACACCGCGCCGCTCGCGGGTTTTCGCAACGCGGACGACTACTACGAGCGCGCCAGCGCTCTGCCGTGGATTCCTCGCATCTGCGTGCCCGTTCTGATCGCCGCGGCGCGGGACGACTCGCTCGTGCCCTTCGAGAGCTTCGAGCGCGAGGAAGTCACGGGGAATCCGCGGGTGACTCTGATTGCACCGGATCGCGGAGGGCACACGGCCTTCATCGCGCGAGAGCCGGCGCGCTCCGCGAGCTACGCGGACGAAGACAGACGCTGGGGCGAGAACCGCCTGGTGCAATACTGTCTGGATCTGGATGCTCGCGGGAACGGCTCCGCCTGAGTAGAATCTTCGCCCCATGGCAAACACGGAAGACGTCTACGGTCAGCTCAAGCAGGTTTTTGACCCCGAAATCCCGGTCAACATCGTCGACCTGGGCCTCATCTACGACGTGAAGCTCGACGGTGAAACCTGCAACATCACGATGACCCTGACCTCGCAGGCGTGCCCCGAGGCGAAGTCCATCCCCGACGTCGTCCGTCGGCGCGTCAACACCATCGAGGGGATCGGACAGACCGAGGTCGAAGTGGTCTGGGAGCCGCAGTGGTCGCCTCAGCTCATCTCGCCCGAGGGCCGCAAGATCCTCGGCATCGAAGACACCGAGGGCGAGGAAGGCTAGCAAGCGCTACTGGACGACGTTCATTCCGTCCGCCCCGGCGGGCGGCGGGGCGTTCGGGTTCGTCTTGAGCTCTTCCTTCCAGGAGAGCATGCGCGCTTTCGCCTGGGCCTTCTCGGCATCGTCGATGCGGTCCTTGCGCTGGTAGACCATCGACAGGCTGGTGAACGCCTGCGGGTCGTCCGGCGTGAGCTCGGTGAGCTTCAGAACGTTCGCTAGGGCCTCGTCGAGCTTTCCCGCGTGCATCTGCGCCATCGAGAGCGCTTGGAGGCAGTCCGCGCGGTCCGGCTCGAGCTCGAGCGCCTTCTCGAAAGCGGTCACGGCCTCCGCGTGCTTGCCCTGGCCGTAGAGACCGAGGCCCTTCATGTAGTGCTCCTGCGCTTCGCTCATGGCGAACGGGATTCTACATCACCGGCTCGATTCCAAACTCCGCGAAGCCCTTCTCCTCGAAGTTCGCGCGGAACATATCGCGGAGCTTCTCGGCCTGGACGTCGTAGGCGGCCTTGTCCGCCCACGTGTTGCGCGGGTTCAAGATCTCGGACGGAACACCCGGACAGCTCTTCGGCATGCGCAGGTTGAAGATCGGATGGGTCTCGTACTCGACCTTGCCCTCGTCGAGATCTCCGTTCAGGGCGGCGTTGAGCAGGGCGCGTGTGTGCCCGATCGAGATGCGCTTGCCGACACCGTACGGACCTCCGGACCAACCGGTGTTGAGCAAGACGCAGCGCGCGTGCTGCGCCTTCATCTTCTCCGCGAGGAGCCGCGCGTAGACCGACGGCTTGTGCGACATGAAGGGCGCGCCGAAACAGGCGCTGAAGGCGGCCTTCGGCTCGGTGACGCCCACCTCGGTTCCCGCTAGCTTCGCGGTGAACCCGGACGCGAAGTGGTACATCACTTCGCGACCCTCGAGCGCCGAGATCGGCGGGAGCACGCCGAAAGCGTCGGCCGTGAGCAGCACGATCGTCTCGGGTTGGGGCCCCGTGGCGCCCGGCATGACGTTGGGGTTGCAGGACAGCGGATAGGAAAAGCGCGTGTTCTCCGTGACCGAGCCGTCCGTGAGGTCGAGCTCCTGCGGATCGAGGTCCTCCATCTTCCTGCCCGGAAGCGGCGGAACGTTCTCGATGATCGTGCCCGGCATCGAGAGCGCGGCGGCGATGACCGGCTCGTCGTCCTTGTCGAGATCGATCAGCTTGGCGTAACAACCGTCCTCGAAGTTCGAGATCCCGCCGCTGGTCCACGCGTGCTCGTCGTCGCCGATCAGCTTGCGGTCGGGGTCCGCGCTGAGCGTCGTCTTCCCGGTGCCCGAGAGGCCGAACAGGATGGCGCAGTCGCCCCTCTCCCCGACGTTGGCAGAGCAGTGCATCGACAGCTCGTTCATCCGCGGCAGAAGGAAGTTCATCACGGTGAACATGGTCTTCTTGACGACGCCGCAGTAGTCCGCACGCCCGACGACCAAGCCGATCCGGTTCTTGAGGTCCATGATGACGGCACGCTCGGAAAGGCTGCCGTCGCGCTCGGGATCGCAATGGAACGTGGGGACGTTGAGCATCGTCCAGCGCCGTTCTTCGTCGCCCGCGGTCCCCTGGACCTCCTTGGGGAACATGTTGTGCGCGAACATGGCGTGCGTCGCGTACTCGCCGACGAAGCGGTAGGGCACCGCGTAGGCGGGGTCGTTGCCGCAGAAGACGTCTTTGACGTAGAGCGTCGCGCCCTTGGCGTTCAGGTGCTCGACGACCCGCTTGAGGAGCCCCTGGTACTTCTCCGGGTCGTACTTCTGGAAGTCCGCCTTCCACCAGATCTCGTCCTCCAGCTCGGGCCACGCCACGGCGAAGGTGTCCTGCACGGGCCGCCCGGTGCACGTCGGGTCGGTGTAGTAGACCAGGGGGCCGTTCACGCCGAGCTTGGTCGGATGGGCCTTCTGCTCGTCGTCGGGACCGTCCGGCCGGATCCGCCCTCGATCGTTGGCGATCGCCTCGTGGAACAGCTCCTCCTTGGGCAGGTTGGCCTTGTAATGGACGCCTTTCAGACCGAAAAGCTGTTCAAGGGCGGCGGCGTGATCCATGGCGTTCTCTGGGGATTCGAGGGGGGTCTCCTGGAGCAGGGCGAAGAGGTTAGCGGCGCCCCCGCGAGGCGGCAACCAGCGCAGGGACGCGAACGCGCCGTTTTGAGGCCCTGAGCGCGTTTCCCGCGGCAGCCTCGGTCACCCGAAGTCGCGCCAGAACGTTCGGAGAGGGTCCCGCACCCCGCTTTTCATCGAAAGAACACATCCGATAAAGACGACCTTCACGAGTGCCATCGAGAGTTATCCAAGCATGAAAAGAGAAACGAGCTACGTCTGTCCGCGCTGCGACTTCCCCCTGGTCCCGGTCCACGCCGTGGAAGAGGGTCGCCGGCGCATCATCGCCCTGACCTGTCCGGAGCCCTACTGCGACCACATGCAGATGCTCCCGCCGAAGCTGGCCCGCAAGATGGAGCGAGACCTCCCCCGCCGGACGACCGAGTACCGGGCCGCCAACTGACCTAGGAATCGCCGCGACCCCGGTACCAATCCACCGTCGTCGCGAGCCCCTCTTCCCAACCCACCGAAGGATCGTAGCCGAGGAGATCCCGCGCCTTGTCCAGCGAGGCCAGGCTGTGGCGCACGTCGCCCGCCCGCGGCGGCAGGAAGGTCGGCTCGATCTCGGATCCGCAGAGCTCCGCCATGCGCCGATAGAGCTGGAGAACCGTCACCCGTTCCCCCGTCCCGACGTTGATCACCGCCCCCGGCTCCACGTCCTTCTCCATCGCGAGCAGGTTGGCCTGCACGGCGTTCTCCACGTAGGTGAAGTCGCGCGACTGCTCCCCGTCGCCGAAGATCTTGAGAGGGGTCGAATCGAGCAACCCACGCGCAAAGAGCGCGATAACGCCCGTATACGGGCTGTCGTCGGCCTGGCGCGGACCGAAGATGTTGAAGTAGCGCAGGGAGACGGTCCGCAGTCCGTGGACCCTTCCCCAGACGGACAGGAGGTCCTCGGCGGCGAGCTTGCCGGAAGCGTAAGGGGAGAGCGGATGGGGACGCATCGCCTCGTGCTTGGGCAGCTCCTCGGAGTCGCCGTAGGCCGCCGAAGAGGCGGCCAGAACGAAACGGGACACGCCCTGGAGACGCGCACCTTCCAGCAGGCGCAGCGTCCCCATCACGTTGATCTCGTAGCTCGTCTCGGGGTCCTCGATGCTGCGCGGGACGGAGACCTGGGCGGCCTCGTGGAACACGCCCCCGACGCCCCGGCAGGCCTCGCGGGCGATCGCCGCGTCGCGAATGTCCCCCACGAGTAGCTCGACCGGCGCCCCCGAGCCGGGCCCTCCCACCTCGAGGCCCGCGAGGTTCTCCCGCCTCCCGGCGGAGAGGTCGTCCAGGACCCGGACGGTGTCGCCCCGTTCGATCAGCGCGGCGGCAATGTGCGATCCGATGAAGCCGGCGCCGCCGGTGACGAGGAAGCGGGGCATCTGCGCGGCATGCTAGCGAACCTCAAGGGGTTAAAAGACTGGGCGCCTCGGCCCGCGCGGACCAAGGCGCCCATCCCCAGGAGAATCGCAGTCACTCAGGAGGAACTTCTAGTCCCGCAGGAACTGCTCCAAGAACCGCGGGCTTTCAAAGTCCGTCGCCCGCCGTCTTCTCGGTCGTTCCCTCGTTTCGCCGGGCGACAGGCCCGTGAGCCGGCCCTCCCCAGGGACCGAACGCCCAGCCCCTCCGGGATTGCATTACGGGACGCAAACCCTTGCCATGGAGACGCTTGGAGCAGCTCCCATGACCCCTGCGCGCCCCGCGAACCCGCGGCTGAGACTCCCCGGGGTGGTCCCGACCCCCCCGGCGCTCGGCCGCGAGCTGTGCCGGGGGTGGGCGCAGGCCCGGGTCCCCCTCCTGGATCCAGCCTGCGGGGCGGGGGACCTCCTGATCGCCGCGTGGGAGGCCTCCGGGCGCGATCGGGCGTTTGCCCGGGATCACCTCCACGGGCTCGAGGTCGTCCCCGAGCTGGCCAGAGCGGCCCGCCGGCGCCTGCGGAGGGCGATCGGCGGATCGGCCGGCGAGGCTGCCGCGCGCCGCGTCAAGCTGGCCGATGCGCTGGCTCCGGAGACGCGCTGGCCGGATGCCGCCGTGGTCGCCAACCCGCCCTGGGTGAGCTTCTCCGGCCGCCAGAGCCCTCGTGTCGGGACGGGCAGGACGGGCGCCGGATGGCCGTCGCTGCACGGGGCCTTTCTCGAGCGGATCGCCGCCCACGTCGCGACCACGGGCCGCGGCGCCAGCGTCCTGCTCCCCGCCTCCGTCGCCGATCTCGAGCGCTACGGGCCGCTCCGGGCGCGCGTTACGGAGCTCGCGCGGCTCGCCTCACCCCTGCGCGAGCTCGGGGAGTCCGCCTTCGCGGAGGTGATCGAGCCGGCCATCTCGATCGAGCTCGCTCCTCGGGCCGGCGCTCCGTCGGGACCGGAGGCCTGGACCCCCGTCGATCCGGCCGCCGAGAGCCTCCTAGCCCAGCTTGGTCGTTTTCCGCGTTTACCCCCTCGGAGCTTCGGCGATCCGGGGGTCCACACGGGTAACGCGGCGGCGGATCTCGTCGTGCGCGCGGACTCGAGCGGCCTGCCGGGACTGCGCGAAGGCAAGGACCTGCGGGCCTACGTCCTCGCCTCCCCGCGCCTCGGGCTTCGCGCCGACCACGTGGCTCGCCCGCACCAGCGCTTCCGCATCGGCCCGCTCGAGCGCTTCCGCGCGGTGGCCGTCCTCCTGCGCCAGACCGCGGACCGACCGATCGCGGCGCTGCACACGAGGCCGGGGTACTTTCGCAACAGTCTCCTCGCCTGCCGTCCGCCGCGAGACCTCGACCCCGCCTTCTGTGTAGCCGTCCTCAACGCGCCCACGGCGCGCGCGTGGCACCAGAAGTCCTTCCGTGATGCGCGCCAGCGGACCTTTCCTCAAGTGAAGGTCGGACACCTGCGCACGCAGCCCTTCCCGATCACCGCGCGCGCGGACGCGCCTCGCCTTCACGACGACGTTGCGAGGCGGGTGCGCGCGCTCGGGCGTCACCCGGCCCGCGACGCGGTGGAAGCGATCGAGGCGCTCGTGCTCGACGCCTTCGGGCTGGAATCCGAGGCGATCCCCGACTAGCCCCCGAAGATGCCGGTACGGGCGGTCTTGCGGATTTCCGCCTCGTCGCTCCAGAGGATCTCTCCGCTCTCGACGTTCACGCAGCTCAGGACGAACTGGTAGTAGAGGTCCTCCTTGTCGTAGAGATCCTCGAGCGAGCGCCCCTTCTCCTTGTCGATCGAGCGCAGCGTGCCGTAGAGCACGGTGTCGGCGCCAACCTGCTTTCCGAACGCGCGCGCCTTCTCGGGATCCACGCGTCCCGAGCCCTGCTGGAAGCGGACCTGGCCCTCGATCTCGTCCTGGCCGAGCTCGCCGGCGACGAACCGGAACTTGCCCGAGTTGAGGAGCTTGACCCGCATCTTGTCGGTAATGCCCGCCGTATCGATGTGCTCGGTCGTCCGGTTCGAGATCCCGCCCATCAGCATCACGATCCGCCGATCCGTGCGGTCGTCCGGATGCTCGATGTAGTTCAGGGCGGGCGACCGGATGAGGGAGTCGACCATCTCGCCGGCCAGCGTCTGCAGGTCCGTCGACCCGAAGTCGATGGTCAGCGTTTCGACGCGCCCGGGATCGTCGTATTCGATCGAGCTGCATCCGAGAAACAGGACGGGGAGGAGGAACGTTGCGAGAGCTTTCTTCATGACTGCCATTGAGGTCTGCCTTTGTTGCCCGCGAGCTACTGAATCGCGCTCGATTCCCGCACCTTGAGCTTCCAGCGTGCCGCCGCCGGTGTCGGTGCGACGATCTTGAGCGTTTCGAATGCCATGCCGCCGAGCACCTGCGGGCGCCAATGCTCGTTCGTATCGATCTTCATGCCGCTTTCGTCGAACCAGGAGACGGTCCACTCCATCTCGATCTGGCTCTTCTGCTTGTTGTGCAACTCGAACTGGCAGGAGAGGAAGCCCGCGTCGTCCCGCTTGTGAAGCGGTGCCCGGATCTCGAGCTGGCGTTCCAAGAGCGAGCTCCCGATCTCCTCCTCCAAGACGGTCGCCTCGCCGCCCGATCGATAGGTGTTCTCGGTATCCACCTTCCGGCTTGCGCACGCGGCGGCGGCCAGCGCGGCGAGCAGGATCAGTGAGCTCTGTAACTTCGTGTTCCCCATGGTTCGATTCTCGCTTCAGAGGACGGCACCGCCGAGCGGCTGGCCGCCGATCGCGTGGGCATACAGCCGTCCTTGTACGGTACGGGCGAGGATGAGCATCGTCTCTCCCTCTTCCAGCGCAAACGTCCCGAGGTGCGAGCGTGCACCTCCCACGGCCTCGAGCGTGAGCCGGTGCGCTCCGGGCGGGACGAACATGCGGCAGGCCTGCCAGGTATCCGGCAGCGTCTGCCATCCGCGAAGGTCGGCACGCTCGGAGGCGATCGCGAAGACCTCGCCGAGAGCTCGGCCGCCGAGGCCGAGCTCCGCCTCCAACTTCTGCGTAAGCTCGCGCTTCAGCAGTCCGCGCGCCGCCGACTTGGCCGCCATCCACGCGAGACGGTCGGCGAGGTTCTGCTCGGCCACGTCGGAAACGTCCTCGAGCACGTCGGTCCGGACCGTTTCGCCGCTCGCGAGCCTTAGCCGCATCCCGTCGACCCACTGATGCCGCCTGGCGTAGGTCGGTACGGCAAAGGGGATCACGCCGTCCGGAGTCGGAACGATCAAACGGCCCTCCTCCTTGATCGGCCCACATCCGACCCCGGCGATGACGACGATGTTGGCCGCGCCGGCAGGGCGAACCGTGTCCGGACCGAACCGTTGCTCCCACGCCCTCGCTTCGTCGAGCCAGCCCTCCTCGTTCGCGATCCTCACCAGCGCCCGGCCGGCCAGCCGCGTGCCGACGTCCTTCTCCACCATGCGCCGGTAGTCGACGTAGGCCTCGTCCGGCTGACCCAGGATCTCGTAGGCCAGCGCCGACAAGAAGTGTCCGAATCCGCCCGCTCGGTACTCCTTCTCGTAGAGCTCCTCCTCCGCCTCCAGGAGCTTGTTGGCAAGAGCGACCTCGACCCAGACGTCATCCAGCCGCCCGCTCGCGAGGTAGGCGAGCGCCAGCCCGCAGTGCACGTACACGCGCTCGAAACCCTCCCCGCGATAGGGCTTGGCGGTGTCGTTGAGCGCCCACGAGGCCATCCCTTCGCCCAGGGAAGCCGCTGACACCAGCGCGCGGCGTTCGAGGTCTTCGACCGCGTCCGCGGCACGGTGCAGGTGATCGAGCGCGTCGTCCCAGTCGCCGGCGGCCAGCGCAACCGCCCCGGCTTCCGCCCCCGAGAGGAAGGCGGAATCGGTGACGTCGCGGTCCGCGTACTCGAGGGCGGCGTGCTCGAAGTGTCCTCTCTGGAAGGCATCGAACGCCTCGGAGGTCCGCTCGGGATAGGTGGCGCAACCGACGAAGGCGAGCGCGGTCGGTAGCAGGAGCGAGGGACGGCGAGGGAGCGAGGCGAGGCGCACGGGTTCGATTCGGGGGAGCGCGGGAACGCGAAGGACGGCGCCCGATCCGCAACTCCCGGACCACCGACGCCTGCTACACTCCCGCCCCATGGCCGATCCGCAGCGGATGCTCCCGGGCACGCAGCCGAGCCGCAAACGCGGCGAGAAGCGCTCGCAGACGCCGATGATGGAGCAGTTCTGGCGCGCGAAGAAGGAGGCACCCGACGCTCTGCTCTTCTTTCGGATGGGCGACTTCTACGAGCTCTTTCACGACGACGCGGTCGTCGCGTCACGCGAGCTCGGCCTGACGCTGACGTCGCGCTCCAAGTCCAAGGGCGACGAGGCGATCGCGATGGCGGGCGTGCCGGTGAAGGCCGCCGAGTCCTACCTGATCAAGCTCGTGAAGAAGGGCCACACGGTGGCGATCTGCGAGCAGCTTCAGGATCCGCGCGACGCCAAGGGCATCGTCGACCGCGGCATCGTGCGCGTCGTCACGCCGGGAACGCTGACGGAGGAGAACGCGCTCGACGCCCGGCAGCCGAACTTCCTCGCGAGCGCTTGGATCGGCGGCGGGCGTTGCGGTCTCGTCTGGGTGGATCTCTCGACCGGCCGTCTGCACGCCGTCGAGCTCGAGCCGAACGCGCTGGCCGACGAGCTCTCGCGTCTCGCGCCGGCCGAGGTGCTGGCGCCCGATGCGCCGGACGACCGCTTCGACGCCCTCGCCGCAAGCCTGCGCGAGGAGCTCGGCGCGAAGCTCACGCGGCGCGAGGAATGGCGCTTCGAGCGCGACACCGCCCGCCACCTGCTCCTGCGCCACTTTAAGGTGCAGAGCCTCGAGGGCTTCGGGCTGGCGGACGACTCGCCGGTCGTTCCCGCGGCCGGAGCGTTGATCGAATACGTCGAGGAGACGCAGAACACCGCCTGCGAGCACATCCGCCGCATCCAGCTCGTCGACGCCGACGAGCACCTCGTGCTCGACCGCGCCACGCGTTCGTGCCTCGAGCTCGTGGCGACGCAGCGCGAGAACCGGCGCGAGGGCACGGTGCTCGACACGATCGACGCCACGCTGACCCCGATGGGCTCGCGGCTCCTGCGGGAGTGGCTCCTCACCCCGCTGCGCGACGTCGAGGCGATCCTCGACCGCCAGCAGGGCGTCGCGGAGCTCGTCGAGGCGCCGTTTCTCCGCGAGGAGGTGCGCGAGCTCCTCGACCGGGTGCTCGACGTCGAGCGCCTGGTGTCGAAGGTCTCCACCGGCCGCGCGAACGGGCGCGATCTCGTCGCGCTCCAGAACTCGCTCGAGCTGGTCCCTCCGCTCCGCGCGAAGCTCGAGGGCGCCTACTCGGGTGTCCTCGGACGCTTGCACGACGGCCTCGATCCGCTCGAAGACGTCGCCACGCGCATCCGCGAGACGCTCGTCGACGAGCCTCCGCTGACGATCCGCGAGGGCGGTCTGGTCCGCGACGGCTTCTCCGCCGAGCTGGACGAGCTGCGTCAGATCGCGGGCGACGCGAAGTCCTGGATGGCGCGCTTCCAGGCGGAGGAGAGCGCGCGCAGCTCACTGCCGGGCTTGAAGATCGGCTTCAACAGCGTGTTCGGCTACTACATCGAGGTGCCGCGCGGTCAGGTCGAGCGCGTGCCCGAGCACTACATCCGCAAGCAGACGATCAAGACCGCCGAGCGCTACATCACGCCGGAGCTCAAGGAGTTCGAGACCAAGGTCTTGAAGTCGGAAGAGCTCTCACGCGACCTGGAATACCGCGTCTTCACCGAGCTGCGCGACGCCGTCGGAGCGGAGGTCGGCCGCATCCTCGACACCGCGCACGCCCTGGCGCAGGTCGACGCGCTCGCGGGCCTCGCGCAGATCGCCGCCGAGCACCGCTTCGCTCAACCGGTGATCGACCGCGGCGACGCGATCGAGATCGGCCAGGGCCGCCACCCGGTGATCGAGCGCTCCCCCGCCTGCGAGGCCTTCGTCCCGAACGACACGCGCATCGACAGCGACGCGCGCCGGATCACGATCCTGACCGGACCCAACATGGCGGGCAAGTCGACCTACATCCGCCAGGTCGCGTTGATCGTGCTGCTCGCGCAGATCGGCTCCTTCGTCCCCGCCGCCGAGGCGCGCATCGGCGCGGTCGACCGCATCTTCACCCGCGTCGGTTCGGGCGACGACATCAGCCGCGGCGAGTCCACGTTCATGGTCGAGATGGTCGAGATCGCGAACATCCTGAACAACGCGAGCGAGCGCTCCCTCGTCATCCTCGACGAGGTGGGGCGCGGCACGAGCACCTTCGACGGCCTGGCGCTCGCCTGGGCGATCGTCGAGCACGTGCACGAGACCGTCCGCGCTCGCACGCTCTTCGCGACGCACTACCACCAGCTCACCGATCTCTCCGCGCGCTACACCGGCATCTGCAACCAGAACGTCGCCGTGCGCGAGTGGGGCGACGAGATCGTCTTCCTGCACAAGATCGTCGAAGGCGGCACCGACCGCTCCTACGGCATTCACGTCGCGCGGCTCGCCGGCGTGCCGCAGGAGGTGATCGACCGCGCGAAGAGCATCCTGCGCGACCTCGAGCAGGACGAGGAGGACCTGGCCGATCGCATTCTCACCGGCGCGGCGCCGGCGGAGGGGACGCGCCAGGGTCAGCTCGCCCTGTTCGCCGCGGAGGAGAGCAGGATCGAGCGCGAGCTCAGAAGCCTCGACGTCAACGGGATGACCCCGATCGACGCGCTCGTGAAGCTCAAGGAGCTCAAAGATCAGCTAGGGTAGGGACGTGGCTCTGCTTCTGGCCCTCGCTCTGCTCCTCGCGCCGCAAGACGACGCGCGCGCCGTGCTCGAGCAGTCCGCGGCCGCCCGCGCCGCGGCCGCGCGGGGGCGGTACGACGCCTCGTTCGTCGAGAGCAACGCCCTCGAGTGGCGCTCCTGGGCGGTCGACGGGACCGTCTTCTGGCGCGACCACGAGAACGACCTCGGAAAGCGCTTTCGGATCGAGGCGGAGATCCGCGAGCTGCGCGGCGAGGACCGCCGCCGGGTGCTGCTCGTCCGAAACGGGAAGCGGTACGTCTTCGTCGACCACAAGGCGCGCACCTACACCCGCGGCGACGTGCCCTTGATCGGCGGCGAGCCGAGCCGCCTCGCCTACGAGCTGCTCACGCTCTTCCCCGCGGAGCCGACGAAGATCGCGTCCGCGGGCAAGCCGTCCCTGCGCGGCAACGAATCGATGGGAGCCGAGCCGTGCCGCGTCGTCGTGGCGAGCACGCCGGACGGGCCGACCGACCACACGTGGTACCTCTCGGCGCGCGACGGCCTGCCGCGGCTCTGGGAGACGAGGCGGCCGATCGGAGAGGGCGACTCGCTGCACCGCCGGTTCACGATCAAGAAGCTCGAGCTCATCGCAAGCGACGACGACTATCCGCCGGAGACCTTCGTCAGCGGGATCCCCGAGGGCTACCGCCTCGTCGAGCCGGTCCCGTACGTGCCGCCCACGCCAGCGGCGGCGAGAGAGGTGACGGCACCGACGACGCTCGTCGAGTCCCTCCAGCCGCTGCGCGAGCACTTCAACGCGGAACGCGGGCACACACGCGTGCTCTGCCTCTTCGCGCCGACGTGAGCGAACTGCCTGCGCGCGGCCCGTGGGGTCGAGAAGGCGCTGATCGACGCCTACCCGAAGGACGAGCTCCGCGTGATCATCGTCTGGACCGACACCGTCGCGACCGACGGCCCCGACGGCGCGCGCAAGGCCGCGGCGATCTTCGACGACCCGCGCGTCCGACAGTTCCACGATCCGAAGCGGCGTCTGGGCGAGGCGATCGCGGGGCACATCGACATGCCGGCGCTCGCCGAAGCCGTCCGCAAGAATGGCGGCGACCCCAAGGGCCTCGAGAAGGGACTCAAGCTCGACTACCTCTACGGTCCCGCCGCGGTGTTCGACACGGCGTTCTTCTTCGCGCCCGAGCGCGAGTGGAAGAAGGACGCGGCGTCGCCCACGCCGGATCGTTGGGTCACACAGCTCGACCCCTCGATCTACAAGGGGCTCGACCCCGAACGCTTCCACTGGGGCGAGGCCTTCGAGACGGAGCTGCAACGACTCCTCGCGGAGCTCCGCGAAGAAGAGAAGACGTCCGACTAGCCCTGGGCGCGCTGGCGCTGGCGCTCGATCCCGAGCGCCAACAGCCCCTTGCGCGTCGCCCGCGGCCCGGGGAAGGAGTCGAGATACTCGACGTACTTCGCCGCCGTGTGGCTCCAGTGGCACTCCTCCTCGACGAAGCGGCGCGCGCCGGCTTCCAGCTCGGCAAGCCGCGCCGGATCGTCGCGCAGCTCCACGATCCTCTGCGCGAGCGTTTCCACCTCGGCGACGCCGACCGGCACCTTCACCGTGCACGAATCGGGAAGCTCGCGCTGCTCCCCCGCGTTGCTCGCGAGGACGGGACGACCCTGCCCCAGCGACTGGAAGATGCCGCCGGACGTCCCGCCCGAGGTCGGTCCGCGGAGGTTGACGCCGACGTCGCCGGCGTGCATCCAGTCCCAACCCTCCCGTTCCTCGACGAAGCCGGTGAAGTGCGTCGCGTCGGCGATGCCGAGCTCGCGCGCGTAGCCCTCGGGGTCGAAACCCTCCGCGTGCTTCTTGCCCGCGAGAACGAGCCGCACGTCGTCGCGCTCGCGGCGCGCTTCCGCGACGGCCTCCAGGACCTTGTCGACGCGCTTGTGCGGCTGCACGCCGCCGAAGCTCACGATCAGGAAGCTCTCGATCCACTCCGTGGACAAGCCGAGGCGCCGGCGCGTCTCGCGGCGGTCCTCGTCGTGCCAGCGCTTCT
>JANQEJ010000207.1 GCA_028278425.1 Planctomycetota bacterium | reverse complement strand
GACCTACGTCGTCGATGCCAACCTGGAACTGCTGCCCGCCGGCGTCCCGGGCGAGCTCCTGATCGGCGGCGCCGGCGTCGCCGCCGGCTACCACGCGCGCCCGGAGCTGGACGCCGAGCGCTTCGTCGACGACCCGTTCGGCTCCGGCGGCAAGCTGTACCGCACGGGCGACCTCGCGCGCTGGCGGCCCGACGGCCGGCTCGAGTGCCTCGGCCGGCGCGACACGCAGGTGAAGCTGCGCGGCTTCCGCATCGAGCTCGGCGAGGTCGAGGCCGTGCTGCGCGCCCATCCCGCGGTGGCCGACGCCGCCGCCGCGCTGCACGACGACCAGCTCGTCGCCTACGTGGTGCCGAACGCCGACTGGCGGGGGGAAGGCGACGCGGAGCGCGACGAACGCCTCGCGGAGTGGCGGCGCATCTGGGACGACGCCGTGGCCTCCGGCGAGGGCGCGATCGAGCCCGAGCTCGACATCTCAGGCTGGGAGGACAGCTACACCGGCCGCCCGATGCCCGTCGAGGACATGCGCGCGTGGGTCGACGATACGGTCGCACGGATCGCGGCCCTCACGCCGCGGCGCGTGCTCGAGGTCGGCTGCGGCACGGGCATGCTGCTCTTCCGGCTTGCACCGTCGTGCGAGCGCTACGCCGCGACCGACGTGGCGCCGCACGCGGTCCGCGCGGTGCGCGCCCACGCGGCAAAGCTCGGTCTCGAGCAGGCGCGCGTCTTCGAGCGCGCCGCTCACGAGCTGAGCGAGTTCGAAGCCGGCGCGTTCGACACGGTGATCTTGAACTCGGTCGTTCAGTACTTCCCGGACGTCGAGTATCTGCTCGAGGTGCTGGCGGAGGTTGTGCGGCTTGCCGTTCCGGGCGGGCGGATCTTTCTCGGCGACGTCCGGAACGTCGCCTTGCTCGACGCCTTCTACGCCTCGGTCGAGCTTCACCAGGCCGAGGGCTCGACGAGCTCGAAAGAGCTTCTCGAGCGCGTGGAGCGCCGCGCCGCCCGCGAGTCCGAGCTCGCGCTCGACCCGCGCTTCTTCGACGAGCTCGCGAACGCCTGGCAAGCGGTCGGCACGGCGCGCGTCGAGTGGAAGCGCGGCGAACGCGAGAACGAGCTGACGCGGTTTCGCTACGACGTCGTGCTGACGATCGGAGCATCGGAAGACGTCAGCGCGGACGACGAAGTCTGGTCGGGAGCGATCGACGACGCCCTCGGAGACGCCGTCCGCATTCGCGACGTGCCGAACCGGATGCTCCAGCGCTCGATTCGCTCGGCGGAGCTCCTGCGCGACGGCCGCCTGGGAACGGCCGCCGAGCTACGCGACGCTCTCGATCAAGCCGCTTCCGAAGGGCTGACGCCCGCAGCGTTCCACGCGCTGGCCGAAAAGCACGGATACCGCGCCCGCCTCGGTCCCGCCGCGAGCGGCCGTCTCGATCGCTTCGACGCGCTGCTCCTGCGCGAAGGTACAGAGGTCTTGCAGACAAGAAGCGACACCGTCGAGCTCCCGACCAGGTCGATGGACGGCGGCCCCATCCCCGACTCCGACCCCCTGGGTGGGTGGGGGTTAGGGATGGGTTTTCGCTGCGCCAACGACCCCCTCCACGCCACCGTGCGCCGCCACCTCGCCCCCACCCTGCGCACGCACCTCGCCGCCAAGCTCCCCGCCTGGATGGTCCCCGGCGTCTTCGCCCCCCTCGACGCGCTGCCGCTCACGCCGAACGGGAAGCTCGACCGCGCCCGTCTGCCCGATCCGGCGCCGCTTCGCGGCGGCGCGGCCCGCGCCTACGTCGAACCGGCCACTCCGACCGAGGAGGCGCTCGCCGCGATGTGGCGGGAGGTCCTCGGCGTCGACCGCGTCGGCGTACACGACGACTTCTTCGAGCTCGGAGGCCACTCCCTGCTGGCCACACAACTCGCCTCGCGGGTGCTCGCGCGCTTCCGCGTGGAGATGCCGCTCCGCCGTTTCTTCGCGGCGCCGAACATCGCCGCGCTCGCGCCGGTCGTCGACGCGGCGGTCGCGGCCGGAGGCATCGACGCGGCTCCGGCCATCGAGGTCGCGGCGCGGCGCGCCGACCTGCCGCTCTCGTTCGCGCAGCAACGGCTCTGGTTCCTCGACCAGCTCGAGGAGGGATCGAGCGCCTACAACATGCCCGGCGCGGTGCGGCTCACGGGAGAGCTCGACGCGGATGCGCTCGAGCGCGCGTTCCTCGAGATCCTGCGGCGTCACGAGTCGCTTCGCACGACCTTCCGCACCGTCGACGGTCGGCCGGCGCAGGTGATCTCCACCTCGGCGCCCTTCGTCATGCGCCGCGTCGACCTGTCGCAACTCGATCCCGAGCGGCGCGAGCGCGAGCTCGACCGAGTCGCGGCCGACGAGGCGCGGACGCCCTTCGATCTGGCGCGCGGCCCGCTCCTCCGCGTGACGCTCGCGCAGCTTCGCGAAGACGAGCACGTCCTGGTGTTCGTCCAGCACCACATCGTGTCCGACGGCTGGTCGCTCGGCATCCTCGTGCGCGAGCTCTCCGAGCTCTACCGGGCCTTCCGGGCGGGTGAGGACTCACCGCTTCCGGAGCTTCCGATCCAGTACGCGGACTTCGCGCAATGGCAGCGGCAGTGGCTCGCGGGGCCGATTCTCGACGAGCAGCTCGACTACTGGAAGGAAGAGCTCGCCGGCGCGCCGGCCGCGCTCGAGCTCCCCACCGACCGACCGCGGCCGCCCCTGCAAACGCACGTCGGGAAGCGCCTGCACTTCGCGCTCGGTCGGAAACGTGCTGAGGCCCTGCGCGAGCTGGCACGCAGCCAGGACGTGACGCTCTTCATGCTCCTCATGGCGGCGTTCCAGACGCTGCTCTTCCGGCTGGCCGGGCAGGACGACCTTGTGGTCGGCACGTCGATCGCCGGCCGCAACCGGCTGGACACCGAGGGCATCGTCGGCTTCTTCGTCAACTCGCTCGCGTGCCGCGCGCGGTTCGCGGACCGGCCGGCGTTTGCGACACACCTGGAGCGCGTGCGCGACGCCGCGCTCGGCGCCTACGCCCACCAGGACCTCCCCTTCGAGAAGCTCGTCGACGAGCTCCACCCGGTGCGGGACCTCGCCCGCCAGCCGGTCTTCCAGGTGTCGCTCGACCTCATCAACGTGCCCGCCGAGCCGATGGAGCTCCCGGGCCTGCGGCTCGAGGTGCAAGAGCTCGAGCTTGCGACCTCCAAGTTCGACCTCACCATTCAGTTCACCGACGGGCCGGAGCTGGAAGCCGCGTGCGAGTTCAACACCGACCTGTTCGACGAGACGACGGTCGAGCGCTGGTGGTCCTGCTTCGAGTCTCTGCTCGACGGAGTGCTCGCCGATGCGACGCAGCCGGTCGATCGCATCCCGCTCTTGGACGCGAAGGAGCGGGAGCGCCTGCTCGACGCGTTCCAACCCGATCCGACGCCCTATCCACGCGATCGCACCGTTCACGCCCTTTTCGAGGAACTGGTGGAGCGGTCGCCCGGCGCGGTCGCCGTCCGGTCCGGCGCCGACGAGACGACGTACGCCGAGCTGAACGCGCGCGCCAACCGACTCGCCCACCGGCTGCGCGACCACGGCGTCGGTCCGGACGTCGCGGTCGGGCTCTGCCTCGAACGGTCGCCCGAGCTCGTCGCGGCGGTCCTCGGCGTTCTCAAGGCGGGCGGCGCCTACGTACCGCTCGATCCGGACTATCCCGCCGCTCGGGTGAGATTCCTGCTCGAGGACAGCGGCGCGCCCGTCGTCATCGCGAGCGAGCAAACCGAGCCGTCTCTGCCCGCCGCCGGTGTAAGCGTGATTCGCGTCGACGCCGAACCGGACGCGGTCGCGAGCAACCCCGATCCCAACGCGGGTCACGAGGATCTCGCCTACGTGATCTACACGTCGGGCTCGACCGGGCGCCCCAAGGGCGTCGAGATCCCCCACCGCGCCCTGATGAACTACGTGGACTGGGCGCGCCGGCACTATGACGTCGAACGCGGCGCGGGCGCGCCGCTGCACTCCTCGATCGGCTTCGACCTGACGATCACGAGCCTGTTCCCGATCCTGCTCGCCGGCGGCACCGTTACGCTCGTTCCGCGGGGAGCCGGCATCGAGGCGCTCGCCGACTCGGCGCGCAGCGCTAAGGGGCAAAGCCTCGTGAAGTTGACGCCGTCGCACCTCGACGCGCTCGCCCGGGAGCTCGCGCCCACGGAAGCGGCGGGCTGGACGCGCGCTTTCGTCATCGGTGGCGAGGCTCTGCGCGCCGAGAGCCTCGCCTTCTGGCGCACCCACGCTCCGGAGACGCGCCTGATCAACGAATACGGGCCGACCGAGACCGTGGTCGGATGCTGCGTCTACGAGGCGTCGCCGGCCGATCCGGCGACCGGCGCGGTGCCGATCGGCCTCCCCATCGTGAACACGCGGGCCTACGTGCTCGACGAGCACCTCGTGCCGGTCCCGTTCGGCGCGCCGGGCGAGCTCTACGTCGGTGGCGCCGGCGTGGCGCGCGGTTACCGCAACCAGCTTGAGCTGACGGCCGAGCGCTTCCTCGACGACCCCTTCAGCGCGGAGCCGAGCGCGCGCATGTACAAGACCGGCGACCGCGCGCGGCGTCGCGCCGACGGAACGCTGGAGTTCCTCGGGAGGATCGACGATCAGGTGAAGGTCCGCGGGTACCGCGTCGAGCCCGGGGAGATCGTCGCCGCGCTGCGCCGCGCGGGCGTCGAGGATGCGGCCGTCACCCTGCGCGGCGGGCGGCTCATCGCCTACGTCGTCGCCGGGGAGGACACCGTCGCGGGCCTGCGCGCGGCGCTGCTCGAGGAGTTGCCCGAGCCCTTCGTGCCGGCCGCGTTCGTGCGCGTCGACGCGATCCCGCTCACGACGCACGGCAAGCTGGACACGCGCGCGTTGCCCGAGCCGACGCGGGACACGCTCGCGGGCGTCGCGGAGTTTGCGGAGCCCGATTCGCCGGCGGAAGGTCAGCTTGCGGCGATCTGGGCCGAGGTGCTCGGGCTCGAGCGCGTCGGTCGGAACGACAACTTCTTCGAGCTCGGGGGCGACTCGATCCTCTCGATCCAGATCGTCGCGCGGGCGAGCCAGGCGGGCCTGCGCATCTCGACCCGGGACGTCTTCGAGCACCAGACCGTCGGAGCACTCGCCGCCGTCGCGGGGACGGGCCCGCGGGTCGAGGCCGAGCAGGGGGCGCTCGTCGGAGAGGCGCCGCTCCTTCCGGCGCAGCGTTGGTTCTTCGAGCAAGTCTCGCGTAACGAAGTGCAACCGTCCGAGGAGCCGGCCGGTCCGATCCATCGGATCGGGCATGTGGCGGAGGGACCCACCCGGGGGGGGATCCTTGCGCCGCATCACTGGAACCAGGCCCTCGCCTTCGCCGTCCGAGCCGACGTCTCCCCCTCCCGGCTCGAACGGGCCCTCGCCGTGCTCGTCGAGCACCACGACGCCCTTCGGATGCGCTTCCGCCGCAGGGACGACGCCTGGGTACAGGAAGCGCTTCCGGCGGCGCCGGCGGCGTTCGAGCTCGTGGACCTCGCACAGGTCGCGGACGAACGTCTCGATGCCGAGCTCGAAAGGACGTGCGCCCGGGCCCAGTCCACGCTCGATCTCGCGGACGGCCCGCTGCAGCGGGTGGTCTGGTTCGACCTCGGCCCCGAACGTACGGCGCGGGTCCTTTGGGTCATCCATCACCTCGTCGTCGACGGCGTCTCGTGGCGGATTCTGCTCGAAGACCTCCAGCGCGTCCTCGCCAGCCTCGCGGCGGGCGAGCCGCCGACGCTGCCCGCCAAGACGACGTCGGTTCGCACCTGGGCGGAGCGGCTTCCTCCTGCGGATGCGCTCCCCGCCGGCGAGGAGGAGCCGCTCCCCGTCGACTTCGACCGCGGCGCCAACGACGAGGCGTCGGTGCGAAGCGTTCGCGTCGAGCTCGACGAGAAGACCACGCAACGCCTGCTGCGCGACGCGGGCGCGGCTTACCGCACGGGTCCGGACGACCTGCTCCTGGCGGCGCTCGGCCGAGCACTCACCGAATGGTGCGATCTGGGCTCGGTGCGGATCGACCTCGAGGGACACGGCCGGGTCGACCTGGCGCCGGACGTCGACGTCTCGCGCACCGTCGGCTGGTTCACGAGCATCCGCCCCTGTCGCGTTCGCGCGAGCGACGACTTGCCCGCGCTCATCAAGGCCGTCAAGGAGGAGGTCCACCGGGGCGCGCAAACGCCGGGCGCAAGCACGCGGGCTCAAGTCCTCTTCAACTACCTGGGCCGGACCGATGCGGCACTCGCCGAGGACGCCGTGCTCGTACCGCGCGACCACCCGATCGGCCCTTCCAAGGGCGGCGCGAACCTGCGGGCGCACCTGTTCGAGATCGATGCACGCACCGAGGGTGGACGCTTCCGCGCCGACTGGCGCTTCAGCGGCAACCTGCACGCGGAGGAGACCGTGCGCAGCCTGGCGGCGAGCTTCAGCCGACACCTGAAGAGCCTCGTCGCGCACTGCACCGCGCCGGACGCCGGCGGCTTCACGCCCTCGGACTTTCCGCTCGCGGAGCTCGACCAGGAGACGCTCGACCGCGTGCTCGGCGGCCGCCGCGACGTCGACGACGTCTATCCGCTCACGCCGACGCAGCAGGGGATGTTCTTCCACAGCCTCTACGCGCCGGGGACCGTCGCCTACTTCGAGCAGCTCACCAACACTTTCGAGGGCGAGCTCGACGTGGCGGCGTTGCGCGCGGCGTTCGAGCACCTCTGCGGACGATTCGAGCTCTTCCGCGGCGCCGTCGTCTGGCAGGGGCTCGAGGAACCGCTCTTCGTCGTGCGCTCCCGGGTCGACGTCCCGTGGCGGGAGGACGATTGGAGCGATCTCGACGCCGCGGAGCAGGACGGCCGCCTGCGCGACCTTGCCGAGGAAGAGCGCGAGCGCGGGTTCGATCTCTCCGCGGCGCCGCTCTTCCGCATCCGGCTCGTGCATCTCGGCGGCGAGCGGCGGGCGCTGATGTTCAGCTACCACCACCTGATCCTCGACGGCTGGTCGATGCCGCTGGTTCTCATGAACCTGCTCGAGGCGTACGAGGCGCTCCGCCGCGGCGAAGAGCCGCGCCTCGCGCCGGCACCGCCGTACCGCGACTACGTCGCCTGGCTGCGCGCGCAGGATCGCGAGGCGGCGAGCACCTTCTGGCGCGAACGCCTCGCCGGCTTCGAACGGGCGACGCCCGTCGGTCCGCGCCGGGTCCGAGGGGAGGGCGAGACCTACGCGGAGCACGAGGCCTTCCTCCCGCGCGAGCTCTCCCTCCGCCTCCGCAAGCTCGGCCAGGGAAACAACGTGACGCTCAGCACGCTCGTGCAGTCCGCGTGGGCGCTCCTGCTCGCGCGGTACTCAGGGGAGGACGACGTCGTCTTCGGCGCGACCGTGTCCGGACGGCCGGCGGAGCTTTCGCAGGTCGAATCGCGCGTCGGTCTCTTCATCAACACGCTGCCCGTCCGCGTGGCGATCGACGGCGACGCGCCGGTGATCGAGTGGATCCGCGAGCTGCAGCGGCGCCGCACCGAGGAGCTTCCCTTCGAGCACACGCCGCTGCTCCTCAGCCAGGCCTGCTCCGACGTCGCACCCGGCGAGCCGCTCTTCGAGAGCATCGTCGTGTTCGAGAACTACCCGCTCGACGAGGCGCTCAAGTCCCCGCCCGGCGGACTCACGGTCACCGACACCTTCGCCTTCGAGCGCACGAGCTACCCGGCGACGCTCGTCGCCGTGCCGGGCGAACGCCTGCTCCTGCGCGTGCTCTGCGACGCGCCACGCTTCACACCGGAGGAGGCGCAACGCCTGCTCGAGCACCTGCGGGTCCTCCTCGAGGGTTTCGCCACCGACCCGCACGCCCGCCTCGACGACGTGCCGATCCTCGAATCCCGCGAGCGTCAGCGGCTTCTCTTCGAGTGGAACGCGACGGCGCCGGCGATCGACTCCCCGCAGCTCGTCCATCGCGCGTTCGAAGCCCACGCGCGCGAGACCCCGGACGCCGTCGCCGTCGAATCCGCCGGCGAGAGCGTCACCTACGCCGAGCTCGACCGGCGCTCCGGACGCCTCGCGGCGCGGCTCGCGGCCCTGGGCGTCGGGCCGGAGGTCGTCTGCGGTCTCTGCGCCGACCGCTCGCCGGCGATGCTCGTCGGGATGCTGGGCATCCTCCGCGCGGGCGGCGCCTACCTGCCGCTCGACCCGGAGCATCCGCGCGAGCGCATCGCCTTCCAGGTCGAGGACGCCGGGGCGCGCGTGCTCGTGACGACGGCGGATCGCGCCGACCGCCTGCCGGACGGCGAGCTCCCGCGCGTCGTGATCGACGCGGACGACGACGCCGCGCTCGCGACGCCGGACGTCGCGGTCGAGGCGCACCATCTCGCGTACGTGCTCTACACCTCGGGCTCCACCGGGAGGCCGAAGGGCGTCGCCGTCGAGCACGGCTCGCTCGCCCACTATGCCGCCGTGGCGCGCGCGACCTACGGCGTCACGGAGGACGACCGGGTCCTCCAGTTCGCGGCCTTCAGCTTCGACACGAGCGCGGAGGAGATCTACCCCACCCTCGCCGCGGGCGCGACGCTCGTCTTGCGCGACGATTCCATGATCGCGTCGCCGCGCGCCTTCGCGCGCGCGGTGCGCGAGCGGGAGCTCTCGATCCTCAACTTCCCCACCGCGTGGTGGCACGAGCTCGTCGGCGGGCTCGACCACCACGGCGCGGCGGACGTCGCCGGCGCGCGCGTCGTCATCCTGGGCGGCGAGGCCGTGCAACCGCGGCGGCTGGAGCAATGGCGCGCGCTCGTCGGCGCCGGTCCGCGCATCTGGAACACCTACGGGCCGACCGAGGCGACCGTCGTGAGCACGATGGCCGACCTGACCGGCTCCCCGGCCGATCCCGTGCCCGCGAACCCACCGATCGGGCGGCCGATTCCCGGCGCGCGCTGCTACGTGCTCGACGGCCGCCTCCGGCCGGTGCCGCAGGGCGCCGCCGGCGAGCTCTGCATCGGCGGCGCGGGCCTCGCGCGCGGCTATCTCGGCAAGCCGGAGCTGACGCGCGAGCGCTTCGTCGCCGACCCGTTCCACGTGGGCTCGGACGCCGCCGCGCGGCTCTACCGCACCGGGGACGTCGTGCGCTACCGCGAGGACGGCCAGCTCGAGTTCCTCGGGCGCGTCGACCAGCAGGTCAAGGTGCGCGGGCACCGCGTGGAGCTGGGCGAGGTCGAGCGCGCGCTCGCCAGCCACCCGAGGGTGAGCGAGGCGGTCGTCGTGCGAAGGGCGCGCGAGGAGGGCGACGACTTCCTCGCCGCCTACGTGCTGGCGCCCGACGGTCCCGCGCCCGAAGCGGAGGAGCTGCGCGCGTTCCTGCTCGAACGGCTGCCGGAGCCGTACGTGCCCGCGCGCTACGCCGTCCTCGCGGCCTTCCCGCTGACGCGGACGGGCAAGGTCGACCGCCGGGCGCTTCCGGAGCCCGGGCGGCGCGTCGGCGCCGACCGCGAGTACACGCCGCCGCGCACGCCGGACGAGCGCGCGGTCTGCGGCCTCTTCGAGGAGCTCTTCGACCTCGAGCGCGCCGGTGTTCACGACGGCTTCTTCGAGCTCGGCGGCAATTCGCTCGTCGCGGTGAGGTTGATGGCGCGCGTCGCCGAGCTCTACGGCGTTGAGCTGCCGCTGCGCGACCTCTTCGAGGGGCCGACGCCGGCGGAGCTCGCGGCGACGATCGGCGCCCTCGCGGGCGCCGGATCGCTCGACGAGCTGCGCGCGGAGCGCGCGGTCGACCTGGCCGCGGAGGCGGCGCTGGCGCCTGACGTCGCTCCGGATCGCCCCGCCGGTCCGCCGCAGGCACCGCGGGCGATCTTCCTCACGGGGGCGACCGGCTTCCTCGGCGCGCACCTACTGCGCGAGCTCCTCGACCGCACCGCGGCCGAAGTGTGCTGCCTGGTCCGAGCCGAGTCGGAACGGGAGGGACGCGAGCGCCTGTCCGCAGTTCTCCATCGCTACGAGCTCGACGGGGAAGCGCCGATGGACCGGGTCCGCGCCGTCCCGGGCGACCTGGCGGCGCCGCGTCTCGGGTTGACGGCCGAGGCCTTCGAGACGCTCGCGGCGAGCGTCGACGCCGTCTTCCACTCCGGCGCCTCGACGAACTTCTTCCTGCCGTACGCTTCGCTCAAGCGACCGAACGTGCTCGGGACGCAGGAGGCGCTGCGGCTAGCGTGTACCGGTCGCCCCAAGCCCTTCCACCACGTCTCCACCGTGGGCGTCTTCGACGTTCCCGACCTCACGGGCGTCGACGTCCTGTCCGAGGACGCCGACCTCGACCGCTTCGTCGACGTCCGCGGCGGCTACGCGCAGAGCAAGTGGGTCGCCGAGCGCCTCGTGCAGCAAGCGGGCGAGCGCAGCCTCCCGGTGCGCATCTACCGTCCGGGCCGCATCGTCGCGAGCGCGAAGACCGGCGCGGCGAACCCCGACGACTTCGCGCTGCAGGTTTTCCGGGTCTGCCTCGACGTCGGCGTGGCTCCCGACCTTGACTTCCGGGCGGACGCCACGCCGGTCGACTACGTCGCCGCGGCGATCGCGCGGCTCGCGCTCGCGCCGGCGAGCGACGACACCGTGTTCCACCTCGTCAACCCGACGGCCCTGCGGCCGCTGGAGGTCGTCACCTGGCTGCGCGACGAGGGCTTCGACCTCAAGGTCGTCGACGCCGGCGAGTGGTGGGACGCGCTCGTCCGCCGCGTCGGATCGGATCCCCGCCACGGCTTCTACCCGCTGCTGCCGGTACTGGCGGGCGCGCCCGAGCTTGCCGGCGACGCGTCCCCGGCGCCGGCGCCGGCGCCGCGGATCAACACCCGCCATACCGAGCGCGGGCTCGCGGGAAGCCTCTCCTGCCCGGCGATCGACGCGCGCTTCCTCGCCCGGCTGGCGGCGCGCGTGGTCGCCAGCGGACCGCACGCGTCCTGAGAGGTCAACTCGGGAATGCAGACCTACAGGGTGCCGCCCGACTTCGTCGGACAGAGTGCTCTCTCGTTTCAGCCCGCCGATGGCACTCCGGTCCTCGAGTGGACGCTCGAGGTCCCGTAAGGATCGAGATCCCAAGCCCGGTGAGGAGCGACCGCCGATGACGCACGTCTCGGCCGCCTGGGCGGTCTGGGTCGTATAGACGAGAGAATCGTTCGCCGGCTGACAGCCATTCGAGGGTTGTGCTAGCCTCTTGAGCGAACGGTACTTGCCCCCATGCCGTTTGACTCCGCCGGGAGAAGGTTGGAGATGGAACTCGCGTTTTCTTGTAGGGCGGCGCCTCGCGCGCGCACGACTCATCCGCCGAGCGCACCGCGCTCGCCGTCGCCGTGACCGCGAGCCTGACCGACGCGATCCGCGAGCGCCTGGACGTGGCGGGCATCGACTATCGGTTCCTCGAGCACGAGCCGACGCCGACGTCGGAAGACTCGGCGCGCGCGCGCGGGGAGCCGCTCGAGGTCGGCGCCAAGGCGATGCTGCTCAAGGTCGACGACTCGTTCGAGCTCTTCGTGGTCAGCGCGGCCCGGAAGCTCGACTCCAAGGCGATCAAACGCGAGCGCGGCGCGAAGAAGCTGCGCTTCGCCACTCCGGAGGAGCTCCTGGAGCTCACGGGACTGGTTCCGGGGGCGGTTCCGCCGTTCGGGAAGCCGCTCCTGCCGTTCGAGCTCGCGGTAGACGTCTCCGTGTTCGAGAACGACCGCGTCGCGTTCAACGCGGGCTCGCTGCGCCACTCGATCGTGATGGGTGCCGACGACTACCTGCGCGCAGCGGCGCCAGGGCTCATCAGCGTCTTCTCGACGGCGCCCTGACGTCGCGGGGTTGGGGGAGGGACGGAGTTGGGCAGAAAGAGCTTCGTGGCCTCTCCAGAGCTTTGCGATGAGCCGACGACTTCCGGCGAGGATGGCGCCCCCTCGCCTCAACTCCTCGTGAGACGTTAGCCCGGTTCCCAGGGCCTTCCGAGAAGCACGGTCGTACGGGATTCTAGGGATCCAGTCTCCAGCACGTCCCCGTCGCTCCTGCGGGATGCTCGATCCCGCGCTCGCGTCGGGGCACCCGCGCTCGCTCGTAGCTCTCCCGACTTCGCCGGTCGGGACAGCGCTTCCCCGGGCCTGCGGCCCGTCTTGCGAGTCTGCATCGTCAGCCTCGTCGCGGGGTGCGATTCCCGCGATGGCTCTCCTGAGGTTCTCGACCCCCCCGCACATCAGCCCGGAGCTCCGGTTCCGGGACCCGCAGCACGGCTCGAACCGTCGTCCGATCTCCGTACCCGGCCCACGGCCTGCAAGCCGCCTGACCTGGCCGACAGGTATCCCCGCCGACCGCGCGAATGGGGCCCCCTTTCAGAGCTTTCCCCCCGCCCGGATCGGTGCCGGTTGCCCGGTCCGTCCCCTCTTGTGGTTGCCCGCGCTCTCACTCCAGCGGAGCAGCGGGGCCGCTTCAGGGGTTTGTCCCCCGGACGGAGTGCCTTTGAGGTCCTGGAGGGACCTCCGGGTGCTCTCCTAGGGTTCGCCTTTAGGGTTTGCTCCTCCGCCGTCCTGGTTCTCGGTTTGTCCTCCCGAGCTCCTCCTCCTCCGTGCTTTCCGACTCCGCGGCCCGTCGGCGTGCAGTGTCGTAGCACCTTGAAGTTTTGCGTTACGGCGGAAGTGGGTCGCCGATCCGGCGACCACCCCTTCTGGGCTTTGCGACCGCAAAGGTCGCGAGAAGCCTCTCACGCCCAACTCCGAATTTTCAAAGACCCCCTTGATCGGGAGGCGCATCCTAGGGCGCCCCGGGCGCTTGAAAAGACCTTTCTGGACGAATCTCGCAACTCACAGAAACTCACTCGTTGTCCACCTTGTTTCCACAGCTTGTCCACTGACGTTGCACCGAGCTTTCCACAGAAGCATGCGTTGCGGCGTTGCGGTAGACTGCGCGCCGCATGACGAATTCGCCCCGCGACGCCTACAACATTGCAGTCTTCTTCGACCTCGAGAACGTCGCCATCGGGGTGCGCGAGGTCGAGTACGGCCCGTTTCAGGTCGAGCTGGTCCTGAACCGCCTGCTCGAGAAGGGCAACGTCGTCGTCAAGAAGGCGTACGCCGACTGGGAGCACTGGTCGGACTACAAACGTGCTTTTCATCAGAGCGCCGTCGAGATGATCGACATGCCGGCGAGCAAGATGGCCGGCAAGAACTCCGCCGACATCAAGATGGTCGTCGACGCGATGGAGCTCTCGTTCACGAAGCCGCACATCGACGCGTTCGCGCTCGTGTCCGGCGACTCGGACTTCTCGCCGCTCGTGTCCAAGCTGCGCGAGAACGGCAAGCACACCGTCGGCGTCGGCGTGAAGAACTCGACGAGTCACCTGCTCATCGACAACTGCGACGAGTTCCTGCTCTACGACGATCTGGTCCACAAGGGCGGGAAGACGGCGCGACCGCATCTAGCCGACCTGCCGGCCAAGCAGGCGGAGGCCTTCGCGCAGCTCCTGGACGCCGCGGAAGCGCTTCAGCGCGAGGACAAGGCGCTCCACAGCTCCCTCGTCAAGGACACGATGAAGCGCAAGCAGCCGCAGTTCAACGAGGAGTATCACGGCTACAGCTCGTTCACGCGCCTCCTCGAGGACGCCGAGCGCACGGGGCTCGTGAAGCTCCGCCGGGATTCGCGCAGCGGCACCTACGTGATCGAGGAGCTCGTCGAGAGCTGATGGAGCGCGCGGAGATCGAACGCGAGGTCCACCGTCTCGCGCCGTGGTACTACCTCTTCGACCTGAACGGCGTGCGCACGGACGTGGCGCCACCGATCCACGACCACGTCTTCCGCACCGTCCACTTCCCGCGCGTGGCAGAGGGCTTCTGGAACGGCAAGACCGTCCTCGACGTGGCCTGCAACGAGGGCGCCTACAGCTTCGGCGCGCTCGAGGCGGGCGTCGCCCGTGTCGACGCCTTCGACGTGCGCGCGTCCAACATCGAGAAGGCGCGCTTCGTGCAGTCGGTGCTCGGTTGCGACGGCGTGGAGTTTCGCGTCGCCTCGATCGAGGAGTGGCTCGCCGAGCGCGACGACGAGTACGACTTCGTGATGCTGAACGGCATTCTCTATCACCTCGTCGAGCCGTGGAACGTGATCCGCGACTTCTGCAAGCGCGCGAAGGAGGGCATCCTCACGACGTGCGTCCTGCACGGCGGCGAGGACGGATACACGCGCTACTCCGAGCTCGACAACGCGGGGGCGAGCGCGGATTCCGTCGACTCGATGATGCCGAACACGACGAACACGCTGGTGCAGGAGTTCGCGAAGCACGGCTTCCACCCGGCGCACGTTCAGGAGAGCCGCGTCGACGTCTTCTGGGGAAGCTGCAGCCTGTTCCTCTACCGCGGCCGCGAAGACGTGGACGTGGAAGCGCCGACCGGCGCGACGCCGCCGCTCGTCGACCTGCACCTCGTGACGCCGGGCAAAGCGGTGGACGGCCGTTCCCGCCCGCTCGACCTCTTCGTGTGTGGCTACAACCTCGCCGAGAAGCCGCGCGCGGTGAACGCGCGCGTGCGCGCGGCCGACGCGGAGGGACGCGTCCTTTTCGAGCAGGGCCCCGACCGGGTCGCGCTCGAGGCCCGCGTGGCCGACGGCGGCGCCATGAGTCAATCGTTCGATTCGCGTATCGCGCTCGACCTGGAGGGCGCGACCGGCGATGTGACCGTCGAGGTCTCCCTGCGCGATCCGCAAACGGACGAGCTCCTGCGGGCGCGCCGACTGGTCGTCCGCGGCTGAGCTCAAAAGAGGCGCCTCCGGGTATCATGCGCGCATGCGCCTGACCAAGCTCCTCCCCCTCTTCCTCGCCTTCTCGGCCCTCCCGCTCTCCGCACAGTCCACGCCCCCGACGCTCACCGTCGATCCCGTCGAGCTCGTCGCGGGAGAGGAGATCCAGGGCAGCCGCGACGTGTACGTCGACCGCTTCCGCTTCCGCTACCTCTTCAAGAGCGAGGCGAACCGCACGAAGTTCCTGGAGGAACCCGAGCGCTACGAGATCCAGCTCGGCGGCGGCTGCGCGCGGATGGGACCGCTCAGCGGCACCGGCACGCCGGCCATCCGCGCGGTCTACGAGGGGCGGCTCTACATCTTCGCCTCCGAGGGGTGTCGCAGCAGCTTCCTGTCGGCTCCCGAGCGCGTCCTGGACCGCCCGGACGAGCCGCCGGCCGTCACGCCGGAGAGCGAGGCGCGCGGGCGCGAGCTTCTGACCCTCGCGCTCAACGGAATGGGCGGCGCCCTGGCGGTGGACGGCGTGCGCGTCTACACGCGCGGTTTCGCGGACGTCGTCGATCACCAGGGCGTCGAGTACAAACGGGGCGAGCGCCACGCCGTCCGTCTGGACTCCGGCGGCGGCGTGCGCATGGAGCAGTGGTACGGCGACTGGACGCGCGCGTCGGTCGTGGCCGGCGACGACTCCTGGTTCGAGGAGGACGGCGGCGTCGTCGCGATGCACCCGCAGCAGCGGACGGCCGTCTTGAAGGACGTGGCCCGCAACCCTCTCGTCATCCTGCGCGAGCGTTCGAAGCCCGGGACGATCGCCGTCGCGAGCGGCAAGGGCGAGGTGGACGGCACGCCGGTCGAGTTTCTGACCCTCGCCTCCGGCGGCGCGACGACGAAGCTCGGAATCGACGTCGAGACGGGACGCGTGCTCAGCGCCTCCTACCGCGGCCGCGGTCCGGACGCCCTCTTCGGCGTCCGGGAGGTTCGCTTCAGCGACTTCGGTCCGGTGGGCGCGCTCACGCTTCCGAAGTCCGAGACGGTTTGGTTCGAGGGCGCACCCTCGCCCGATCAATCCAGGACCTGGACGACCCAGGAGGTCGACGGCGAGTTGGACGAGGCGCTCTTCCGGAAACCCGCGGAGAAGGGGAAGGGCCGCTGACCGTCCCCGCGCACGGAGACCGCAAAAAAGGGCCCATTCCAGGGCCCGGGGGAGAGGAATCCCGTCCCCGCCTACGGTTGGACCTCTAGAATCGAGGGAAATCGCACTTCCTCGCCCCCCCGGTGAATTTGGCAGCAGGAGCAACCGTGTCGATGAAGGCCCTAACCCCCCTGGCAGCCGTCGTGCTCGCCTCTCCCCCCCTCCTCGCTCAGGACGTCTGCGAAGGCAACGGCCTGGGGAACACCTATACCGAGGTCTCGCCGGCCACGATCGGCGGGGTGTACACGATCGACCAGGGCTCGCCGGATCTGCCCTTCGGGCTCTCGATTGTGTCGATCTCGAACGGTTTCGGGCCCACGGTGCACCCGATCCTCGGGTTGGTGTGCCTGGACGTCTTCTCGCCGGCCTACACCGTGTTCGCCGCGCCGCTCGACGGCACGGGCAACCTGCACCTCGCCTTCGGGGTGCCGAACGACCCGTCGCTCGTCGCCTTCCCGCCGCTCTACGGCGCGCCGGCGAACGTGAACGGCACGACGATCGAGACCGGCAAGACCGTGCCGGTCTACTTCGAGCTTCCGTCCGAGTACCGGGGGACCAGCGGCGTGATGGCGCAGACGCGGTCGATGCACAAGGCGACCGCCCTCGGCCAGGATCCGCGCGACAACCGCATCCAGGTCTTCATCAGCGGCGGCGGAACCGGCTCGATCATCACGCTGGGCTCGGTGAACTCGACCGAGATCTTCCAGCCCCTCGACCGGACGTTCTTCGCCGGCCCGGACATGGCCGTCGATCGCGCGGAGCACACGGCGACGCTGCTCCAGGACGGGCGCGTGCTGATCACCGGCGGCGCGGACGGCGGAGGAGTCGTGACCGCCTCGTGCGAGATCTACGACCACACCACCGGGACGATCTCCTTCACGACGGCGATGTCGACGCCGCGCATCGGTCACACCGCGACGCTGCTCCAGGACGGGCGCGTGCTCGTCACCGGCGGGCTCTCGAACTACGTGAACGCCGCGACGCAGTTCGCCGCCGTGCTCAACACGGCGCAGGACACCGGCGAGGTCTACGACCCGGCGACGGGGCTCTGGGCGCCGGTCGCGAACGCGATGGGCTCGAAGCGCTCGGGGCACGGGGCCGTGCTCCTCGACGACGGTCGCGTGTTCCTCATCGCCGGCACCCGCGGCGGCACGTCGACGGGCTTCGGCACGGACGTTCCGCTCTTCACGTCGACGTGCGACCACTACGACCCGGCGACGAACACGTTCGTTCCCTCGACCGCGATTCCCTCGGCTCGCTCCTTCTTCGGCGCGAGCCTGCTCGGCAACGGCGACGTTCTCGTCACCGGCGGAACGATCGCCGGCGGCGGCTTCGGCGAGGCGATCGCGAGCTCCTCCTGTTACCGCTGGGACGGCGCCGCCTGGTCGATCACCGACAACCTGAACCAGTCCGCGGCCTTCCACCGGCAGGTCACGCTCGACGACGGCAACGCGTTCGTCACCGGCGGCTTGATCGGCGACCTGACCATCCTGCAGGGGACCGAGTTCGCCGGCGTCCACGACGGCTTCCTCTACACCCAGGGGGTCGACCTCGGGAGCAACTCCTTCCTCGGCACGGCGGGTTCGCCACGCGGCGAGCACACCGCGACCAAGCTGTGGGACGGCTCGGTCCTGCTCCTCGGCGGCTATCACGGAACGGCCCCCTTCGGCGCCGCGACGATCTACGACGACGGTTTCATCTACACCCCCTGACCGGGCCCAAGAGCTCGGAGGATCTCGGCCATGAGAGCTTCGTACGCCCTGGGCGCGCTGGCCGCGCTCTCGCTCCCCCTAACCGCCCAAGACCTCTGCGAGGGCAACGGCCACGGCGACGCCTACATGGACGCCAAGCCGGCGTACATCGGCGGGTTCTTCCAGTTCGACATGGGCTCGCCGAACACGCCGTTCGGGCAGGGGATCCTGTCGATCTCGGGCGGGTTCGCGATCACGACGCACCCGGTGATCGGGCAGGTCTGCCTGGACGTCTTTGACCCGGCGTACTTCATCCTGCCGCTTCCGCTCGACGGGAACGGGAACGTGACGCTCGCGATCCCGATTCCGCTGGTGCCGACGCTGGTGTCGTTCCCGCCGCTCTACGGCAACGCGGCGACCTTCGAGTCGGGCGCGTGGAGCCTCAGCAAGACGGTCCCGCTCTACTTCGAGAACCCCGACTCGTTCACGCCGACCGGCAACATGAACGTCGCGCGGA
Source organism: Planctomycetota bacterium (assembly GCA_028278425.1). Classification (GTDB taxonomy): domain Bacteria; phylum Planctomycetota; class UBA1135; order UBA1135; genus JANQEJ01. Next base: position 8,802 of record JANQEJ010000207.1, on the reverse strand, counting down.
TCCTGCACACGGCGACGCTGCTCGGTCAGGGCGGCAAGGACAACCGCATCAAAGTGCTGATCGCCGGGGGTGGCGGCGGAACGGTGACGGTCCCCTTCCCGACGAACACGACGGAGATTTACGACCCCCTCGACCGCACCTTCACGCCCGGCCCGAACCTGTCGGTCGAGCGCGGTGAGCACGAGGCGATCCTCCTCCAGGACGGAACGGTCCTGATCAGCGGCGGCGTGGCGTCCGACGGCACGGTGACGGCCACGTGCGAGCTCTACGACCCCGTGACGAACAGCTTCAGCCCGACGGGCAGCATGTCGGCGCCGCGCACGGGGCACACGGCGACGATGCTGGCGGACGGCAAAGTGCTGGTCACGGGCGGCCTCGCCGACTACCAGAACCCGATCACGATGTTCGAGGAAGCGCTCGATACCGCGCAGAACACGGCGGAGATCTACGACCCGGCGACCGGGACGTGGAGCCCGACGGGCAACACGATGTCGAGCCCGCGCACCGGGCACGGGGCGGTCACGCTCGACGACGGGAGGATCCTGGTCGTCGCCGGTATCGCCGGCGGTTTCTTCAGCGGCTTCGCCGACGTCCCGAGCTTTACCGGGACCGCCGACTACTACGACCCGGCCACGAACCTCTTCTCACCGGCGCCCAGCCTGCCGATCGGCCGCGGCTTCTTCGGGCTGAGCAAGGCCCCGAACGGCGACGTCGTCCTCACCGGTGGCGCCTTCACCGGCGGCCCACAGAGCGAGGCGATCACGACGCCGAGCTGTGGCGTGTTCGACGGCGTTTCGTGGCTGGCCGGCGGCAACCTGCCGACGGGCTCCGCGTTCCACCGCCAGGTCACGACAAGCGACGGGCGCGTGCTCGCGATGGGTGGTTACAAGGATCTGTTGAACCTCAACGGCGCGGCGTTCTCCGGCGAGCACGACGGCGTGGTGACCTTCACGACGGGGAACGCGATCGGGCTCAACCCGGGGTTCCCGCTGGCGGGGCCGGATCAGCGGGGGGACTTCACGCTGACGCGGCTGCACGACGGATCGTACCTCGTGGCCGGCGGGTCGGATCAAGGAGTGCTGCACGACACGGCGTACGTGTTTACTCCCTAGGCCAGCGCTGAGCCGGTTCGGGTAACTTCAACAGTTCAAGCTGACGAAGACTCCGGAACATGAGCCTCCAACCTACAAGTAGGCGGTAAGCAGTGTGGCTTCGTCCATCAGATCTGACGCGCGAGATCCAAAGGTGACCCTCCCGTTTCGCAGCACATATGCGCAGTCGGCTATCGCCAAGACCTTCTTCACCTTGTGCTCCACCACAACGACAGCTACACCGTAACCTTGTGCCAGGTCCCTTGCTTTCTCAAGAACACGTACGACCAAGTCAGGTGCCAGGCCAAGCGATGGTTCGTCAAGCAGCAAGAGACGTGGCGACATGATCATCGCCAGCCCTAGTCCAAGCATCTGCCGCTCTCCTCCAGAGAGGCTCCCTGCCTCTTGATTCCAGCGCTGACGTAGGACCGGGAAGATTGTGGCTACGTGGTTCATTCTGTCGCTGCGATCATGTTTGGGTAGCCTTTGTGCCACGAGGGCTAGATTCTCCTTGATGCTAAGCTCTGGAAAGACCTGCTTTCTCTGTGGCAGATAGACGATCCCCGCTTTGAGCGAGTTCAACGGTGTTGGCTTCGCGACCAACATCCCATCGAGTACAATCCGGCCGGAGTGAATCGTCGCGAGACCGAACAATGACTTGAGTAGCGTGGACTTGCCGGCTCCATTATGGCCCACCACCGCGACAACCTCACCTTTGTGTATGGCTATGCTGACGTCCGCGAGGACTCCCCTTGTTCCGTATCCACTCCAAAGTGCTTCTGTGCGAAGCAGCGGAATGCGCCCATCACTTACGTCAGTCAAGGTATGCCTCGACTAGTTCGCGGCGTTGAAGGATGTCGCTGGGTTCTCCCTCGGCGACGACCCTTCCTTCGTCCATCAGAATCACTGTATCTGCTACTTCCCTAACAGCGGGCATGTCATGTTCGACAAGAACCAGGAGCTTCCCGTCGTCTCGTAGTCGACGAAGCAAATTCAGGATCGAGACACGTCTCTCGGGGTGGATGCCGGCTATTGGTTCATCGAGAAGTAGGACTCGAGCCTCCGTGGCCTGAACAACCGCCAGACTGAGCAGCTTCCTTTGTCCGTAGGAGAGTTCCAAAGCCAGGCGGTTGCTCTCCTGCCCAAGACCAACCGATTCGAGTGCCCGCTCCGCAACAGCATGGTTCACCCGCTCCTCCGTCCTCCAGCCAAGTGACGCCAACGCCAGTAGTAGCGACTCACCCCGCTGGCCAGGTCTCGCGAGCATGACATTCTCGATAGCCGACAGACGGTCGATAACGCGTACTTCCTGAAACGTGCGAGCGATGCCTAGCCTAGCCACTTCAGCTACCGAGTGCCCGGAGAGCTCTAGGCCTTCAAGGCGACAAACGCCTCGGTCGGCTTGAACGAATCCACTGAACGCGTTCAGCAACGTGGTCTTTCCAGCACCGTTCGGGCCAATGATTGCAACAATCCCTGGTCGGGACAGCCTTACGCTGACGTCGGCGAGAGCCCGTACGTCACCAAACTGCTTGAACAGACCATCACACTGCAGCGTGGGAGTTTTCGGCATCCGTCTAAGCTCGTGCAAGTCCTCTTGGCCTCAGAAACACGATGGCTATCAGCGCAAGTCCATAGACAATCTGCCGAAGGCTTGCGGCTTCCGAAGCTGGAATGCCTATGAAGCGCAAAGCCTCTGCCAAGGAAACGAGCGATATCGCTCCTATTATCGGTCCAAGTATTGTGCCCGGACCACCGAGAATGACCATAGCCAAGATAAGTATGGACTCGACCACAGTGAAGCCGGTTGGGTCGACGTACGTAATGTAGTGAGAATAGAGTGCGCCCGCGAGCGCCGCAAAAGCTCCACTCATTGCACAGACTTGAATCGTGACGCGGTACGTGTGCTTGCCCAAGGATTGAGTTAGACCTTCGTCTTCTCGGAGTGCATGCAAAACCCGCCCGAACGGGCTGGTGGCCACGTTCCTTGAAAGAGCAAAAACAACCCCCGCACACGATGCGAACAGGAGAGTCGTCTCCGCAAGTGTATCTAGCTCCGCGCCAAAGACCGCAGGCGCGGGTATCCCTGAAATCCCTAGCGGCCCGCCGGTTAGTCGATCCCATCCGTTGAGAAGGTGAAAGAGCACCATTTGAAGAGCAAAGGTCAGAACGGCAAAGTAGTCGCCCTTGAGCCCCCTCGATGGCAATGAGATGCAAAAGGAGACGAGTACGCCGGCAAGCATCGCGATCGCGACGCTACCCAGAAAGGAGATATCGAAGTGGGTGCTAACTATTGCCGCAGCGTACGCGCCAATGCCGTAGAGGCCGGCATGTGCAATCGATAGAAGACCGGAGTGCCCCACCAGGAGATCAAGCGAAGTGGTTAGGATGGCATACAGGAAGAACAGGACTAGGACGTGTAGAAGGTAGTCCATCAGTCCTTGGTGCCCCAATTCGTTCTCAAGAAGCCCCGTGCTCTAATGCAAAGGCAAACTGCAACTAGCGCGAACACAATGGCTTCTTGCCATTGTGTAGGTAGTTTCCACACCCCGAGGTGTTGGACAAGGCCAACCATAAACCCGCCCAGTAGACTACCTCTAACGCTTCCGATCCCCCCCACTATGGATGCCGCCACCCCCATCAACTGGGCATAGAATCCCATGCTCGGGGTGAGATCGGTGTCAAAGCCCGACAGTATCCCAGCCAGGGAGCCGAGAGCAGATGCGCACACCATAACCAGGAGGAGAATCGCTTCTGGCCGCAGGCCATAGACTGTTGCGAGTTCGTGGCTGCTAGCAACCGCACGGATTCGCATCCCGAGGTTTGTCTTCTGCAGGCCTATCCATGCGGAGGCTGCGGCCGCAATACAAGTGGCCACAATGCATACCTGCACGTTGGTAATCCTTGCCCCAAGGAAGAGCATTCCCGGTTCCACGCTTGCAGTTCGGAGCACAACAGGCTGGTCACCAAAAACCAAAGACACCCCATTCTGAATGCAGACCATGAGCCCCAATGCGGCCAAGAACATCCCTTCCCGGGAAGCATTGCGTCTGCGGAGAGGCCGGAAGACGGCGATCTCCATCATCGCTCCTAGTACTGCGCCTCCGAGAACGCCGCCGCAACCGCCCACCAGACTGCTTAGGCCTACCTTACTGACTAGTACGTATGTCAAGTAGGCCCCCACGACATAGGAGCCGCCATGTGCCATATGAAAGAACCGCCCAGTGCTATGGACCAGACCGAACCCTAGAGCGAACAAGGCATAGCCAGCACCCGCGACTATGCCATTCGCAATGACTTGCATCATGTCAGTAGGGTGGTGAAAAGAGACCTTATGTCATGGGTACCTTCCCCGACCCTCTCGCTAGATTGGTAGACAGTTACAAGATCCTGTACTGCCCTCACCATCTCGGTTCTTCTACTCATGAAGCCCTTTGACTCGAATTCTCTTTGAGTATTCAGAGGCTCGAGCTGGGCAAACGACAACAGGCAAACCCTGTTGCTCGAGTCTTCAACGTCGGCTAGGATCAGACGGACGCTAGGGTCGCTCTCTAAGACGTGTATGCGCATGCTCCCGGACGAGCGGGCATGAAGAAGAAACACTCTTTCGACAAGTTGACGGTACTCTTCATAGACTACCCCTTTGCTACCCGTGCCGTTTGTCTGTAATTCATATGCCCTCCAGAGGTACTGCTGAGGCACAGACTCACTGATTGGATCCGTCGTCCCCACAACCAAGTAGAGATCGACTTGCCCGCCCCTCTGGGTAACAAAGTCCTCCAGGGCTTGCACAAACCTGGAGCTCAACTGTCGCTGCCCAAACAAGAACCCGTACCCCGGTGTTGGAACAAGAACCGTCGCGTTCACTTGGGCGTTCTCGATTATCTCGACCATTTCCTCCATCACAGCGGAGAAGCTCATCCGGAATGAGCCAGTAGCCTCTTGCACTTCTTGCGCTTTGGAGAACGCGCGATGGGCATCCATCATCGCCAGAACAGCAAAGACACCTCCGACTATGGCCAAGCCGATATGAACGGCGTCAAACGCATGGCCGAGATGTAGCAAGTCGAGCAGTAGGGCGACTTCAAGGAACAGCCATATACATATTGCTAGCCAAATCCCGGCGGTCTTGTATTCCGATCCAAGGAGCCTCATTTATCACTCTGTCCGGTCGAACACGCCCTTGAACTCCCGTGGCCAATTATCAGGATCAAGTCCGTGCTTCTTCAGAAACGCAGCGGCTACGCGCGTGATGCCGATGCCGAGACAACCGGACCAGGCTAGAGGTGCCGGGTTATCGGCCATCGGCTCGATCGATATTTGGAATCTACGTGGCAGCTTCTCGTGGCGACCGGCCGAAGCGATTTCCATGTACTCTCCTGATTCCGGATCGTGCACTATCACGTCAACCGATGGGACGTCTAGGACTCGGTCGATATTCTTCGCCTCGACAACTCTCTTTTGATCGTAGCCTTCCTTCGGCGCTTCTTCGAAGCAAGAGTCTGCGATTCCAAGCTCCACATCAAGGTATAGCTGCTCCTCAAGAGCACGCACGAACGAGCGTAGTGTTTCGTTTCGAATCCTCTCGGCGTGTGATTGAATGCCGAGCCATATCAGTTCGAGCCTTAGGAAACCGAGTCCTCTCTGCAATCCGTCGGGATGCGTCTCGTATCGATAGGTCCAACCCCCTTGGTACTCGAAGACTCGCATCGGAAGGTCGCGTTGACTTATCGTCGTACCATACAAAGAGTAGTAGAAAGAAACGCACTGAATCGGATCGAGAGCATAAGGGAGTGGCTGCGCAGGAAATTTCTCCTGCAAGGGAAAAAGGTCAGCGTTCTCAGGATCGAACACGTGCTCCCTCTTTGGACTGATCAACCAGGCTTCCTCGCGGTGGAAGTTCAGCCACCCTGTCTTAGCCAAGACTTCTTCTGGAACCATTCGAGGAAACAGCCATTCCTCGAACTCGTGTTCCCGAGCGATCCTCCGAATGAAGATGTCGCGGACCGCTGTCAGGAACCTTGTCATTGGGGGGCGAAAAACAAGCAGTGGTGTGTTGGTAAGCTGGTATATCCACCCGTTGTCGATCAGGCCGCTCAATAGCTCCTTGCTGTTCATTATCGGTGAGATCTCCCCTACTTGTATTCGTGGATTCTGCTCTCGGGAATCTCAACGAAACGTCCGTTTTGGGCAATCTTTGTTGCCACCGGCTTTATGACATCGCCGTTTTCGTCAAAGGAAGTCGTGCCCGAGACTCCGCGATAGCCCCTGACCTCGTAAAGAGCATCACGTATCCGGTCGGAGTCGTAGCCAACTTCCTCGATCTTCTCGGCAAGGAGTTTGACAGCGTCATAAGCATGGGCGGCGAACATTTCGGAGTCCCGGCCATAAACATCACGATAGACTCGGTTAAACTCCTTTGCGTAAGGATCATTAGGCGCGTACTTCGCGACCGTGAGGATTACACCCTCGGCTGCTTCGCCTGCGATCTCGAACAACTCTGGTGCTTCAATCGCATTCGAGGCTAGCCAGCGCTGAGACACATCTTGTTCGCGCGCTTGGCGCAGGATTCCAGCAGCTTCACGTACATGCGAGGCGAGGTACACAAACTCAATGCCTTGTGCCTGTGTTACTTTCGATAGCTGCGCCCTAAAGTCCGTTTGCCCCTGCTGGAACGTCTCGACGGCGACTACGTTTCCTCCTAGTTCAATGAAGCGGTTTCGAAACGCCTGAGCGTAGCCCTCACCGTAGTCTGTCTTAATATACAAGATCATCCCCGTGCGCAGTTCAAGCATGCCAAACGCTATCTCAGCCATCTTTCCGGCTTCCAGCGCTCCGCTTAGCCTGTTACGAAAGACGTAATCGCCCGCAGCTGTAATATGTGGGCTGGCAGCCCCTGTTGAGAAGAGAACGACACGCTCTTTGTTTGCGATCGGAGCGCTTGCCATAACCTCACTACTACCATTGAAACCGATCACCAAAGGAACTTTGTTTACAGATATGAATCTTCGTAGGATTGTGGCCGCCTTCTGAGGGTTGGTCTCCGCGTCTTCAATGAGAAGCCTGATCGGCCGTCCTCCGATTCCCCCCGCTTCGTTCACCTCCTGTTCCGCCAGCTTTGCGCCCTCTAGGGACCACTGGCCCATGTACGAGAGAGAGCCCGTCAGATCGAAGACGGCACCGATGGAAAGCTCTTTCCCCTCCCCCTGAACGTAGTGGCTGCGATTCCAGAAGTACGTGACCAGGAGAATGACAACTGCGGCTGCTACGACTACGCCAATCCATCCTCTTCGCGACATTTTGTTGACCTCCCAGTACGATTGGTCTTTGGTCTGTTTGTTTTCCTGGAGGCGGCAGGCATTCTAGACTCCATGAGTGAGGTCATCCAAGGTGTTCGGTAAGTGGCCGCACTTCGGCGGGTAGTAAGGTGTGGTGAGTAGGACGGCCTTGAGATCAGCCTCCTGCGAACTCTCAACGACGTAAGTCGAAGGCTGCCTGCACGATACGGGCTCAGGCACGTCAAACACGGAGTGGTGCGCCCATCTACGGCATGTTGCCGAACGCAGCCTGGCACTGAGCAAGGCTGCGCTCGGTGCGAGCCTCACGCTCCCGAGGCGATAGCCCCTTTGGCGCACACGGCGGCCGTGGGACAATGCGCGGCTCGTGTCCGCGCTCAAGACGAACGACGACAGGGTCAACCTCGCCCGCGTGTTCCGCCTCTGGTGGCCGCTGGCCGGGAGCTGGCTCCTGATGGGTGTCGAGCTGCCGCTCTTCACCGCGGTTGTCGCCCGTCTGGCCGAGCCCAAGACCAACCTCGCCGCCTTCAGCTCGCTCGTCTTTCCGATCGCGCTGATCATCGAGGGGCCGATCATGATGCTCCTCGCGGCGTCGACGGCGCTGTGCAAGGACAAGGCGTCCTACAAGCGGGTCTACCGCTTCATGATGGTGACCAGCGCGGCCTTGACGGCGATCCACGTCGTGATCGCGTTCACGCCGTTCTACTACGTGGTCGCCGAAGACGTCCTCGGCTTGAAACCGCAGCTCCTCGAGCCGGCTCGCATCGGGCTCATGATCATGACGCCGTGGACCTGGGCGATCGCGCACCGGCGGTTCCACCAGGGCGTCTTGATCCGGTTCGACCGCTCGCTCGAGGTGTCGATCGGAACGATCGTCCGGTTGATCGCCAACGGGAGCGTGCTCGCGCTCGGGTACTTCATCGGGGGGGTCGCCGGAATCGTCGTCGGTACGTCGGGCATCATGACCGGCGTCATCGTCGAGATGATCTACATCGCTCGGCGCTGCCGGCCGATCATCCGCGGGCCGCTCCGTGAAGCCGAGCCGGCCGAGCTGCTGACCTGGCGCGCCTTCCTCGCCTTCTACGGGCCGCTGGCGATCATGCCGATCCTCTTGATCCTGGCGCAACCGATCGGCGCGGCGGCGATGAACCGCATGCCGGCGGCGATCGACTCGCTCGCGTCCTGGTCGGCGGTCTGGGGGCTCGTCTTCATCACCCGCAGCGTCGGCTTCGCTTTCAACGAGGTCGTCGTCGCGCTGGCGGGCAAACCGGGCGCGACACAGGCGCTGCGGCGTTTCGTGATCCTGCTGGCGTCGGTCACGGTCGGCATCCTCGTCCTCGTCGCGGCCACGCCGCTGGCCGAGCTTTGGTTCAAGCGCGTCTCCGGCCTGCCCGACGACCTCGTCGCGATCGCGC
>JANQEJ010000199.1 GCA_028278425.1 Planctomycetota bacterium | reverse complement strand
CTCGGGCTGAGCTTCCCGCTTCGCAACCGCGACGGGGAAGCCGTTGCCGGCTGGTACGAGCTGGACCAGGGCGAAGCGCAGTTCGGCGAGCTGGCCTGGGACTCCGCGGGTGAGACGCGGTACGACGGCCGCGTCGAAGGCCGGGTGCGCCAGGACTTCGTCTGGGTGACGCCGCCCGGTGAGCGGCGCGGCGTCGACTACGGGCTCGTGTTCCGGCTGCACAACGAGGGTCGCTCGCGGTTCACGCGCGCGGACCCGGAGAGCTGCCCCTTGGAGCTCGACCAGCTCGCGGTGTCCCCGGACGGACGCTTCCTCGCCGGCATCGCGAACCTGTACCCCAGCGGGTTCAGCATCGCGCCGAACCGCTACGGCGTCGTGCTTCCCCTCGATCGGGGTGGGATCGTCGCGTACCCCTTCGCGAGCTACACGTACGGCAAGATCGTGTGGGGCCGGGATTCCCGCAGCATCTACTACTACGGTTCGCCGGTCGTCGCGGAGGAGAGCAAGCCCGCCATCTCGGTACACCACGTCACGTTGCTCTCCGGGCGACTTCCGGAACGGCTGCCGGTCGTCGAGATCCCCGAGGATCTGTTGAACGCGCCGTCGCCCGGCGAGCTGGCTTCCGCCGCCTACGAGGCGACGAAGGAAGCGCACCTGAAGCACATCCGCGAGCTGTTCAGCTCCCCGCAGCGTTTGGCCGAGTTCGAGCGCTCCGTCGGCCTCGGATACCTCGAGTGCGGTCACGTGATCAAGCTCTTCGGAGTGCAGTACCTCGACAAGGAAGCCAGGGACGCGACCCGGGACTACGTCGCGGATCGCTTGTTGGGCGCCGACCTCGTCTTCAAGCTGCCCAAGGACGAGCACCTCTTCCGCGGCTACATCCCCGGCTCGCGCAGAGGGACCTTCGCCGGTAAGGACTACGAGTGGCCTGAGCTCGACGGGGACCGCTTCGGCGAGATTCCCGTTTTGCTCTACGACGGAGAAGGGCTCGTCAACACGCGCTTCGGAACCACGCGGAGCCTTGCGCCGTACGACGACGAAGGCGAAGGGCGCTAGCTCCGCCGGATCGCGCTACGGCAAGCTCATCGTCCCCGGCATCGTTGATGTCGACGCCCGCCGGCTCCAGAGCCGAGCGGCTTGATCCTGCGACGTCTCCGCGCGCGGCGCGGCCGTCGGCGAATTCCGCAAGATCAACCGGACGTGCGTCTAAAGCCGTGCTTCTTGATGTCGTCCCTGTCGTGGATGACGTGGCCCTCCCAATCCTTCCGGACGTCGTCGCTCTTGCCCGCGACCTTGATCTCGTAGCGTTCGGGCTCGGAGATGTCGCGGTCGTCCCGCACGTGGTACCAGAGCGGATTGGCGTCGTAGAGCGGCTGCGCAAACTGGATGCCCGTCAGGTCCGCGAGCTCCGTGATGGTGACCTGGAGCGTGTGGATCTTGATGTCCTCGGCTCCGTCGTCGTCGCGCAGCGAGAGCTTGTCCTGGTCGACGAGATAGGCTTCGCAGCCGAGGATCTTCTTCCCGGCTTCTTCGGTCTTCTTCTTGTCGATGTAGTAGATGATCTTCCAGAAGCCGGAGGGGATGCGTCCCGGCGGGACGTCGTAGCCCTGCGGCTCGAACCAGCGGTCGTTCTCGGTGAACAAGGGCCCCGTCATGATGGACAGGCGCCCGTTCAGGTCGCGATCGAATCGGCTCGCGATCTTCTCGGGAATCCGCCATTCGTCCTCGTTGAAGTTGCGGTGTTGGAGGCAGGCGTTGGCGTAGGAACACGAGTCGTTCGAGGCTCGCCGGGCGATGTAGTCGCTGTCCCCCCAGGTGACCGCCGTTCGTCGCGTCAAGTGGCCGCGATCCCAGAGGTTGGTTCGGCCCTTGTAGTAGCTGTTGTCAAGCTGGTTCTCGGCCCCGATCCGGTGGTCGATGAACCAGTTCCGACCTTTGACGCTCCGGTACTTGGTCTGGTCGAGATTGCACACCGACAGATACGCCTGCCGGTTCTTCCTGCTCATCACGACCGAGTAGTGCAGGTAGTCGGCGATGAAGTTCTTCCTGAGCTCATCTCGCTTGAGCACGTCCGCGAAGACTTCGTAGTCAATCCAGGGAATGTCGACGCTGAAGTCGTCGCCCAGGAAATCGGGGTCGTATCCGGTCATGTTCCTTGCCCTTCGAGAGATTGCGTGTGAGGTTGATGGCTTCCGCAATCGTTCGGAAGCGGCCAGATTCTAGCCCTGTTGCGAGGAGGCGGCGGTGCCGTGCAGAAGGACTTCCACTACTACATGACCTACATGGCCGCGCGCGCGGCCGGGGTCGGGATCGGGCGGAGCCGCCGCATGGCGGAGTGGTCCGAGGTCATCGACGAAGCGTTCAACGGAATCGTTCCGCGGGCGAGCCAGGACGAGGGGACCCAGTGGGTCGCGTCGCCGTGGGTGCCCTCGGTCGACGGGATCAAGTCGGGGAAGGTGCACCGGACCGTCACGTCGACGAAGGTCACGCGGCTCGGGCCGTCGGTCCGGTTGGGCACGGTCGGGCGGGACGCGATCCCGTGGATCGCCTTCCACTTCCTCCCCGGTTTGTCGGGGGAGGACGGCGAGGCGAACCCCTACGAGCTCGACGTCGCGCAGCGGCTTCGCGTCCTGAACGCATGGCACGCGAAGGCGCGCTTCGGCGGCGATGAAAGCCGGGGTCAGATCGACCAGCTCCTCGAGGTCTACCACGAGGACGGCACGCCGAGGTCGGACACCCCCGGGCAGTGGGAAGGTCTCCAGAAGCTGATCTGCTGGCCCAACAGCGCGACGGCGAAGGCCCTCGTCGAAGACGTGGAGAGCTTCGCCACGGCGCTGGCCGACGGCGCCGCGGTCGAGGATCACATCGCGCGGACCGGCTTGGAGGACGTCGCCCAGTCCGCGGCCCTGCTCGACCGGTCGCTCGGCGAGCTGGGACTCGGCGGCACCACGGTCGACGGGCTCATGGAGGCGCTGGTCGGCGCGCGCATGCACGTCTACGTCGACACCTGGGCGCACCAGGGCTTCCTGGGCGCCAACGTGCCGGCCGTCAACGCGACCGACGCGGTCAAAGCCTCGCACGGCGGCGCAGCGCAACCCCAATACGAGGTCGCGCTCCACACCGGCGCGATCGCGAAGAAGCTGCGAGACAGCGTCAACCTCGGCCACGCGCAGGTCGACAGCTTCGCCGACCACCCCGCCATCGACTTCGAATGGCGCCGCGTCTGGGACGACCAGACGTTCACGCGCGACAACCCCGCGGAGTTCGCCAAGGCGTACCGCGCCGCGGTGCGCTTGTTCGGAACGACGGCGGAACGGCTCGGCTGGAGGCAAGAGGAGCCTCCGGTCGGAGAGTGGCATCCCGACGAGATCGGCGAGGCTTTCTTCCGAGAGCTGCTCGAGCCCGATACCGACGGCGACTTCGGAGCCGCGAAGGAATGGCGTTGCGACCAGCTCTTCGCGCGGATCGTGTCAACGGACGGCAAGGTGCTCCTGCCGTTCGGAGCCGCCGACCCCGACTTCGGGATCATCCGGCACGTCTACGTCACGCGGCGCGTCGATCTCGCCTACTACAGCCTCGCCGCTCTCTATCATCAGAAGTGGGTCGAGAAACGGATCGCCAGCGCCTTCGGCGATTCCCGTTTCGACGAACAGGTCGAGGAGCTGGCCCGCGACGCGGGGCTCGCGGACGAGAGCATCCGCGAGAACTCGCTCGCCGCGGCGCGGTGAAGCCGCACGGGCAAGTCGGCTCAAGGATTGTCGTCGACACCCCCCGCTGCAAGCGTCACAGATCTGCCGCAGCGTGGAGCTCCTCCACCGATGTACGGCCTGCGGCGGCGAGCTCCGGGATCCTCTGAAACCCGATTCTGCGAGCGAGTGCAAACGCCGACAGAACCGCTCTTCGGCGATCGGACGGGGCAAGAGCCGCGAGCTGTTTCACATCGAGGTACAGCACCGCCGGGTCCGCTTCGATCTGTTCGCGCTCGATCTCCTCGATGCGCGCTCTGAGGTAACCGGGAGGCCCAAAGCAAAGCCCGAGGTATTCCGCCAGTGCCTCCTCCATGAGGTGGGGCAGCGACCAGCCCGCCGCCCGCATGTGCCAATGTCCCAGCTCGTGAGCCAGGATGTACTGGCGCAGGTCGGGCTCAAGACAACTCGACCCGAGGTAGATCTCCGGGTCATCGCCTTCGAGCATCGCGCCCGGGGTCATGCGGGTCGCTCCGTTCAGCAACTCGTCCTCCACCATGCGCACTTTGACGGTGCGGCTGGGAGAGACGCCCAGAAACGTGGCCACTCGCGGGGTCAGACGGTCGACACCTTGAGCGATCTCGCGCCCGACAGCCTCGCCAAAGCGCTCCGGGACAACGACTGTGCCGAACGCAGCCTCTACCCGGAGACCGTGATCGGATGCGCAGGACGCCAGAATCAACGCCGGAGCAAGCAGGCCAGACCTAACCACGTAGTTCGTGTTGATGCCACCCAAGTCAAGGTCGATCCGTCCAGCGTAGATGGTGTGCTCCTCACCTGCGAGGTTGCGGAGCTGCCACGAGGCCTGGCCGGGCCCGCCTTCACGCGGATTTGGGCGGACCTGGCACTGCGCGGCTGTCCTCGAACGAGGAGCCGAATTCCCCAGTTTCGCATACGGGGCGGAGCGATGATTCCAGCCGCAAGGTCTGCGATCGCGGATGCGGGGAAGCGGGTCTCTACTACGCGAAGCAAGCTATGATCTCGGAGCTTGTTCCGGATCCGGTTAGCCGCTTTCCTGACGCCGCTTGCGCTCGTCCTGTCCTGTGCCGGTCCTACGATCGAGGTCGAAGCGCTTCACGGAGAGGTCGTCGTGCCGGCGGCGATGGGACGCGACGTGGGAGCGGAACTGGCTCGTGCGCTCGACCACCTCACTCCGCAAGTCGCCGCGCTCCTTGGGGTTCCGCCGGACCGTCCGGTCACGGTGCGGCTCCGCGAGGAGTTCTTGTTCGACGCTGACGGCGACATGACGGACGGAGCGGTGGAAGGCGGCTCCAACCCCGCCATCCATCTCGGATCCAGAGCGTTGGCTCCCGGCATGCGTGAGTACGTTCTCGCGCACGAGCTCGTTCACTGGTACGTGCGCGGGCGTGGATGGGACCTCCCCTACCTCATCGAGGAGGCGCTGGCGGAGTTCGTGGGACTCCTCTTCGGGCCGCGGGGCTTTCTGGCCGCTCGCATCGCGGAGATCGAGGACGCAGGAATCGAGCCGGACCCCGCGGTCCTGAAGCTCGACTCGGAGGATCTCCGCGGCATGAACGAGGAAGATCAACGCCGCGCCTGCTTGTCCGCGTTCGCGCTCGCGCAAATCATCGGTTTCGATCGACTCCCCGTTCTCGCCGCGGAGGGCAAGGGGTCGGCAGCGGATCTGGCCGCGCTCCTCTGACGGGCCCCGATTCGAACGAGCGCTTCCTCGCGCGCACGGGGGCTGCCCTTGTCTTCCCCCGCGCAAGGCCATACGGTTGAGTCCTTGGGCTTGCTCGCTTCGGGGAGATCCTCAGAGGGGAGACTCTCATGCCTTGTCGTTCACTCCTTCGGAGGTTGCTCTCGCCCGCCCTCGGGCTGACGTTGCCCTGCCTTCCCACCGCCGCGCAAAGCATCACCAACGGAACGGTGACGCTGCACTACGTTCCTCACCCGACCTATGGGCTTGAGCTGACGAGCATCGAGAACAACTCCACGGGGCTGTCCTTCCCGCTGGCGCCCACCGATCTCTGGGAAGTCACCTTTCGAAGCCCCGCAACCGGTGGCCTGCGTCGCGTGACGCCGAGCACGCCGGCCGTCGCCAGCTCCTTCTCCATCCTTCCGGGGTCCCCGAACGAGCTGACCGCCGTGTGGACGGTGACCTGGACGCCGTCGGAGACGGTCGAGGCCCGCTGGACCGCCGCCGCGCTCGCCGACGATGACTTCGTCACGTTCGGAATGCAGGTGACGAGCGCGGGCCCGATGCCGGTCACCAAGCCGGTCCGACACTCGTTGTACAGGATGGAGCTCCGCCTGTCCGCGGCCGGAGGCGCGGCCCCGGCCTCCGAGGTCCTGGCGGTTCCGCTCTTTCTCGGCATCCTGTTCCGAGCCCCGCTCGAAAGCGCCATCGCGACGTCGATCGCCGGCGGGGAGGGAACCCCTTCCACGCCACCGACTCCGCCCGCGCATCCGGGCACGTTCACGATGCAGTGGGCGGCCTTCTACGAAGAGCCGCAGGACCGCGAAGCGAACCCGGTTCTCTTCTGGGGCACGCGCGACGCGGCGTTCAACCTCAAGCCCTATACCCTGAGGCTCGAGGACACCGATGCGAAGGCGGGCAACGATGGGCTCGTCTTCGGGGTCCACCACTATCCTCTCGGCAACCTGACGCCGGGGGACACGACCGCCGCGCTGCCGTTCCCCGTGGTGTTGTCGGTTCTCGCCGGCGACTGGTACGACGCCGCGCGCTATTACCGTTCGTGGGCGACCCAGCCGGGAATCCAATGGACCCAGGCCGGGAACATGCAGGGCGATCCCGACTTCTCGGCGTTGGTCGAAGAGGCGGAGGTCATCAGCACTCTGGTGGTCGAGCGCTGCACGTCGTCCACGATTCAGTCGACCTGTGCGGTTCCAGGCCTGGGCGAGTGCAACCCGAGCTACGACTACGCGAACTGGCTGCAGTGGCTCATCGAGCTTCCCGACTTGAAGAGCGCCTTGGGCGTCGATTCCGTCCTCTTCCGCCCGTGGGTTTGGGACAAGAACGGAACGTTCAGCCTCCTCGGGGACTGGCTGCCGGCTCAGACCGAGTACGAGACGGTTGCGCCCGCGATTGCTCAAACGGAGCCGGTGGCACCCTACTTCCAGGTCGACTTCTACAGCCCCGATGCGCCCGGCTACGACGCGACCTACGTCCCCGGCTACCCGGGAGCGGGTATCCCCGACTTCACGGCCCGAGACGAGCTGGGTGTAACCCTCTCCAAGCTCGTCGAGGTGGAGGACAGGACGCTTCCGTGCTCCGTGCTCGTCTGCCCCTGCATCGGACCTCGCGAGGCGCTCTGCCTCGGCACGCCGTTCCCGAGCGCGTACACGATCCACCTGGCGGAAGCCGCTGCGGCGGCGGGCGCCAACGGTCTCTACATGGACGTGTATCACACCGACCCGAGGCTCTGCTATGCCGAGAGCCACGTGGGCCTTCACCATCCCCAGGGCGACGGCCGCTACTGGACCGAGGGAAAGCGCGACCTGCTCAGCGACCTGCGGAACCACATGCGCAACGTCGCCGGCGTGCACCCCGAGTTCTTCACGTTCATGGAGGGGGCGAGCGAAGCGTACCTCGACCTGATCGAGGTCTGCTGGAACCGGTACGGCGGTTTGCTGACGTCGGACGCGTCGGGTGTCGCGCGAGCGCCGATGTTCCAGACCGTCTACAACGACTACCAGATGCTCGGCAACACACTGGTCGTCACGTCCCAGGACGCCGCGGTCCTCGACGACCAGAAGACGAGCGCCACGCTGCGACAGGCCTTCTCCGCGCACCTCTTCCAGGGCGGGGAGCCCTTCGCGGGCGTGGCGTTGGGACCGAGCACGATTCTGCAGAACAAGCTCGCTCACCCGGTCTACGCCCAGGCCATCGACATGATCGCCGACTCTCTCGCGGTCCTCTTGGACGACGAGGTGCGGGACCTCGTCGTTTTCGGCCAGCGCCTGCGAGACCCCGACCGTGATCCCGCGTCGACCGCGGTTGTCGCTTGGAGCGGCACGGAGCTGCCCTACGGTGAGGCCCAGCCGCTCGTGTACGCCTCGCTCTACGGCGTCCCCGACCTCTCGACGCCGAAGCTCGCCCTCGTCCTGTCGAACTGGACCGACGCCGCCGACGGATCCCTCGCGGAGTTCAGCGGCCTGACGCCGGGAGACCAGACGGTCGACGTCACCATCGACCCATCGGAGTACGGCTTCCAGACCGGCCAGACGTGCCGGCTTCGCCTCATCACACCCGAGGCGGGCTCGTCGGGAACCTTCGTCTACGACGGCCGGGAGCTTCCCCTGACCCACGACGTCCCCGCGCGGGCGACGCACGTGTTCCTCCTGGATCTGCCCGCGCCGGCCTTGGGGCGCTAGGCCCTCGCCCGCCGGCCAAGACCGGCCTGAATCGCGACGGGCATCAAGAGTCATCCCGCTCGTGACGACAGGGAAGCGGCCTTGGCATCGGGGGTTCCCGGCGGCAAGGTGACGTTCTTCCCCTCACATGAACTCCCTCGAGAGCTCCGGAACCTCCCCGCGGACCTACGCGCTCGTCGCCGTCCTGCTCGCCCTCTTCTTCGGGCAGGCGGTGCTCAGCATGCGTCAGAAGTCGGTCACGGTCGACGAGACCATGTACGTCACCGCGGGGTACTACCACCTCCGGACCGGGGACTTCGCGCTCAACATGACCAACCCGCCGCTGATGAAGGTGGCGGCGGCTTTTCCGCTCCTCTTCCTCGGGCCGGATCTGCCGAGCTACGAGGGCGACCCGGCGACGTGGAACGAGCACGAGCAGTGGCGCTTCTCGCGGCGCTTCTTCTACGAGAACACAATCGACTCCGAGCGGATCCTGTTCTGGGCGCGGATTCCGACGGTCTTGATCGGCTGTCTGCTCGGCCTCTACGTGTTCCGGTGGAGCCGCGAGCTCTACGGCGACAAGGCCGGCCTGCTCGCGATGCTGCTCTACGCCTTCAGCCCGAACCTGCTCGCGCACACGCGGCTCGCGACGCACGACCTCGGGCTGACGGCCTTCCTCTTTATCGCGGCTTACTACTTCTGGCGGTTCCTCGAACGTCCGGGGCTCAAGCCGGCGATCCTGAGCGGGGCCTTCTACGGCTGCGCGATGCTGTGCAAGACGATGGCGATCTTCGTGATGCCGATGATCGCCCTCTTGCTCGTCCTGCTCCTCTTCCGCCACGAGGGGTTGCCGGTCTGGGAAGGGGTGCCCTTCCTGAACCGGATCAAGGTCGAGCGCGAACGCACGCGGCGTTTCTTGAGCGCCGTCGCCGGTTGCTTCGCCGTCGGCGTGGCGATGGTCTTCGTGCTCAACGTCGGCTACCTCTTCCAGGGCAGCTTCCAGCCGATCTCGGACGACAGCGACCACCCGGGCCTGTACGAGAAGCTGCCGGTCGACAACGCGTTGACGCGCGGCCTCGTCGACCTCGCCGTCGAGACGCCCGTGCCGCTCCCCGAGCCCTACGTGCAACTCTGGCGCTTCCAGTTCGGGCGCGTGCAGGCCGGCTACGTGATGTACTTCCGCGGGGAGTGGTCGCGCGACGGCTGGTGGTACCTCATCCCGGCGACGTGGCTGATCAAGACGCCGCTGCCGGTGCTTCTGCTCTTCTTCGCGGCCGTGTATTCGATCGCGCGGTCGCGCAAGCTCAGCCGGGCGGAGACACTTCTGCTCACGGTCGTCGTCTGCACGTTCGCGCTCTTCTGCTACCTGAAGAAGATCTCGATCGGGATCCGCTACGTGCTGCCGGTGTTCCCGCTCGTGCTCGTCCTCGCGAGCCGGGTGTTGCGCGACGGCGTGACGCGCCCGCGCTGGGCGCAGGCGGCCGTCGGCGTTCTCGCGACGTGGTGCGTGCTCGGCACGCTGCTCGTACACCCGCACTATCTCGCGCACTTCAACGAGCTCATCGGCGGGCCGAAGAACGGCTACCGCTGGGTGGCGGACTCGAGTCTCGACTGGGGGCAGGACCTAAAGGGCCTCAAGGGCTGGATGGACGAGAACGACGTCGACAGGATCCGGCTGGCCTACTTCGGGAGC
Organism: Planctomycetota bacterium; assembly: GCA_028278425.1. Lineage (GTDB taxonomy): Bacteria > Planctomycetota > UBA1135 > UBA1135 > JANQEJ01. The sequence continues at coordinate 29,066 of JANQEJ010000199.1, read as the reverse complement.
GGCGACGCGAGCACGTACGGCATCGACTACGACTACATGCCGTCGGTCGGCCTCGCGCCGCGCGAGCCGGGCGACAAGTGGTGGTTCGAGACCGAGACCGAGGAGCTGCCGCCCCTGGAGCTCAGCGGGGAGCCCCTGGCGGTCTCCGCGTCGCTGGTGGCGGGTGTTTTCTACCCCGGCTACTACGCTCCCCTGCTCGAGCTTGAGCCGGTGGACCAGATCGGATATTCGATCCTGATCTACGAGTTCGAATGAACCAGGAAGTCCAGGGAAACGTGCTCCCGGTGGGCAACGAGGCCGAGCTCGACCTCTCGGTCGTCTGCCCCTTCTACAACGAGGAGCAGATCATCGGCGACGCGATCCGGCTCTTGCTCAAGCGGCTGGAGAACATCGACGCCTCCTGGGAGCTGATCGTCGTCAACGACGGCTGCAAGGACCGCTCGGGCGAGATCGCGGCGGAGATCGCGCGCGACGAGCCGCGCTTGCGCGTGCTCTCCTACGAGTACAACCGCGGGCGGGGCTACGCGCTGCGCACCGGCATCGCGCAGGCGCGCGGCGCGGTGATCGTCACGACCGAGATCGACCTGTCGTGGGGCGAGGACATCGTCGAGCGGTTGTACGCGGCGAAGCTCGCGGAGCCCGACACGGACATCGTGATCGCGAGCCCGCACCTCAAGCCGGGCCACTACAAGAACGTCCCGCTCAATCGCGTGCTCTTCAGCGTGGTCGGCAACAAGGTCATCCGCGCGTGCATGAAGAACGTCGCGACGATGAACACCGGAATGACGCGCGCCTACCGCCGCGAGATCATCCGCTCGCTGCCGCTGCACGAGAACCGGAAGGAGTTCCACCTCGAGGTCGTGCTCAAGGCTACGGTGCTCGGCTACCGCATCAGCGAGATCCCGGCGGTACTCGAGTGGAAGGACTACAAGCACAAGGGCCGCGAGGTCAAACGTAAGAGCTCGACCGACGTCAACAAGCTCGTCATCTCGCACAGCCTCTACAGTCTGTTCGCCAATCCGATCCGCCCGACCTGGGGTCTGTCGTTCTTCACCATGCTCGGCGCGGTCGGCTGTTTGCTCTTCGGCGTCGCGCGTCTCTTCCTCGAGGGCGAGGCGTTCCCGTGGATCCTCACCGGCCTGCTCCTCGCGACGATCGCGCTCCTACTCTTCGCGTTCGGGCTGATCGCGCAGCAGGGCAACATGATCCAGCAGGAGATCTGGCGCATGAAGCAGGACTTCACCGTGCTGAAGCTGCGCCAGACCGGCGGGGATCAGTTTCCCGCCGAACGCGACCGGCGCCGCGGAGGGCGGACGGAGGCGCGCGAGAAAGAGCTCGAAGCGGCGGATGGCCCCCGGTGACCCGCAGGCGGTGCTCCACGTCGACCTCGACGGCGCCGCCCACATCTACGCGCACCACGGCTGGGACTGGCCGCACGGCGATGACCCGGTCTTCGAGAGCGGGATGGAGAACCTGCTCTCGTTTCTGGATCACAACGGCGTCAAGGCGACGCTGTTCGTGATCGCGTCCGACCTGGACGACCCGAAGAAGCGCGAGGTGTTGCGACGCGCGGCCGCCGCCGGGCACGAGATCGCCTCGCACTCGCTGACGCACCCCGAGCTGGACGACCTCGAGCGCGACGCGAAGCGCGCGGAGCTGGCGGAAAGCCGCGCGAAGCTCGAGGACGAGCTCCAGGTCGAGGTGCAGGGCTTCCGCGCCCCTAGCTTCCAGGTGGACCGCGCGACGATCGAGCTCCTGGCGGAGTGCGGCTACGCCTTCGACTCCTCGGTCTTCCCCGACGCCACCTTCGCGCGACGGCTCGGCGTCGGAGCGGTCGAGCCCTTCCCCCACCGCCCCGTCGAGGGCGTCGACGTGCTCGAGCTCCCGATGCCGGCCCACCGGCCGCTCCCGTTTCCGTTTCACCCGTGCTACGCGCTGATGCTGGGCAAGGCGTATTTCTCGCTCGGGCTCGGGCGCTTTCGGAAGCTCGGGCACCCGCTCGTCCTGCTCTTCCATTTGACCGACTTTTGCGATCCACTGCCCAAGGAGCGGCTCGTCGGATGGAAGAGCAGGGTCTACACGGTCTCGAACAAGAGCGCCGCGGCGAAGCGCGCGCTGTGTCAGAGCTTCCTCAACAGGATCCGCACGTCCTTCGAGGTGACCGACACGCGGACGCTGCGGGCCGCGTGGGCGTGAGCGCGGAGGTCTACCGCCGGGCGATCCTCGCGAAGGCGCCGCACGTCATCGGCCTGCTCGACCGCGAGCGCTTCAGCCGCACGCACGGCTGCATGGACCGGACGTTCTGGGCGTGGAAGTTCACCGACTTCCCGGCTTCGCGGTTCCAGGAGGGGCTCTGCGTCCTCGCCTACCTGTACGCGAACGAGCCGCCGTATCGGGGGAGCAAGCGGCTCCTGGACTGGATCGCCGGCGGCTTCGACTTCTGGGCCCGCATCCAGCGCCCGAGCGGCGACTTCGACGAGGCGTATCCGCTCGAGCGCTCGCTCGCGGCGACGGCCTTCACGTCGTTCTACCTGGCCGAGGCGTTCGGCTTCGCCGGCGACGACCTCCCCGCGGAAACGTCCGAGCGCTTCCGCGCCGCCCTCACGCGCGCGGGCGACTGGCTCTGCCGCAACGACGAGACGCACGGGTTTCTTTCGAACCACCTCGCCGCCGCAGCGGGCGCGCTGTTCCACGCCTGGAAGATCACCGGCGAGGCTCGCTTCGAGGAGCGCGGGCGCTACTTCCTCGGGCGGATCCTCGCGCACCAGTCCGACGAGGGCTGGTACGAGGAGTACGGCGCCGCCGACCCGGGCTACCAGACCCACGGGACGTTCTATCTCGTGCGGATCGACGAGCTGCTCGGCGGCGACGCGGCGCTCCAGGCCTCGCTCGAGCGCTCGTTCGCGTTCCTCGCGCACTTCATCCATCCCGACGGAAGCCTCGGCGGCGAGTACACGAGCCGCAACACGCAGACGTGGTACCCCGCCGGCTTCGAGATGTGCGCGATGCGCAGCGGCGCGGCGCGCTGGATGGCGGAGGAGATGCTGCCGTCCGTCGACAGCCTCGCCGCCGCCGGGCTCGGCTCGATCGATCGCTGGAATCTCTTCCCGCTCCTGAACAACTACGTCTTCGCCCTGCGGGCCGCCGCGCGCGAGGGCGTGCGCGCCGCCGCCGCGCCGCCGTCCACCGAGCCCGGAGTCCACCACTTCCCCGCGGCCGGCCTGCTCAAGGTGCGCCGCGAGCGCTACGACCTCTACGTCGGTCTCGCAAAGGGCGGCGTCGTCAAGCTCTTCGACCGCGAAGCGAAGAAGCTCGCCTTCGGCAACTGCGGCTACATCGGCCGCACCCGCGGCGGAGAAGTCCTTTCGTCGCAGTACTCCGTGCCGGACCGCAAGGTCGACGTCTCGGACGACGAGGTGCGCGTCGTCGGCTCCTTCTACCAGGTGTCGCGCCCGGTGATGAGTCCCGCCCGCTTCCTCGCGTTCCGGGTGTTCAGTCTCACCTTCGGCCGCATGAAGGCGGCCGCCACCTGGCTCAAGTCGCTGCTCGTGAAGGTCCTGATCTACAAGAAGCGCGAGCTCGACCTGCGCTTCACCCGCCGCATCGTCCTGCACGACGACGGCATCGAGCTCGTCGACCACCTCCAGGGCGACCAGGACGTCGCCGAGCTCGTCTGCGCCGACAACTTCACGACGATCCACATGGGCTCGTCGCGCTATTTCGTCCCGAATGAGCTCGAGGAGTTCGCAGACGCCGAGTTCGACGCCCCGGTCGAGCCCGCCCGCCTCAAGGACGGCCTGGAGCGCCGGAGGCGGGTGCCGCTGAGCCCAGACTTGTAAATTTGCATTTCAAATGCATATTTGCACGGCATGGCCTACCTGGAGAGATCGCTGGAGCCGGTTCTCACCCAGGCGGCCCGGGAGTTCCCCGCGGTCGTCCTGACCGGCCCACGGCAGGCGGGGAAGACCACGCTGCTGCGCCACGCCTTCGCGCAAGACCATCGCTACGTCTCCCTCGAGCCCCCCGACGTGCGCGCCCTGGCGAACGAAGACCCGCGCGGCTTCCTGGAGCGGGCGGGGACGCCGGCGATCTTCGACGAGATCCAGTACGCGCCGGAGTTGCTCCCCTACATCAAGGAGAGGATCGACGCCGATCGCGCTCGCGGCGGGCAATACCTGCTCACGGGCTCCCAGAACTTGCTCCTCCTGGAGCGCGTCACGGAAACGCTGGCCGGACGAGCGGCGATGCTCAGCCTGCTCCCGCTCTCGCGCAGCGAGGTCACCGGGGAGCCCGAGGCGGCGCCGGTTTGGTGCAACGGCGAGCTGGAGTCACGCCGCCGCGAAAGCACGTCGTGGTCGGACTTGTTGCGCGGCTCCTACCCCGAGCTCATCGCGAACCCCGATCGAGACTCGGAGCTCTGGCTTGGAAGCTTCGTCCAAACCTATCTGGAGCGCGACGTACGAGGCATACGGCAAGTCGGCGACCTGAGTCAGTTCCAGGCTTTCCTGCGCGCGATCGCCGCACGGAGCGCACAGCTCCTCAACCTGTCCGACGTTTCCCGCGACCTCGGTGTCGCGGTCAACACCGTCAAGGCCTGGATCTCGATCCTCGAGGCGACGCACCAGGTCGTGCTGCTCCGCCCCTACCACGCGAACCTGAGCAAACGGCTCGTCAAGTCGCCCAAGCTCTACTTCACCGACACGGGGATGCTCTGCTACCTCACCGGTGTCCGCGACGCGGAGCACGCCGCCTCGGGTCCCATGGCGGGCGCGATCGTCGAGACCGCTGTGGTGGCGGAGACGTTGAAACAGCACTTCCACCGTGGGGTGAGACCCAACCTCTACTTCTGGCGCACCGCGACCGGCGTGGAGGTCGACCTCGTGATCGAGCGCGAGGGCCGGCTTGTGCCGATCGAGGTCAAGGCGTCCTCCACGCCGAGGCCCGCCTGGTCGACGGGAATCGCCGCCCTGCGCAAGGATCTGCCGGATCTGGTCGATCCTGGCTACGTGGTGCACCCGGGGGACGTCGTTCTTCCGCTCGGCCCGGATGCCACCGCGTTACCCTTCTCGGCGCTCTGAATCTCCTATGTGCGGCATCTGCGGAACGGTCGGAATCGACGAACCGGGCTTGATCGAGCGGATGGTGGAGACGATCCACCACCGCGGGCCCGACGATTCCGGTATTCACGTCGACGGCGAGGTGCGCCTGGGACACCGGCGGCTCTCGATCATCGACCTCGCGGGCGGGCACCAGCCGATGACGACGGCGTCGGGCGCGCTGACGATCGTCTACAACGGGGAGATCTACAACTACCGCGAGCTGCGCGAGCCGCTCGAGGCGGCGGGCGTGGCTTTCGAAACCGACAGCGACACCGAGGTGCTCCTGCGGCTCTACGAGGCGGAGGGAGTCGACGCGCTCTCGAAGCTCAACGGCATGTTCGCGTTCGCGGTCTGGGATCGGCGCAAGCGGGAGCTCTTCCTCGCGCGCGACCGCGTGGGGATCAAGCCGCTCTACTTCGCGAGGCTGGGCGACAAGCTGCTCTTCGGCTCGGAGACGAAAACGATCCTCCAGTACGACGGCATCGCGCGCACGCCGCGCGCCCACGCCGTGCACGATTACCTGGCGCTGCGCTACGCGCCCGGTCCGCACGGTATGTTCGCGGAGATCGAACGCCTCGAACCCGGTACGTGGATGCGCTGGCGCGGCGGCCGCGTCGAGACCGGGCGCTTCTGGTCGCCGCCCGCCTACGACCGGCCCGAGCGGAAGAGCCGCGAAGAATGGCTCGAGGAGGTCGCGGAGCACATGGAGGCGAGCGTCCGCCGCCGTTTGATCTCCGACGTCTCGCTCGGCGCGTACCTCTCCGGCGGGCTCGACTCGAGCGTGATCGTCGCGCTGATGTCCAAGCTCACGAACGCGCCGGTGAAGACGTTCTCCGTCGGGTTTGACTACGAGCACGACGAGCTGACCGAGGCGGAGGCGACCGCGAAGCTCCTCGGCTGCGACCACCACGTGGTCGAGACGCGTGTGAAGGACTTCGCGCTCCTGCCCGAGATCGTCTACCACGCGGACGAGCCCCTCGGCGACGCGATCGCGATCCCGATGTACCAGCTCGCGCGCGAGGCGAAGAAGGAGGTGAGCGTCATCCTCACCGGCGAAGGGGCGGACGAGATCTTCGGCGGCTACCTGTTCCACAAGGTGATGTGGGCGGCGGGGCTCTATCGCCGGCTGACCCCGGGCTTCGTGCGGCGCGGCGTGGTCCGGCCGCTGGCCAACCTCGCCCCGGCCGCCACGCTCAACACGGTCTTCAAGTACCCCGCCTACCTCGGAAAGCGCGGCAAGCAGAAGGCGCTCGACTACCTCGACGTCCTGGACCGCGGCAACCAGGACGAGGGGTACCGCCACCTGATCTCGCTCTTCGACCCGCGCGACACCGCCGGGCTCTTCACGCCGGAGTTCGAGGGCGCGCTCCAAGCGGAAACGAACGACTGGGAGCCGCCCACCTACGGCGACGAGGGCTCGCGCTTCGATCAGATGCTCCGGCTGCAGTTCGGACACTGGCTGCCGGACAACATGCTCCTGCGCAACGACAAGATGAGCATGGCGAGCGCGATCGAGGGCCGCGTCCCCTTCCTCGACCACGAGCTGATCGACTTCGCCTTCCGTTTGCCGCGCACGCAGCGCGTCCGCGGCTTCACCGGGAAGTACATCCTCCGCCGCCTGGCCGAGCGCGTCCTTCCCAAGGAAACGGCGCGGCGGAAGAAGATGCCGTTCTACGTCCCGGTCGAGAACTACTTCGAGCAGCCCGGCTTCGTCGAGATGATGGACGACCTGCTCGGCGCCGACGCCGTGCGCGAGCGCGGGATCTTCCGGCCCGAAGCGGTGGAGCGGCTGGTCGGCTCGATGCGGCGCAAGGAGTTTCTCTTCGTCAAGCAGGTCTTCAGCCTGATGACGCTGGAGCTCTGGTACCGCACCTTCGTCGACCGCCGGCCGGCGGCGGCGTAGTCCTAAGGCGCCACGGCGAAGGCCCGCACCGGAAACGTGCTCATCCCCTTCGCCTTCACCGGCACCGCGTGGAAGCGGAACGGCCCCTCGGGCAGCGCGTCGAAGTTCGTCATGTGCTCGGCGATCGGCATGTCGTTCGCGAGCAGGAGCGAATGGACCGGCCGCTCCGGATCGCTCGTGTCGTCGACGTTGAGGGAGTCGACGCCGACCAGAGCCGCTCCGCTCTCAAGCAGGAGCTCGGCCGTGTCGCGCGTCAGGAAGGGGTGTCCGCCGGCGGCGTACACGTCGGAGCGCCAGTGACGCGACCAACCCGTGGCGATCAGCACCGCGCGGCCGCGGAGGTCGAGCCCGGCGAAGACCTCCGGCTCGATCGCGCGCGTGCGGCTCAGGTCGGGACGCACGAGGCAGGCGTCGAGGTCCGCCAGCCGCTCCAGGGGCAGATCCGCCACGTCCTTGCCGTTTTCGTATCGGTGAAGCGGCGCGTCGACCCAGGTTCCGGTCTGGCCGAGCATCTCGATCTTCGCGAAGTGGAACCCCACGCCGGGCGCGTAGCGGTGGGCGGTCTCGGCGTGCGTCAGGAAGTCGCTCACCTCCGGCCCGGGAAGGTCCGGGTAGGTGTGCATGCCGTGCTCGAGGGTATGGGAGAGATCGATCATTCTGGCCATGTTGGTAGCATTCCGTGCATGAGCGATATGGCAACCAACTTTGCCCACGCGGCGGCGAGTTATCTTCGCGAAACCTACCTTCCCCGCCTCCGGCGCGCGCTCGAAGCGCTTCCGGAGGAAGACCTCTGGTGGCGGCCGCACGAAGGCGTGATCTCGTTCGGCAACGTCTTGCTCCACCTCGAAGGAAACGTGCGCCAGTGGATCGTCGGCGGGCTCGGCGGTGCGTCCGACCACCGGGAGCGCGCGAGCGAGCTCGCCGCGACCGACGGTCCGAGCGGAGGCGAGCTCATCGAACGCCTGGCAGCCACCGTCGGCGAGGCTTGCTCCGTGCTCGACGCGATGGACGCCAAGGCACTCGGTCGGCGCTACGCGATCCAGGGCGAAAACCCCACCGGGTTGGAGGCGATCCTCCACGTCGTCGAGCACTTCGGCTGGCACACCGGCCAGGCGGTGTGGATCGCGAAGGCGCGCGCCGGCGAAGGCCACGGGGTCGCCTTCTTCGACGACGGAGAGATCAACGCGGCGAAGAACGGCTGAGCGGTCTACACCGACCGCGCCCCCCGGCCGAGAAGGCCGGATTCGGCGAAACTCTGCGCCGTTCTCGCGTCGCTTCTGTTGGGAACCACGGGAACTCGACAAGGAGGCGAACTCATGAGAGCTCTACCGATCGCTACCGCCCTGGCGGCCGCGGGCTTGGCCGACGCACAGAACGAATTGGTCCTCAACAACGGGCCGGACGTCTCCTGGTACGTCAACGACCCGAGCGTGGGGTCGCCGGTCGGCACCTTCCCGCCGGACTGGAACGGGGAGCTCTTCTGGAAGGTCTATCCCCGCGAGACGCTCCTGGCCGCGGACGGGGACCTCAGCGTCACGGGGTTGAGCCTCGTCGTCCTGGACAGCAACTGGTCGACGTCGCCGGACTTCCACGACTTCTTCCTCAGCCGCGGCCAGCCCAGCTCCACCGTCGGAGGGATTGAACCGACGCCGGGCGATCCCAACGGGGTGTTCGTCAGCCTCGGCAACAGCGGACTGCCCGACCCGTGCTCGCTGCCCGGCAATCCCTACGGCTGCGTCGACGGGTGCCCGTCGCTCTCCGGCTGCACGGAGGAGTCCCTCCTCTACGAGGTGGAGATCACCTTCGCCACGCCGATCGTGCTCGACGCGAGCTCCTTCCCCGTCGACGGGACGACCGATCTCACGATCACCTTCTTCATCCAGGGCGGGATGCCCTTCGTGAGCGGCGGGCCGACGGGCTGCTCCTCGGGGGACTACACCTTCCAGTGGGCGGCGAGCAACAGCGACTTCCTCTGCCAGAAGGGTGAGGACGCGGCGGAGATTCCGGGCACGAACGCGGCGCCCTTCGGCGGCTGGAACGCGGGCGGCGGCTACCAACCAATCGGGGACTGGTACGACCAGTCCAACTGGGTGCCGCTGAGCTTCGAGGAGCCGATCCTCAACGCGCGGCCGGATCCCGGTTCTTTGGTCCCCGCGCAGATCGGGACGGCCGGCGTGCTGCTCGGCGTCGGCTTGGGACAGGCGACCCTCGGGGTCCAGGTCCAGGCGAAGCAGCACGCGACGGAACTCGTCTTCTGCGCGGGGACCTTGCAGCCGCCGCTGGCCCCTCCGGGACTCGCCGTGCTGGGCGCGAACCTGCTGCTCGCTCCCGACTTCCTCGCGCTCGCGCTGGCCGGCGTCTGGAGCGGAAGCGTCGCGCCGAACGGAGTCTTCCAGTCGCCGCAGGTCGCCATCCCGGACAGCGCGGCGGGTTTCGACCTCCACCTGCAGGGCGTGATCGTCGGTCCGCTCGACGGCACCGCCGGGGAGACGAACGTCTGGACGGTCCACATGCTCCCTTGATGCCAGCAAGGCCGGCGCTGGGCGGGAATACTCGTGGCCGCCTTGTGTTAGGATCCGCGCATACTGCGTTTCCCGCGCTGTTTTGCACTCTTCCGGCTCGCCATGCCCGAATCTCGAACGGTTACGATCGTCCACCTTTCCGACCTTCAGTTCGGGGCGAGGCATCGCTTCAAGCTGCCGAGAGAGCTCGACGCGGTCGACGATCTCGACACGCTCGAACACCGACTGCAGGAGGACCTCGCGTTCCTCCTAGAGGAATACGAACTCCGCCCAGACCTCATGATCGTCTCCGGCGACCTCGCGGAGTGGGGCAGGCCGAGCGAGTTCGAAGACGTGCTCCAATTCCTGCTCGGCGTCGGGAAGTCGATTCCGTTGTCGCGCGAGCGCATCCTGGTCGTTCCGGGCAATCACGACGTCAACCGAGCCTCCTGCGAGGCGTACTTCAAGCAGTGCGAAGCGAGTGAGCTCGAGCCCTCCCGACCATTTTGGCCCAAGTGGAGCCACTACTCATCGTTCTTCGACAAGCTCCATGCTGCCTCGAAGGCCGATTACCGCTTCGATGAGGAAGAGCCCTGGTCGCTGTTTGAGCTCGCGGAGCTGAAAGTCGCTGTCGCCGGACTCAACTCCACGATGCACGAGAGTCACCGCGACGAGGATCACCACGGTTTCCTCGGCGAGGCGCAACTGAAGTGGTTTCGGGAACGGCTCGGCAAACTGAGGGACGGGGGGTGGCTGCGCATCGGTGCGATGCACCACAACCACTTCCGCGGGCCGAAGAACGACGACCACAGCCTTCAGGACGCTGATGCACTCAAGCGCCTCCTGGGCAACCGGCTAAACCTGATCCTCCACGGCCACACGCACGAGACGGACACGGCTTGGGTCCACCCGAAGCTCCCGGTGCTCGCGACCGGAAGTGCGGGGGTTGTGGCCGAGGAACGCGCTCAGGAATCACCGAACCAGTATCAGGTGCTGCGCGTTCATCCAGACCGCGTGGAGCGCTGGTGCCGGCGCTTTGACCCGAAGGACGCCCGCTGGATCGACGATAACCGCGTGTCGCAGGATGGCGATACCGGCTACACCTCCGAGGCGGTCGCTTTCGACGGGGTGCAGGCGACCTTCCCGGAGGCCGAACCCCGCAAGTCCGAGCACTCGTCTCGCAAGTCGCGCGGAGAGAATCAGGAACGTGACACCTTCGCGCATCAGGTCGCCGAGGTCTGCCGCGTTCGCCATCCGGGCTCCGAGGTAGAGCTGCGGTGGCACGACGAGCCGCGCCTGTGCTACCTCCGCGTCCTGCACGGCGACGACGCCTTTGCCAGGCTTTACCCGATCGGGATCTTCGAGCACGGCCTGACGCGCGAAGACGTGGATCGCTTCCGCAGTCACGTCGACGCCCGTTACCGCCGCAACCACCCGCGGCTAGAGTCCGAGCTCGTCTACGGCGGCGATCGACGAGCCGCGAACGACGTCCTGCGCTACGCCGAGTCTCAGCAGATTCGTGTCTTCAGCTTCGTCGAATACTTGGGAATCCTCGACTTCAGTACCTACGTCGAGAAGCAGACCCAGAAGCTCGAGCGCGATCCGATCTATCCGCCCGCGCTCTACGTGCCCCAGCGCCTGAGCGTGCGCGGCTCGGGCTGGCGCGCGGGCTTTGAACCGTCCGAAGCGCACGCGCTGGAAACCATCGAGGGTTGGCTGCGCTCTCCCGAAGCGCGCTTCGTCGTGCTGCTCGGGACTGCGGGTGCCGGCAAGACCTTCATCCTCCGCAATCTGGCGCGCATGCTCGCTGCCGACCCGCGAGCGCCTGCCCCGATCCTGATCGAGATGCGCGACTTGCAGAAGGCGCGCAGCCTGGACGAGCTGGTCGTCCAGCAGCTCACCGCCGGCGGCATGGACCGCTGGGACCGCAAGGCCTTCCGCTACATGCTGGAGCAGGGGCAGGTCGCACTCCTCTTCGACGGCTACGACGAGCTCGAGGTCCGCACGACCTACGAACGTGCCACCGAGCACTTCGACACGCTGATGCAGGCGGCGTTGGGACGCGCCAAGGTCGTCGTCACGAGCCGCACCGAGCACTTCCTAACCGACGCTCAGGCCGAGAAGGCACTGATGGCCAAAGTGGACAACCTGCCCGGCCTGCGCCTCGCCAAGGTGGAGGAGTTCGACGAGCGGCAGATTCTGTCCTTCTTGCGCAACCACCCGGCGACGCGCGAAGACCCGGAGGGGTGGATGACGCTCTTGGATGAGGTGAAGGACCTGCTGGGCCTCTCGCACAACCCGCGCTTCCTGAGCTTCATCGTCGAACTCCCGCGCGAGGAACTGGAGCAAGCGCGCGATCGCGAGGGAAGGATCGACTCCGCCGATCTTTACCGCATCTTGGTCGAGCGCTGGATCGCTCACAACGTCGAGAAGAAGCAGCCCCGCGGGGCGCTGCCGAGCGTATCCAAGGACCAGTGTTGGCGCGCGGTGGGGCATCTGGCCCGCGAACTCTGGCGCCGGACCGAGAAGTCGGTTCACGGCGACGAGCTCGGGGCAGAGGTCGAACGAGCCATAGGAGAGTTGCTCGAAGGCCGCATAGGGGCGGCGGAGGCCGCTCAAGCAGTGGGCTCCGGCACCTTGCTGGTGCGGGATCCCCAGGGAAACTTCTCGTTCATTCACCAATCGGTGCTCGAGTGGCTTGTGGCGCGCGAGGCCGCCGCGGAGCTGGAGCAGGAGCGGCGGCCCGAGGCGCTCGAAGAGCAGGCCCTGTCGACGTTGATGGCGGATTTCTTCGTGGGGATCGCCGGACGCGAGGCCGCGATCGTCTGGGCTCGCCAGAGGCTAGGCGATGCGGTCGGCGGGATCGGCGAGAAGAACGCACTACTCGTCTTGAAGCAGGCCGGAGTGGAAGCCGAGACGGGGGTCGTACTGCGCGGCCGCGACCTGCGCAACGTCGACCTGGCTCCGGTGGTACTTGCGGGAGCGGATCTATCGGAATGCGACCTCTCCGGAGTGAGCTTGCGCGAGCGAGACCTGAGGGGCGCGAACCTGGCCGGCGCCAAGTTGGTCGGCGCAGACTTGTTCGCCTCCGACCTACGCGACACCGATCTGACCGGTGCGGTGCTGAACACGGCGTCTTTGCTGCGCGCCGACCTCCGCGGAAGCCGCCTGACGAACGCCCACTTACGGCGCGCCAAGCTGCTCGGAGCGAAGCTAGACTCCGAAGGCCTCGGCCCAGTGGACTCCTTCGGTGCGGCCCTGGATGGGATGAAGGCGCTTCCTCTAACCTCTTCCCCTCCGTCTTCCTGTCAAGCGGTAGCCTGGAGTAGGGACGAAGGCTTGCTCGCGACAGGTCACGCCGACAACAGCGTGCGCGTGTGGGACGCCGAGACCGGCGAGGAGCTGCGCCGCATGGAGGGACATGCGGGCCGGGTGTGGGCCGTGGCCTTCAGCCCCGACGGCGCGCGCGTCGCCTCGGGCGCCGCCGACGAGAGCGTGCGCGTGTGGGACGCCGAGACCGGCGAGGAGCTGCGCCGCATGGAGGGCCACACGGACTGGGTGCGTTGCCTGGCCTTCAGCCCCGACGGCGCGCGCGTCGCCTCGGGCGCCGACGACGGGAGCGTGCGCGTGTGGGACGCCGAGACCGGCGAGGAGCTGCGCCGCATGGAGGGGCATGCGGACGAGGTGAACGGCGTGGCCTTCAGCCCCGACGGCGCGCGCGTCGCCTCGGGCGCCGACGACAGGAGCGTGCGCGTGTGGGACGCCGCGACCGGCGAATGTCTGGCCATTCTCACGGTGTACCGCGAGGGCTGGAGCGCTCACACGCCGGCGGGTCGTTACAAGCTCGGCGGTAACGTCGGAGCCGGATTCGGACTTGTGGTCGGCCTGTGCCGCTTCGCTCCCGGAGAGCTCGAGGATGTTCTCGAAACGCCACTGCGTGTTCCCGACGGCGAGCCGTTGGTCGGCTAACCAAATCGCGCAGGACTCCAGCGAATTGCGGTTGGACCTACGCCCGGCGCGCGCGGACGACCTCCTTCACCGTCTGCGTGAAGGCGCGCAGGAGGGGGCGGTTGAGCAGCGCGCTCGCGAGAACGTACGTCCCGGCGCCGACGGCGATCGAGGACAAGAGGCTGACCACGCGCGGCAGGTCGTCCATCCCCATCGTCCGCTGGAAGAGCAGCACGGCGCCGACCATCAGGAGCGCGGCGGAGCCCGTGCGGAAGAGCGGCTCGAGCACCTCCAGGGCTCGGTACTCGAGCGAGCGCACGATGAGGACGAACGTGATCGTCGCCGTCAGGAGCTGCGTCAGGAGCACCGCCCAGGCGATTCCGACCGGCCCCTCGGTGCGGAAGACCCAAAAGAGAGCCAGCAAGACCGCGTGGTGCGGGATGCTCATGAAGAAGAAGACGTGCGGCTTGCCGATCGCCTTCAGCGCCGGTCCGCCGACCGAGCTCGTGGCGAGGATCAGCCCCCAGACCGCGAGCACCTGCAGGATCGGCGCCGCGTGCTTCCACTTCTCGCCGTAGATCACGACCAGGAAGTCCTCGGCGACGACCATGAGGCCGAGCGCGAGCGGGAAGCACACCATCGCGACGTGGGAGAGCGCCTTGAGCACGCCGTACCGCACCGCCTTCAGGTCCTTCTGCTGACGCGAGAAGGCGGGAAAGCTGATGCGGTTGACGAGCAGCGCCACCTGGTTGGAAACCTGGTTCGTCAGGTTGTGGGCGAGGCCGTATTCGCCGACGTTCGTGGCGCCGTAGATCCGGCCGATCACCATCTTGTCGAGCTGGCGCCCCACGGCGGAGATCACGGCGGAGCCCCACAGGAACTTCCCGAAGCCGAAGAGCTGGCCGGCGATCGCCCGGTCGTAGCGGAACCGCGGTCGCCAGCCGGCGGCCCGCATCAGGTAGCCGGTCTGGATCACGCGCGAGCCCACGTAGGCGATCACGAGGCACCAGACGCCGAAGCCCGCCAGCGCGAGCGAGATCGCGATCGCGGCGTTCGTCCACGAGGCCAGGATCTCGGACGAGGAGTGCTTCGCGAAGTCCATGCGCTTCATCAGGAGGAGCGCCGGCGTCGCGAGGAACGGCTCGACCAGGAAGGCGAGGAACATCCCGCGCATCACGAGCCGCAGCCCCGGCGCCTTCGGGAAGAGGTCCGCGATCCAGGGCGTTGCGGTGAAGAGCACGGCGAAGAGCAGGAAGTTGATCCCCACCGAGATCACAAAAAGCGTGTCGAGCGCCCGTCCGGTGTCCTCCTCGTCGGCGTCCTGGCGCTGGATGAAGGCCTGGCCGAAGCCGAGCTCGCGGACCGCGGCGACGATGAAGATCACCGACACCGTCATCCAGACGACCCCGTACTCCTCGCGCGTCAGGAAGAAGCGCGCCAGGATCGCCGTCGTCGCGAACTGGACGACCCGCTGGAGAAACAGGGACCCGGCGACCCACTTGAGGCCGACGCGCACCTTTTGACCCTGGTCCCGCTCGCTCACGGGCCCAGGGTTCCACCCCGGGGATCAGAATTCCACCGGGGAGGCGGCCGCCCCGCGGGTTTCCGCGGAGCGTCTACCGGCGATCAGCCTTCCTTGACGGCTGCGCCTTCGCCGGCCGCGGCGCTCTTGGAGTCGAACTCCTCGACCGCCTCGTCCCACATCTCGCGCGCGGCGGCGACGAGCTCGGCGCCTTCAGAGTCCGGCGCCGACTTGCCGGTGAACTGGTACAGCGCCGTCGCAGCGGCGTGGCGCACCTCGGGAACCGGATCGTCGAGGTAGGCGGCGACACCCACGCCGAAGAACGGGTAGTAGTCGCCTCCGGGCCGGAAGCCCTCGTCGCCTTCCTTCTCGGCGTAGCGGCCGAGAAGCTCGGCGACCTGGCGGCGGACCGACGGCTCCTTCTGCTTCAGGACGCCGGGGAACCGCGTGGGCAGCCCGACCTTCGCCTGGAAGACCTCCTTGGTGAAGAAGTCGGGGTCGACGAAATAGGGGTGCTTGTTCTTCCAGTCGCTGGCGACCTCCGCCTTGACGACTTTGATTGCCTCCGCCTCTTCCGGCGATCCGCGCTCGTGCTTGCGGACGCGCATGAAGCGCCACAGGGCCTCTTCGAGAGCCGCGCCGAAGACCTTCGCTTCTCCCTTGCGGAAGTGCCGCTTGGCGCCGGACGTGAGCATGTACTGCCCCTCGGGCTCGATGACCCACTGCGCGCCGAAGCTCACGCGGGTCCACGGGCAGATGTCCCAGAAGTCCCGGATGTGATCCAGGCCGGGGTACTTGTCGTTGGGTAAGGCCCCGTTCGTCGTCGCGTCGTACTCGATGCAGACGAAGTGATCGTTGAGGACTTTTTGAATCTCAGGCTGTTGAAGTATTCCGCACCGGAATGTTTGTGCGCCCAGTCAGACGTCGCAGGCTGGGTCTCCGTTCTCCCGCACGAACGTCACCAGGAGCAACGGCTTGTCCTCCTTGGTGGCGCGCTCGAAGGCCTCGTCGATCGTCTTCGCCCACGGGATGGCGTCCGTCAGCGTCGTCTCGGGCAGGCCGGCCGCCTGGCGCGCCTTCCGGAGCTGGCCGTACTTGGCCTCGGCGTCCTCGGGGAACAGCGGGAAGGAAACGGAGGCGAGATGGTGCCCCTTGAACGTGGACTCGATCGCGGAGGGCTTGGCTCCGGCGGACTTCGTCCCGGAGGACTCGGTCCCCTCGGACTCCGTGCCGCAGGAGAGCCCGCCGAGGGTGGTGAGTCCCATCAGGACCGGCAGGAGGGTCGTCTTCCGACGCTTCATCGTTCGATGGCTCAACGGTTGCGATTTGCGTGTGGCGGGCCCGCGGGAGGGGTCGGGGGAGGCGGGCACCGGGGGATTCCCACGACAGTCTACCCCCGACATCGGAGGCCCGGGGGGACCCGGCCAATCGGTTTTCCTAGCGCTACGCACTTGGGCGTAGGGATCTAGCCGTCCGCCCCCTCCAGCGCGCGCGCGGGGCGGACGCCGAGCGGTGCGCCCTGATGGAGCGGCTCGATCCCTTGCCGCCCCGCGGACCGGCAATAGTCGCGGCCGAAGCGGTAGCTACCGCCTCGGAACGCGCGGTTCTTTTGGCCCTGGACCAGTCGTCGGCCGTCCCCCTCGGCGGTCGGGAGCTCGTAGCTCCCGTAGGGGTCGCGGCACCACTCCCAGACGTTGCCGATCACGTCGTGCAGGCCGAAGGGATTCGGCGCGAAGCTCCCGACGGGCGCGTGGACGACGTAGCCGTCGGTCCAGCCCTCGTGGACGTCCCAGTCGTGCGTGTTCGGGTTCTCGCGGGCGGTCTCGTCAAGGACGTTGGCCGCTCCGAGCTCGCCGATCGCTCCGACGTCCTCGCCGGGCCACCACGGCGTGGTCGTCCCCCCCCGCGCGGCGTGCTCCCACTGCGCCTCGGTCGGGAGCACGAGCCCCGCCTTCTTCAGCGCCTTTGCGCAGTCGATCCAGGTGACGCGCTCGACCGGGTGGTCGTCTCCGCCCCGGTCGCCAGCGGCGAAGAGGCTCGGACGCAACCCGGTGACGCGGGCCCACTGCCCCTGGGTCATCTCGTACTTCGAGACGAAGTACGGCGCGAGCGTGACCCGGTGCGGCGTCTCGTCCTCCTTCGCGAGCGGGTCGTACAGCGGCGCCGCGGGGTCGTCCTTCTGCGAGCCCATCGTGAAGGTGCCGCCGGGGATCAGGACGAACGTGAGTCCCGTCTCGCCGGTCACGCGGAGGTTGCCGTCCTCGCCGCGCTCGGGCCGCGCGCCGCTCGCCGGATGCCAGAACTCCCACAGGCCCGAGCGCCGGTCGGCGCCAAGGGGAACCAGCCCGGCCTGCGGGACGATCTGGAGCCCGTCGTAGCGGTCGGACGCGGCGATCGCCGCGATCGCGGCCTCCCAGGCCTCGGCGCCCGACGGGGCTTCGTCGTCGGGCGAGCCGCCGCAACCGAGGCAGACGGCTACGGCGGCGAGGGTGAGGATCGCTGTCTTGGGGGGCACGGCGGTTCTTCCGAGCCCAGCCTAACCCGACCTCAGAACTTCACCTCGTAGACGTGGACCTCGAGCGGCTGGAACGCGTCGGTGAACGAGTTGCCCGTGGGCGTGATGGTCCGCCCTTCGTCGTAGACCGCGACCGAGCTCGGCGGCTGGTTGAAGTGGAAGTCGATCGTCGCCGGCTGGTAGCCCATGTCCGTGTTGGCGGCGAAGATCCAGTAGCTCGAGCCCTCTTCGCGCACGGTGACGTCGTGGTCCTGGCCGCTGACCTCGACGGTGCTCAGCGGGAGCGTCGACGGCGGGCTCAGGATCACGGACGAAAGCGCCTGGATCTGGCCGTTGGTGCGCTGCATCTCCGCCTCGATCGCCGGGGTCAGGTTGGCCCATTCGAAGGGGTTGAAGGCGATCGTGAAGTAGCCGATCGCGGTCGCGCCGTTGATGATCGAGTCCCAGACCTCCAGCCGCATCTGCTCGGGCGACGGCCCGGTCGTGGACGGCGGCGTCCACGAGAGCCGCTGGTCGCTCGCCTCGACGATGGCCCATACCGGCTTGGCGTGGTCGACGTAGACGTCGCGCATGAAGGCGCTCATCGCGCCGTTCATGTACACCCAGGTCGGCTGGTTCCAGCCGGTCACCGGGTAGAAGTCAAAGCTGATCAGCTCGGGGATGTCGGTGTACTGCTGGAAGGCCGGCTCGTTGCCCGGATCGCCGAACTGCCAGTCCCAGTAGAACTTGCTCCCGAAGTTGATCGTGACGAGGTGGTCCGGGTCGGCCGCCTTGATCGAGTCGTAGTCCGCCTGCACGTCCGCGACCGAGACGCCGGTGTGGAAGGGCTCGTCGTCGTCGGTGAGCCAGGCGAGAAGGCGCGGGTGACCCACCACGTTCGGGTTCGCGTCGAACTCGAGCACCGCGTGCATGTCGTTCGCGTCGAGCAGCGCCAGCAACTGCTCGTTGTACTGGTCGTTCGGCGTGTAGCCGTGGTCCATGTACGTGTTGATCCCAAGGCTCTTGTGGTAGCCGACCCAGTAGGAGTCCGGCGGCTGCTGCCAGACGTAGATCGGGAAGAAGTCCTGGCCGTGGACCTTGACCCAACTCTTCTCGGCGATCGTCGTGCCGACGTGCAGCTCCACGTCGGTGTCGAGCAGCACCTCGGAGAAGGTCAGGTCGCCCACGAGGAGCCTGCCCGCGTGCGCCTGTGCGCCGGCGAGCCCGCCGGCGACGCCCGGCACCACGCTCGCGACGAGTTGCGCCTCCGCTCCGCCGGCCAGCGTGCCCGACGTCGCCGAGAGCTGAAGCCAGGGCGCGTCGGTCCACGCCACCCAGGTGCGGGTGACCGCGCTCGCGTTCTTGACCGTGTAGGTCTTCGCCGCCGGGGCGAAGGGGCCGCCCTTCGGGCCGCCGGTGACGAACGCCTCCGCCGGCGTCACGGCGAGCCCGCCGACCGGACCGGGCGGGAGCGGCCCGTCCGGGCCGGGGGGCTGCGGGCCGGCCGCGGGGACGCTGGCTCCTTCGCCGGCCGAGCCGCCGGAGCAGGCGACCAGGAGGACCGAGGTGAGGGCGAGGATGGGGCTCGTTCGGATTCTCATTTTTGGGTGGGGCTTCCCTACCCCGGCCGCGCGCCCGGAACCAGCGCGCTGGCGGGACTCTTTCGGACTTTTTGCGACTTCCCAGCGAGCCGCATCGTGGCGCGCGTATCGGCCCCGCAGTGGGGACCGCTTGAGGGGTCTCCCCCCGCCCTTCTGAGCATTGTCCGGTCGTTCCCGATTGCTAGGATCCGGTTGCCTCATGCTCACGGCGCCCAAAGCTTCTTGGGCGTCAAGGCAATCACCCCTTCCGGACGATCAGAACCGGGTCCATGACCACAAAAGTCGCCATTCTCGCCGGCGGGTTCGGCTCGCGTCTCGCCGAGGAGACCGAGATCCGGCCCAAGCCCATGGTCGAGATCGGGGGTCGTCCGATCCTGTGGCACATCATGCGCCACTACGCCGCCCACGGCTTCCGCGATTTCGCCATCGCGCTCGGCTACAAGGGCGAGTTCATCAAGAAGTACTTCGTCGACTACTGCTCGCTCAACTCGAACCTGACGGTCAGCCCGGCGACCGGCGAGATCGAGCGGCACGGCGGCGAGGTCGAGGACTGGCGCGTCGACCTGATCGACACCGGGCAGAAGACCCTCACCGGCGGCCGGGTGAAGCGGCTCGCGCCCTACCTCGGCAACGAGACGTTCATGCTGACCTGGGGCGACGGCGTCTCCGACGTCAACGTCGAGAAGCTGATGGAGTTCCACCGCTCGCACGGCAAGCTCGCCACGGTGACCGCGGTGCGCCCACCGGCGCGCTACGGGCACCTCGAGTTCGACGGCGACCAGGTGGCCGAGTTCTCGGAGAAGCCGCAGACCGCCGAGGGTTGGATCAACGGCGCGTTCTTCGTGCTCGAACCGGCCGTGCTCGACTACATCGACGGCGACGACGTCATGTTCGAGCACGCGCCGCTGCAGAACCTCGCGCGCGACGGAGAGCTCATGGCCTATCGTCACGACGGCTTCTGGCAGTGCATGGACACACTCCGTGAGAAGCACCTCCTGCAGGAGCTCTGGAGCTCCGGCAAGGCACCCTGGAAGACCTGGGACTGAGCGGGTTCCTATGCGCGTCCTCGTCACCGGACATCTCGGCTACATCGGCACCGTCCTGACGCCGATGCTCCTCGAGCGCGGCCACGACGTGGTCGGGCTCGACAGCGACCTCTACCGGCGCTGCACGTTCCTGCGCGGGAAGATCGCGGACGTCGAGAACGTCGAGAAGGACGTCCGCGACGTCTCCGCGGCGGACCTCTCCGGCTTCGACGCGGTCCTGCACCTCGCGGGGCTCTCGAACGACCCCCTGGGCGACCTCAACCCCGAGATCACGCTCGACATCAACCACCGCGCGTCCGTGCGGCTCGCGCAGCTCGCGCGCGCGGCGGGCGTCGAGCGCTTCGTCTTCTCGTCGTCCTGCTCCAACTACGGCGCCGGGGGTACCGAGTGGCTCACCGAGGAGTCGCCCTTCAACCCGGTCACGCCGTACGGCCAGTCGAAGGTCTACACCGAGCAGGACCTCGCGGGCATGGCGAGCGACGCGTTCACGCCCGTGAGCCTTCGGAGCGCCACCGCTTACGGCGTGTCGCCGCGCCTGCGTTTCGACCTCGTGGTCAACAACCTGGTCGCCTGGGCCTTCACGACCGGCAAGATCTTCATGAAGAGCGACGGCACCGCCTGGCGGCCGCTCGTGCACATCGAGGACATCTCGCGGGCGTTCGTCGCCGTGCTCGAGGCGCCGGCGGAGAAGGTCCGCGGCGAGGCCTTCAACGTCGGGATCAGCGCGGAGAACTACCAGATCCGCGACGTCGCGGCGATGATCGGCGAGGTCATGCCGGAGTGCGAGATCTCGTTCGCCAGCGAGGCGCCGACCGACACGCGCTGCTACAAGGTCAACTGCGACAAGCTCCCGAGCACGCTGCCCGAGTTCCAGCCGCAGTGGACGGTCCGGAAGGGCGCCGAGGAGCTCCTGTCCACCTACGCGGAGCACGGGCTCGAGCTCGATCAGTTCGAGGGGCCGGTCTACCAGCGGATCGCGCACATCCGAAAGCTCATCGAGGACGGCGTCCTCGACACCTCGCTGCGCCACGCGAGCCGGGTGGCCTGATGTCCGGCTTCGAGACCATCCGGGGCTGCCGCTCCTGCGGCGCGCCCGACCTCTCCGTGTTCCTCGAGCTCGGCGACATGCCGCTCGCCGACGGGCTCGTCAGCAAGGTCGACGCGCCGGAGCGGCGTTTCCCGCTGACCGTCGCCTTCTGCGAGCGCTGCACGCTGGTCCAGATCCTGGAGACCGTCGAGCCCGAGATCCTCTTCCAGGACGACTATCCCTATTTCTCGTCCTTCTCCGATACCGTGGTCGAGAACGCGCGCGCCAACGTCGAAGGCGTGCTCGCGCGGTGCAACCTGGGTCCGGAGAGCCTCGCGGTGGAGCTCGCGAGCAACGACGGCTACCTGCTCAAGAACTACGTCGAACGCGGCATCCCCGTGCTCGGCATCGACCCGGCGGAGGGGCCCGTGAAGGCCGCGCGCGAGGCGGGCGTCGAGACGCGGCTCGACTTCTTCACCCGGGACCTGGCCGAGGAGCTCGCCCGGGACGGTCGCCGCGCCGACGTCGTCCACGGCAACAACGTGCTCGCGCACGTCGCGGACACCAACGGCTTCGTCGCCGGCGTGAAGACGCTGCTCAAGGACGACGGCGTCGGCGTCTTCGAGTTTCCGTACGTGCGCGACCTGATCGACCACTGCGAGTTCGACACGATCTACCACGAGCACCTGTGCTACTTCTCGGCGCACGCGCTGGTGGAGCTCTTCGAACGGCACGGCCTCTTCTTGAACGACGTCGAGCGGCTGCCGATCCACGGCGGGTCGCTCCGCGTCTTCGTCGGGCGCTCGCGAGACGTTCAGCCTTCGGTCACCGCGCTCCTCGCGGAGGAGAAAGAGCTCGGCATGGACGCCTTCGGCTACTACGAGCGCTTCGGCGAGCGCGTCCGCAACCTGCGCGACGAGCTGCGCGACGTGCTCGGCAAGCTGAAGGCGGAGGAGAAGAAGATCGCGGCTTACGGCGCGGCGGCGAAGGGGGCGACGCTCCTGAACTTCTTCGGGCTTGGCACCGACGTGCTCGACTTCGTCGTCGACCGCAACACGCACAAGCACGGCAAGTTCATGCCCGGCGTTCACGTGCCGATCCACGACACGGGGCGGCTGGTCGACGAGATGCCCGACCACGTGCTGCTCCTCTGCTGGAACTTCAAGGACGAGGTGCTGCGCCAGCAGGCCGACTACCGCGAGCGCGGCGGCCGCTTCATCGTCCCCATCCCCAAGCCGGAGATCGTGTGACGTGAGCCAGGAGCTTCAATCCGCCGGCACGCTGCTGGACCGGGTCGACCCGGTGCTGCCTTGCCCGAACTGCGAGGGCTCGGGGCTCGCGACGTTCTATCAGGTGCGCGACGTCCCGGTGCACAGCGTCCTTCTGATGCCGACGCGCGAGAAAGCCGTCGCGTATCCGCGCGGCGACCTCCTGCTGGGCTTCTGCCCCTCCTGCGGGTTCATCTCCAACGTGCTCTTCGACGTCGACAGGAACGACTACTCGACCGAGTACGAGGAGACGCAGGGCTTCTCCCCGGTGTTCAACGCCTTCGCGGACTCGCTCGCGAAGCGGATGGTCGAGGACTACGGCGTGCGCGGCCAGACCGTCCTGGAGATCGGCTGCGGCAAGGCCGAGTTCCTCATGCGCATGGTCGATTTCGGCGAGAACCAGGGGATCGGCGTCGACCCGAGCATCGTCCCCGAGCGCATCCCCGCCGAGTACACCGACCGAATCGCGATCATCCCGGAGCTGTACTCGAAGGAGCACGGCGACTTCGCGGCCGACTTCATCGTCTGCCGGCACACACTAGAGCACATCGCGCCGACGGCCGAGTTCCTGCGCACGCTCCGCGGCGCGATCGGCGACCGGATGGACACGACCGTGTTCTTCGAGCTGCCGGAGACGCTGCGCGTGCTCGAGGAGGGCGCCTTCTGGGACGTCTACTACGAGCACTGCTCCTACTTTACGCCCGGCTCGCTCGCGCGGCTCTTCCGCGCCGGCGGCTTCGACATCGTCGAGCTCTCGCTCGACTACGACGATCAGTACATCCTCCTCGTCGCGAAGCCCGCGGCCGGGCCGACCGAGCCCGCGTTCGCCCTCGAGGACGACCTCGACGCGTTGCGCACCCTCGTCGCGCGCTTCGAGACCGCGGCCCCGGAGACGATCGGGCGCTGGCGGACGAAGATCGTCGAGGCAACCGACGCGGGGAAGAAGGTCGCGATCTGGGGCGCCGGCTCGAAGGCGGTCGCGTTCCTGACCACCCTCGGCGTCGGCGAGCGGATCGAGGTCCTGGTCGACGTGAACCCGTACAAGCAGGGCCGCTTCATGCCGGGCACGGGCCAGGAGGTCTCCGCGCCGGACTTCCTCGCGGAGTACCAGCCCGACCTCGTGATCGCGATGAACCCGATCTACCGCGAGGAGATCCAGGCCGACCTCGACCGCATGGGCGTCCAGGCCGAGCTCGTCGCGGTCTGACGATGGCCGCCTCACCCTGCTTCGTCTGCGGCGCGGAGGACGGAGCCGTCTTCTTCGAGGCCACCGGCGTCCCGGCCCACTGCAACCTGCTCTGGGCCACGAGAGAGGAAGCGCTGGACGCGCCGACCGCCGACGTGCGGCTCGCGCTCTGCCCCCGCTGCGGCCTGATCTACAACGAGCGCTTCGAGCCGGAGCGCATGTCGTACGTCGAGGGCTACGAGACGTCGCTGCACTTCTCCGGCACCTTCCGCGCCTACGCCGAGGAGCAGGCGGAACGGCTGGTCACCGCCCACGGCCTGCAGAACAAGGACCTGGTCGAGATCGGCTGCGGAGCTGGGGACTTCCTGAGGCTCCTGTGCCGCCTCGGCGCCAACCGGGGCGTCGGCATCGACCCCAGCCACGCCGGCCTGGAGGAGGACCTCGAGGGCGGCGGGAGCCTGCGGATCGTCGCCGAGCCGTACACCGAGGCCTGGGCCGACCAGCCAGCCGACCTGGTCGTCAGCCGCCACGTCCTGGAGCACCTCCACGAGCCCTTGAAGCTCCTGGGCACCCTCCGCCACGTCGCGGAGGCCCGGCCGGAGCTCCTGGTCTTCTTCGAGGTCCCCAACGCCCTCTACACCCTGCGCGAGGGCGGCATCTGGGACGTGATCTACGAGCACTGCTCCTACTTCACGCCCCCTTCCCTCGCGGCCGCGTTCGACCGCGCGGGCTTTCTCGCCGAAACCGTCGACGAGACTTACGGCGGTCAGTTCCTGACGATCGAAGCGCGAAAAAAAGTGCAACCGGCCTCGCCACCGCCGGATCACCCGGGTGGGTGGGGGACGGCGGAGGGTCCCCGGGGAGGGTGGGGGTTTGGGATGGATGTAGCTGCCCAGACCGCCGCCTTCGGCCAACGCCACACCGAAAAGGTCGCCGCGTGGCGCACGACGCTCGACGAGACCCGTGCCGCCGGGCACCGGCTCGCGATCTGGGGAGCCGGCTCGAAGGGCGTCACCTTCCTCAACACCTTCCCCGACCACGCGGCGACGCTGGGCGCCGTTTGCGACCTGAACCCCCGCAAGCAGGGGCGCTTCGTCCCGGGAACGGGACAGCGGATCGTCGCACCGGAAGAGCTCCGAGCCGACCCGCCCGACGCGGTGATCGTGATGAACCCCGTCTACGAGAAAGAAATTCGCGAAGCGCTCGCGCAATTCGGCTTGAATGTTCGCGTGCTCACGGCTTGATTCAGGAACTTTCTTTTGAGCGGCGCTGACCTCGGGGGTTTCCTCGCCGACCTGAAGTTGATTTTCGCGACGTAACCCCTTTCAGCGGGTTATTCTCCCTCAAAGCAGGTTCCTGCTTTCTTCCCAACTCAGCATCCGGAACATTCCACTTCGCCCCCCCTCCTTTGGGCTTATGGCAGGCCTTGACTTCGAGGTGGATGATCCGCCGTCACCTACGGAGATCCATCTCGCTCGACATGGCAGTATCGATCCTTGACAGGTTGCGCTCCCTCTTTGGGCGAGACCAGGCGTGTCCCGCGCCGGCCGTCCCGGGGGTGCACGACACGGAGGAGCTCCGGCGCGTACTGTGGAGAGAGCGCTGCCGCTCCGACCGAAACGGACACGGATTCACGCTTCTGGTCTTCGGGGACCGAAGCGGGGACCCCGTCAGAAGCCTTGGCCGCCTCGTCGAAGTCCTCCAGACCCGCGTGCGGGGCACGGACGAGATGGGCTGGCTCGACGCCCGCCGCCTGGCGGTGCTCCTGCCCGAGACCAGCTACCGGGGAGCCGAAACGCTCGCGCAGGACGTGGAAGCGGCGTTCGTGGGCGAGGACACGGCCCCGGAGTGCTCGGTCTGCTGCTATCCGACCGACGCGGGCAAGTTCGCGGACGTCTTCGGCGAGCCCCATCCGGCGACCCGGCCCGGGCGGCGCGAGCCGCCGGACGAGCCGCCCGCCGGCGGCGGCACGCCGCCGCGGCGCCGCCGCAGCGAGGTGCCGATCCTCCCGGGCGAGCCCCAGGAGGTCGAGGCGCTCTTCTCGCGCGCGATGCCCCCCTGGAAGCGGCTCGTGGACGTGGCCCTCGCCGGCGGGGCGCTCCTGATGCTGTCGCCGATCTTCCTCCTGATCGCGATCGGGATCAAGCTCGACTCCCGCGGCCCGGTCATCTTCCGCCAGAAGCGCGCCGGACGCGGCGGTCGACCCTTCGACTTCTACAAGTTCCGCAGCATGGTGATCGACGCCGAGGCGCGGAAGGCGGAGCTGCTCGACCAGAACGAGACCGAGGGGCCGATCTTCAAGATGGAGCGCGACCCGCGGATCACGCGGATGGGTCGCCTCCTGCGCAAGACCAGCCTCGACGAGCTGCCCCAGCTCTGGAACGTCCTCCGCGGCGACATGTCGCTCGTCGGACCGCGCCCGCCGACGTTCGACGAGGTCGAGCAGTACGACTCCTGGCAACGGCGTCGGCTCGAGGTGGACGGCGGCATCACCGGCCTCTGGCAGGTCAGCGGCCGCAGCACGATCAAGTGGCCCGAGTTCGTTCGCCTGGACCTCCGCTACATCGAGTCCCGCTCGCTCTGGAACGACCTCAAGATTCTCACGCGCACACTCCCCGCGGTTCTGTCGGGGAAGGGGGCGAAGTGACCCGCTTCGCGGTGTATTCCCTCAAAACACCGAGATAAGATCGACATCGTGATGACCCACGCGATTCGCAACATGAGTTTCGCCAAGCGGCTCGTCGGACTGGCCCTAGCGGCCGCGGTCCTGACGGCCCCTCCGCTCGCGGCGATGCAAGAGCGGTCGGCCGCGGGCCAAGCCGCCGGGCCGGTCGGCAAGCGCAGCGGCACCCTCAAAGGCGCGCCCGAGATCAATCCCTACCTCGCGGTGGCGGGCGGCGTGCTCGTCATCGGCGGAGCGCTCGTGCTGACGACGCGCCGCCGCAAGGCGACGGCTTGATCCCCGGCTGAGCGGACCGCACCCTCCGGACTCCGGAGGAGTACCTCCGCAGCCGTGCATCCCGCGCCCCGGAAGCTCCCCACCCTCCGTTTCCTGCTCCTCGGCGGCCTGCTCGTCGCGGAGATCTGGGCGCTGCGCGAGTGGTACACGACCGACGTGCTCCTGGATCAGCCGGGCGCCCTCGCGCGACTGATCCGGCTCGCGCGCTACAACGCGCCCTGGGGAATGGCCGTGGTGGCCGCGATCGGTCTCCTCGCCGGCAAGGGACTGCGCCACGAGCTCGAGCGCCTGGCTCCCCGCGTCGCGCCGCCGCGGAGGCTCGTGGCGCCGGTCGCCGCCCACTTTCTCGCCTTCGGGGGCTTCGCCTGGCTGACGGGCCGACTCCTCGCCGAGGGAACGGGCGAGGTCGACCCCTTCTCCTTCGCCGCGTGGCTCGTCCTCGGCGCGGCGGTGCTCCTCTTCTGGGCCTGGATCGCGTATCCGCCGGGCGCGCTCTGGGAGCTCGCGCGCCGCAACCTCGGCATCCTCGCCGGCGGTCTCGTGCTCGGCACCGCGGCGGTGTGGCTTGGCCGCCTCCTGGTCGCGGGCGACCTCTGGAAACCGCTCGCGCGCGGCACGCTCTGGCTCGCGCACGCCCTGCTCTCGCTCGTCCTGCCGGACGTCTACTACGAGCCGCACGAGTTCGTCCTCGGACCCGAAGGCTTCCGGGTCCTCCTGACGCGCGAGTGCTCCGGCTACGAGGGCATCAGCCTCTTCGTGGTCTTCTTCGCCGCCTTCGTCTCCCTGTCGCGAGCGCGGCTCCGCTTCCCCAACGTGTTCCTGCTCCTGCCGCTCGGCATCGGGTTCGTCTGGGCGGTGAACGGCGTGCGCGTGGCGCTCCTGATCCTGATCGGGACCTTCGTGTCGGAGGAGCTCGCGATGGGAGGTTTCCACTCCTACATCGGCTGGCTGCTCTTCAGCGTCACGGCCCTCTCGTCCGTCGCGCTTGGTACGCGCCTCTCGTTCTTCTCGCGGGACCGGCGAGACGAGGAGCGGCGCGCCGACGACGCCCCCACCGTCAACCCGGCGGCGGTCTTCCTCGGCCCCCTGCTGGCGGTCGTCGCCTGCGTGATGGTCGCGGGCGCGAGCTCCACGACACCGGAGCGCTGGTATCCGCTGCGGGTCGTCGCGGCCGCGTGCGTGCTCTGGGTCTACCGGCGCGAGTATCGCGCACTCCTCGCGCGCCCGTCGCGCGCGGCGTTCGGGATCGGAGCGCTCGTCTACGTCCTCTGGACCGCGTTGCACTACCTCCTTCCCCGCGGCGGCGGCGACCCGCTGGCGGACGTGCGCGACCTGCCCCTGGCGGTGCTCATGGGCTGGGCGGCGTTCCGCGTCGCCGGTTCAATCGTGATCGCGCCCGTCGCGGAAGAGCTCGCCTTCCGCGGCTTTCTCCAGCGCCGTCTGATCGCCGCGGACTTCGAGGCGGTGTCCCAGCGCCGCTTCACGTGGATCTCCTTCCTGATCCCGACCCTGCTCTTCGGAGCGCTGCACGCGAGCTGGATCGCCGGCAGCGCGGCGGGCGCGCTCTACGCGCTTGCGGCCTACCGGCGCGGGCGCCTCGCGGACGCGGTCGCGGCGCACGGGACGACGAACGTCCTGCTCGCGGTCCATGCCGTCGTGACCCGCGATTGGTATTTGTGGTTGTGATGGCGGGCTTCGAAGAGCTTCCGTCGCTCGGGATCGGCATCTCGACCGAGTTCGGCGCGCGGCACGGCGGGCTGGACGTCAACGCGTTCCGCGCGGCGCACCCGGAGCTCGTGCAGTTCCTCGAGATCGGCTGCGACCTCGCGCGCGGCGTTGACGAGGACGCGCGGCGCTGGGTGCGCGAAGGCCGCCCGACGACCTATCACTTCCTCGACGTCAACCTGGAGGACCGCGACGACCTCGACGACGCGTGGATCCGCGACACGGCGAGCCTCGCCCGCGAGGTCGGCGCCGCGTGGCTCTGCGGCGACGCCGGCTTGTGGCACGTCGGTCCGCGCGAGCGCGGGCACGGCACGCTGATGCCGCCGGTGCTCGAGCCGGAGTCGGCGCGCGAGATGGCGGCCAACGTACGGCGCCTCCGCGAGGAGACGGGCTTCGAGGTCCTGCCCGAGAACCCGCCGGCGCACGTCTACGTCGGGCGGATGCACCT
This sequence comes from Planctomycetota bacterium, assembly GCA_028278425.1. Lineage (GTDB taxonomy): Bacteria > Planctomycetota > UBA1135 > UBA1135 > JANQEJ01. The sequence goes on along the minus strand of JANQEJ010000199.1, from coordinate 339 downwards.
CGGGGACTACTTCGCGCGAGTCGCGGAGGAAGCGGACTGCGGGCTGCTCCTCGACGTCGCGCACATGGCGATCTACCAGCGCGTGTCCGGCAATGAGCCGCTGGCGGGTCTCGCGGGCTACCCCTTCGAGCGCGTCGTGGAGATGCACGTCGCCGCCGGAACGCCCTTCGAATCGGGCGGCCGCACGTTCATCGACGACGACCACGGCACCGAGGTGCTGCCCGAGACCTGGACGATCCTCGAGCACGCGCTCGAGCGCGCGACGAACCTCCGGGCCGTCGTGCTCGAGTGCGAGCGCAACACGATCGATGAAGTCGTGCCGCTCTTCGAGAGGGTGCA